>JADKJT010000029.1:0-300000 GCA_016720905.1 Gemmatimonadaceae bacterium | reverse complement strand
GACGGGATCGGGGAAGATCCGGCGCCTGAAGGCGTACAAGAGCCACATCCTGACCAAGAAAGATCCAAAGCGGAAGCGTAACCTGCGCCGGCCGACCATCGTGACCACGAATGGCGAAATCAAGCGCATCAAGCGTCTTATACTCGCCTAAGGAGATCGATTCATGCCACGCGTAAAATCCAACGTCGTCCGCCTCAAGCGGAAAAAGCAGATCATGAAGCACGCCAAGGGTGCCTTTGGCGGCCGGTCCAAACTGTGGAAGGCCGCAAAGGAAACCGTTGAGCGTGGCTGGCGCTATGCGTATCGCGATCGCAAGAACAAGAAGCGCGACTTCCGTCGCCTCTGGATCGTGCGTATCAATGCGGCGGCCCGGCTGCATGACATGTCGTACAGCACGTTCATCAACGGCCTGCATGCCTCCGGCATCGAGATCGACGGCAAGGTGCTCGCCGATCTGGCAGTGCGTGAGCCGGAAGCGTTTGCGGCGATCGCCGAACAAGTGCGCAAGGCCCTCGACGCCGCCAAGAGCGCCGCGTAGTTCCTCGGCGCAGGTTCGATGTCGCAGGGCCGGCTACCTTCAGGGACGCCGGCCCTGCGCGTATGGTCCCGTTGCGAGGTCGCATCGGCTCACGGCTCTACCACACTTCCCGTGCAACTCTCAGAGTATCTCGAACTGGCGCGTGCGCTTGATGCGGAGGCGAGCGCGCTGCTCCTCGGCCTCGATCCCGCGACGCGGCTTGACGTGGCGAAAGGCCAGCTCAACGCGCTCAAGGATGACCGACTGAACGCGCTGCAAAACGCCTTGCGCGACCTGCCCGCCGAGGATCGGCGCGCGGCGGGGACGCAGTTCAACAGTCTCAAGAGTCGCCTGCAGCAGCATCTCGATGACTTTGTCGCGAGGCAGACGGAGGGGGGAGGGGCCGACGCGTTCGATCCCACGATGCCGGCCCGTCATGGGTGGAAGGGCACACTTCATCCCGTGACGCTCGTCATCGACGAGATCTGCGAGATCTTTCGCGAGTTGGGATTCACCATCGCGCTCGGGCCGGAAGCCGAAACGGAGTGGTACAACTTCGGCGCGCTCAACTTTCCGCCGGATCATCCGGCGATGGAGTTGCACGACACCCTGTATCTGGGCGACGACACGCTGCTGCGCACGCACACGTCACCGGTGCAGGTGCGCACGCTGCAGGGCATGGCGCCGCCGGTGCGGGTACTGGCACCGGGACAGGTGTACCGTCGCGACTTCTTCGATGCCACACACGCGCCGGCGTTCATGCAGCTGGAAGGCCTGGCGGTGGACGAAGGGGTGTCGTTTGTCGATCTCAAGGCGACACTCACGGAGTTAGCACGTCGGTTCTACGGGGCGTCGCGTCGCGTGCGATTCGGCCCCTCGTACTTCCTGTTCGTCGAACCGGGCGCGCAGATGGATGTCGAGGTCGACCTGCAGGACGGCAAGGGATTGCGGTGGGTCGAAATCCTCGGGTGCGGCATGGTGCATCCCAACGTACTGGAGGCGGCGGGACTGGACAGCGAGCGGTTCACCGGCTGGGCCTTCGGAATGGGGCCGGCGCGCATCGCCATGTCCCGCTATGGCATCAACGATATACGACTCTTGTACGATTCCGACGTTCGATTCCTGGAGCAGTTCGCGCGATGATCGTTTCCCATGAGTGGCTGAAGCAGTTCGTGCCGCATGCGTTGACCGCGGAGCAGGTTGGTGAATTGCTCAGCCGGCACTGCGTCACGCTTGATGGCATCGAACGACTCGGTGCCGAACTGTCGCCGTTTGTCATTGCGCAGGTGGTCGAAGCCGGGCGGCATCCGAATTCCGATCATCTGTGGGTGACCAAGGTGGATGACGGCAGTGGCACGTTGCTCGACGTGGTGTGTGGGGCACCCAATGTGGTGGCAGGGCACAAGTATCCGTTTGCCCGCTCCGGAACGGTCATGCCCGGTGGGCTCAAGATCGAGAAACGCAAGATCCGCGGTGAGACGTCCAACGGCATGTTGTGCTCGCCGCGTGAGTTGGGATTGGGTCAGGAGCATGACGGCATCATGAGGCTCGAAACGGACGCGACGCCGGGGACGCCGTTACTGGATGTGCTATCCCTTGCCGATACGCGACTGGATCTGGATGTCTTGCCCAATCGCCCGGACCTGCTGTCCCATCGCGGCGTGGCGCGCGAGATCGCGGCGGTCACCGGCGTGCCCGCCACGCACATGCCGAGCACGGATCTCGCGGACATCGCCACCACATACGTCGAAACGTCGGGCCGTGATCAGGCCACGGCCGACGGGATCACCGTGCGTATCGAAGACGCGGTCAGCTGCCCCGCCTATCTCGCGATGGCCATTCGCGGCGTGACGGTGGGGCCAAGTCCTGAGTGGCTGCGGAAGCGTCTGGAGAGTATCGGGCAGCGCAGTATCAGCAATGTCGTCGATGCAACCAACTATGTGCTGCACGGGCTCGGTCAGCCGGTCCACGCCTTCGATCTCGACACGCTGGCGCAAGGCCGCATTGTGGTGCGTCCCACCCGCGAGGGTGAATCGCTGGTCACGCTCGACGGCACGTCGCGCGCGCTGCCGGCAGGCACCACGGTGATCTGTGATGGTGCGGCACCGGTGGCGCTGGCGGGGGTCATGGGCGGCAAGGCCACCGAAGTCACCGAACAGACGCGCGACGTCCTGCTGGAGGTGGCGTGGTTCGAGCCGCGATTCGTGCGTCGCGTGCGCCGACTGGTGGGACTCTCCACCGACGCGAGCTATCGTTTCGAACGTGGCGTCGACGCGGCCGCGTTGCGTGAAGTGGCTGTGTTCGGCGCCGCCCTCATCGCGCAGGTCGCGGGCGGACGCATCGGGCCGCTGTTATCAGTGGGCGTGCCGCCCGGCGATCGCGCGCCCATCACCTTGCGACCGCAGCGCCTGGTGCACGTGCTTGGTGCTGAAGTCTCCGTCACTGACATCACGCGGCGACTGGAAGCATTGGGATGCGTAGTGTCCGCTCGCGGCGACGTTCTGGCTGTCGTCGCGCCGTCATGGCGGCATGACTTGCTCTACGAGGTTGATCTGATCGAGGAAGTGGCCCGACTGATTGGATTCGACGCGTTGCCGGACACGCTGGAGGCATCACGGCCGAGTAACGTGCCCGACCACCCGCTGCACCTGGCGGGTCGCCGCGTGCGTGATACGCTGGTGGGCTTGGGATTGGCCGAAACGCGACCAATGCCCTTTACCTCCACCGGCTCCGCCGAGACGCCTCGCGTGCGCAATCCGCTGGCCGAGGACGAGCCGTTTCTGCGCGCATCGCTGCTTGACACATTGGCGCGCCGCGCGGAATACAATCTGTCGCGCATGCAGGGCAACATCCGGTTGTTTGAAATCGGGAACGCGTTTGTGCCAGCCAATGACCGCTTGCCGCGTGAAGAACTTCGCGTGGGCGCACTGATCATGGGGGCGCGACGTCCAACGCATTTCTCCGAACCGCAGCCACCGTCGTTTGATGTGTGGGATGCCAAGGCGATTGCCGAACGAATGCTCTCTGCCGCGTTCCCGGGCGCCCGCCACACGGCCACTCCGGGCACCGGACGGATGATTTGGATGCTTGACGTGGAAGGGCGAGGGATCGTAGGTCACGTCGAACGGGTCGCGCTCGATCGACCGGTCTGGGCCGCGGACGCCTTTGGCGTGGAGATCTGTCTCGGCGTGCTCTCATCAAAGGATGTCGCCGCCCCGACGACCAACGCGCACGCCGAGAGTGCCCAGCGTGAGCCATCGGCCTCCGCCGGGCTTCGCGTGATGCCGTTGCCGGTGACGCCGGCGGCAGAGTTTGACCTGGCGTTGCTGGTGCCGGACGGCGTAACGGCCGCGGCGGTGGAGGCCACCTTGCGGGCGACGGGCGGCGAGTTGCTCGAACGGGTCTCCTCTTCGATGAATTCAGGGGGAGCGGTGTACCAGCAGGTACCCGGAGTCTGGCCTGGCGATTGACCTTCCGTCATCCAGAGCGCACCCTCAGGGACAAGGAGATTGAGGGGCGCCGAGCGCGCCTGCTGGAAACCCTCGACAAGGAACTGGGAGTCCGTCCTCGTGCGACCTGATGTCGCCGCCTTCCGCGAGCTGGATACACTTGTTCGCAACCTCAGCGAGCAGCTCGCCGGCTATCGCCGCCGCGCCTTGGCCGCCGAGTCTCGGCTGCGAGAGCTGGAGCAACAGCTCGCCATGTTGGCGGCGATGCCGCCGGCACCGGTTCCGCCCGCAACGACGCCGCTGCTTCCGACGGTGCCAGGGGGAACGGGTTCCTCGTCTGACGACCTGATGCTGGAGAATGAGCGACTGCGGGCGCGCCTGTCCGAAGCACGGGAACGCACAGTGCAGGTCGCTGACCGGGTGCGGTTTCTTCGACAGCAGCTCTCATCGGGTGCCGAGCGATGATCGACCAGAAGTCCGTGGTCCGGGTCCGCATTGTCGGCGAGGAGTACACCCTTCGAACGGAGGCCTCAACGGCGCACACCGAGGCCGTCGCCGAGCATGTCGACCGAACCATCCGGGCGATCCTCGCCAGTGGTGCCACCGTTGAGACGCATAAGGCCGCCATACTGGCAGCCCTGCAGATCACCGACGAGCTGTTTCGAGAACGATTGGCGGCTGAATCGTTGACAACGGAGTTGCGGCAGCTGGCCTCTGATATCCGACCGCTGCTCCCGCCAGCCAAACGAGGCGAGGAGCCGGCCTCAGCGTAACGCAGGTTGCGGCGTAGCAAGCATTTCCGTACGTTCACGAAGGAAGGTGCAGCGACTGTCGGACCGGTGAATCTGCCGTGGTTCGCTCTGCGTTTCCGGGGTTTGACATGCCCTGTGATACGAAGGACACTCAATCCGCGCACCGCCGCGGTGGAGCATAGATCTCATGGGGGATTTTCCCGTTGTGGCGCTTCTTGGCGCCCTGGGAGTGATCTCGGCTGTCGTCATGTACTTTGTGGGACGACAGGTCGAAGTTCGCGGCCAGCGCCGCGCCAAGGCGACGGCTGACGAAACGGCATCCCGCATTCTGGATGAAGCGCGTCGTGATGCCGACACCGCGCGAAAGAGCGCGATTCTTGAAGGCAAGACCGAGCTGATGCAGCTCCGTGAAACACTCGAAAAGGAACTGCGCGACCGTCGCGGAGATGTTGAACGCGAGGAAAAGCGCGTCCTTGAACGGGAAGGGCAGCTTGATCGTGCCCGTGAATCACTGGAAGGACGCGAAGTGGGGCTCCAGCAGCGCATCGGCGAAATGGGCAAACAGGAAGCGCGGTTGGCCGATCGTGATCGCGATGTGGAGCGCCTGGTGGAGGACGCGCGGCGCCGTCTGGAGCAAGTGGCTGGATTGAGCGCTGAACAGGCGAAGGCCGAACTGATCAGGCGGATGGAAGATGCCGCGATGGCCGACGCCGGGAACCGACTGCGGGAAATTCGCGAGTCTTCGCGGCGCAACGCGGAACGGGAGGCCAAGAAGATCGTCGCCCTTGCCGTGCAGCGTGTCGCGGCGGAAACGACGGCCGAGACGACGGTGTCGGCCGTCTCGTTGCCCAATGACGAGATGAAAGGCCGAATTATTGGACGCGAAGGTCGGAATATCCGGGCGTTTGAATTGGCGACCGGTGTCGACGTGATTATCGATGACACGCCGGACACGGTCGTGGTGTCGTGTTTCGATCCGGTGCGACGTGAAACGGCGCGTCTGGCCCTTGAGAAACTGGTGAGCGACGGCCGCATCCATCCGGGACGGATCGAGGAAGTGGTGGCCAAGGCGCGCAAGGAAGTCGAGGCCATGATCATTGAAACCGGCGAGCAGGCCGCGTATGAAGTTGGTGTGGCCGGGCTGCATCCGGAGCTCATCAAGTTGATCGGCCGGATGCGGTGGCGGACGAGCTACGGACAGAACATCCTGTCGCACTCGAAAGAGGTGGCGTGGCTGGCCGGGATGATGGCGGCGGAACTTGGACTCGATGTCGCCCTCGCCAAACGCGGCGCGCTGTTGCACGATGTCGGCAAGGTGCTGACGCACGAGCATGAGGGCACGCACGTGCAGTTGGGCGTCGAAGTGGCCACCAAGTACGGCGAGAACCCACTGGTGGTCAATTGCATCGCGGCGCATCACGACGATGTGCCGCACGAAAGCGAAGTGTCCGTGCTGGTGCAGGCGGGCGACTCGATCTCCGGTTCACGGCCGGGCGCGCGCCGGGAAGCGTTTGAGACATACGTGAAACGACTGGAAGGACTCGAGAAGATCGCCTCGAGTTACCGCGGTGTCGAACGCGTATTTGCCATTCAGGCCGGGCGTGAAGTGCGCGTCGTGGTAACGCCGGAGCAAGTGGATGATGCGCGCATGACGGCGCTGTCGGAGGAGATCGCGCGTCGCATCGAATCGGAGTTGCAGTATCCGGGACAGATCAAGGTGGTGGTCATTCGCGAGAGCCGGGCGGTGGACTTTGCGCGCTGAACTGATCGATGGGAAGGCTATTGCGGAGACCATTCGCGCCGAAGTGACGCGCGATGTCGCGGCGCTCGTGGCGCGTGGCGTGGTGCCCGGGCTCACGGTCGTGCTCGTCGGCGACGACGGGGCAAGCGCCACGTATGTCGGGGCCAAGGAGAAGGCGTCGAAGGCCGCCGGCATGGCCGGGACCACGCTGCGACTTCCGGCGTCCACCAGTCAGGACGACTTGTTGTTGCTGGTTGAGCATCTCAACCGCGATCCGTCGGTGCATGGTATTCTCGTGCAGATGCCGTTGCCATTGCACATCGATCCGGACACGGTGATTCGACATATTCGACCCGACAAGGATGTTGATGGCTTCCATCCGGTAAACGTGGGCAAGCTGCTCATCGGTCATACCGATGGCTTCGTCTCCTGCACGCCCGCCGGGGTGATCGAGTTGCTGCTTCGCAGCGGCGTCGAAACGCGCGGTGCCGACGCGGTGGTGGTTGGTCGCAGCAACATTGTCGGCAAGCCGATGGCCGCACTGCTGATCCAGGCGCGTGCGGGTGGCGATGCGACCGTGACGGTGTGTCATAGCCGAAGCCGTGACCTCGCGTCCCATACCCGGCGCGCGGACATTCTGGTGGTGGCTGCCGGACGCGCCGAGATGATTACCGGGGATATGGTCAAGCCTGGCGCGGTGGTGATTGACGTGGGCATGAATCATGTGCCGGATGCAACGCGGGCGAAGGGCTCGCGACTAGTGGGCGATGTGCACTTTGAGAGCGTCGTCGAGGTCGCGTCGAAGATCACACCGGTGCCCGGTGGTGTGGGCCCGATGACCATCGCCATGCTGCTTCGCAATACCGTGCGCGCTGCCGAGCGGGCGCTTCATTCAACATCCGGCTGAGCCCGTGTAGCAGCCCGACGCACCAATGCCTTTGGACCACCACCATGGCGGAGTTCGCGACCCTGGCAGCGAACCAGACAATGCGATCACGGTCCACACACTGACGTCGGCGGCGAAGGATCTGATCGAAGGGGCGTTTCCACCGCTATGGGTTCGCGGCGAAGTCAGTGATTTCAAGGCCCATCGAAACGGCCATTGGTATTTCGCGTTGCGCGATGCGGACTCGCAGGTGCGTTGCGTGGTCTGGAGTACGCAGCAACGGCGGATACCGGCGATGCCGGATGACGGCATGCAAGTGGTCGCTCTGGGGCAGATGACCGTCTGGCCGACCAGAGGCGATCTGCAGTTCTCCGTGCGTGCCATCGAAGCGGAAGGGGATGGACTGTGGCGCAAGGCGCTTGAGCAGTGTCGACTCCGACTGGAGAAAGACGGACTGCTTGATCCGGCGCGTAAACGCGCATTGCCGTCGTTTCCCCGTCGCATCGCGGTCATCACCAGCCCGGATGGTGCCGCCCTGCATGATGTGGTGACGGTCGCACGCAGCCGCAGTGCCGACGTCGAGATTGTGGTGGTGGCGGCACAGGTGCAGGGCGAGGGCGCGCCGGAGTCCCTGATCGCGGCGATTGGGCGAGTCAGCCGATGGGGCGGTGCCGAGCTGTTGATTATCGGTCGAGGTGGGGGAGCGCGCGAAGACCTGTGGGCCTTCAACGACGAGCGTGTGGCGCGCGCGTTGGCGGCGTGTCCGATACCCACGATTTCTGCCGTGGGACATGAGACGGACATCACCGTGTGCGATCTCGTGGCGGACGTACGCGCGGCCACGCCGTCGGCCGCCGCCGAGATCGCCGTGCCGGCGCGACGGGAGGTGATCGCGCGGGTCGACGCGCTGGGCAAGCGCCTTGCCGCCGCCGCGCAGCGCCGAGAGGATCGGGCGGTGGCATCGGTGGGACAGGTGCAGAAGCGGCTCGCGGTTGCCGCAGGACGGCTGGTGGAACGCCGTCGCGCTCGCGTCGAAAGCCTGGCCGGTCGACTGCACGCGCTCTCTCCACTGGCCACGCTGGGACGCGGCTTCGCCGTCGCGCGTGGCCTTGATGGCGCGACGTTGAGGAGCCGGGAACAGCTGGAGGCGGGTAGGCTGTTTGAACTGTGGCTGCAGGATGGCATCGTTTCGGCCGAGGCCGGTGAGGGTCGTCCATTGCCGTTTGCCCTGCCCCAGCCCCGTCTACCGGAGTCACCGTGACGTTTGAAGAGATCCTGCATCGACTGGAAGACATCGTGCGCGAGCTGGAACGCTCGGACATCGATCTCGACCGGGCGCTGAAGCTCTTTGAGGAGGGCATTAGTCATCTGCGCTCGGCGTCTCAAGCGCTGCAGACGGTGGATGCGCGGGTGCAGCAGCTGATTGAAGCGGCGGACGGATCGTTCTCCGTGACGGAACTCGGAGGCTGACTCAGTGCCTTCGCCGACGGATACTGAACTGTTGTCCGGCCGCTTCGCGACGGCTCGCGGCGCCCTGCTGCGCGCACTTGACGTGTTTTGCGCCCAGTGGCTGGGCGAGATCGATCCGCTGACGGCCGACGCGATCCGCTATTCGCTGCTCGGTGAAGGCAAACGGCTGCGCGCCATTCTGTTGCTTGAAGCCTATCGCGCCTGTGGCGGCACGGGCGACGCCAGCCACCTCGCCGCGTCGGTGGAAGTGGTGCACGCGTATTCCCTCGTGCATGACGATCTGCCATGCATGGACGATGACGACATGCGCCGAGGACGCCCGACGGTGCATCGAGTGTACGGTGTACCCGTTGCCACCGCCGCCGGCCTCGCCATGGTGCCATTGGCCGCCCGCAGTGCCTGGCATGCCGCACGGACGCTGGGGCTGCCGAATCTCGAGGCGGCCGCCGTCGTGCGCGAGTTGATGGAAGCGTCCGGCGGCGGCGGCATGATCGGTGGGCAGCTGCTCGACCTGCAAGCGGAAGGCGTGCACCTGACCGTGGAGGCACTCGAACGCGTCCATCGCCTGAAGACTGGCGCGCTGATCAAGGCGTCGGTCACTTTGGGCGCACGGGCCGCGCGTGCCAGTGAGCGCCAGCGACTGGCGTTGGCACACTATGGCGCGGCGGTCGGGCTGGCGTTCCAGATCGCCGACGATGTTCTTGATGTCACGTCCACCACGGACCAGTTGGGGAAGACGGCTGGCCGGGATTTGGATCTCAACAAAAGCACCTATCCGGCCTTGTTGGGTATCGAAGGGGCGATCGCGAAGGCGATCGCGTTGGTTGAGGAGAGTTGCGCGGCGTTGGCGGAAGAGCACTTGTTGACGCCGCCGCTTGAACAGTTGGCCCGGTTTATCGTCGAACGGCGTTCCTGAGGACGCCGCATCACTTTGGCGCAGTTGCAACCGCGCCGCCATATTCGATTCCTCCATGTCGATTCTCGAGGGCATTCAGTCCCCGGCTGATCTCAAGACGCTGTCACGCGATGACCTGCGCACGCTCGCGCAGGACATGCGCGAGCGTCTCATTGACGTCTGCTCGCGGACGGGTGGACATATCGGGGCCGGGCTCGGCGTGGTCGAGCTGACGATTGCCCTGCATACGGTGTTTGATACGCCGCGCGATCAGCTGGTCTGGGACGTCGGGCATCAGGGCTATCCGCACAAGCTCCTCACCGGTCGCAATGCGCGCATGGAGACGCTGCGACAGGAAGACGGACTGTCGGGATTCCTCAAGCGCACGGAAAGCGAATACGACACCTTTGGCGCGGGTCACGCGGCCACGGCCATCTCCGCCGCGCTTGGCATCGCCGCGGGACGCGATGTGCTCGCGGAACGATTCAAGGTCGCCGCGATCATCGGCGATGGATCGATGGGCTCGGGGTTGGCGTACGAAGGGCTCAACAATGCCGGCCATTCCGACCGGGACATCATTGTCGTGCTCAACGACAACGAGATGTCCATTGCCCCGAACGTGGGGGCGATGCACAAGTATCTCACGAGCATCCAGCGCAATCCGCTCTACAATCGCGTGCGTTCGCGCATCGGCGATCTGGTGGACAACGCGCCAGCGCCCTTCAGCGGCATGAGCACCCTGGTGCGAAAGTGGGAAGAAAGCGTGAAGTCGTTTCTCACCCCGGGCGTCCTGTTTGAGGAACTGGGATTCCGGTATTTCGGCCCCATCGATGGTCACGATATCGACGCGCTGCTGGAGACCTTCACGGCCGTGCGTGGCATGACCACGCCGCGCCTGGTGCACGTGATCACACAAAAGGGGCGCGGCTTTCCGGCCGGCGATCACGGGGAGAAGTGGCATGCGCTGCCTCCGGGGCACGACCCGGCCACGGGCAAGCAGCTCAAGGCCAGCACCGCCAATCAGGCGTGGACGGCGGTGTACGGGAAAGGCCTGCTGGAACTGGGTACGGAGCGCGCGGACGTCGTAGTGATCACGGCGGCCATGCCTGGCGGTACTGGTACCGGCGCATTCGCAAAGGCCTTTCCCGATCGGTTTTTTGACGTGGGGATCGCCGAAGGGCACGGTGTGACCTTTGCGGCGGGACTTGCAACGCGCGGGCTGCGTCCGATCGTCACGATTTACTCGACGTTTCTGCAACGTGGGTACGACAACATTATTCACGATGCGGCGATGCAGAATCTCCCGGTGATTTTCGCCATGGATCGCGCGGGCCTCGTGGGCGAGGATGGCGAGACGCACATGGGCATGTATGACATCCCCTATATGCTCGCGGTGCCTGGCATGACGGTGACGGCCCCGCGCAATGGGGCGGAGATGCTCGGATTGCTGAGGGCGGCCGTGGAGCATACCAGCGGCCCGTTCTGTCTGCGCTATCCGCGAGACGCCTCGCCGGATACCCCGCCGGAGATGTCACAGATTGCCGCCACGCCGTACGGCACGTGGGAGGTGCTGCGGCAGGGGCGCGAGTTCGCCATTCTTGCGGTGGGGACCATGGTCGAGACGGCGCTGCAGGCCGCCGAGGTCCTGTCCGCGGAAGGACTCGATGTCACCGTGGTCAACTGCCGATATCTCAAGCCGTACGACGAGGTCACGCTGAACGCCATTCTCGCTGAACACACGCAGGTGCTGACAGTGGAGGAGGGCGCAGTGGTGAACGGCTTTGGTGCGTACATGTCAGCGATCATCCAGCGACTCGCGCCTGCGGTGCGCGTGGCCACGCACGGTGTGCCTGACCGCATTATTTACGCCGCGTCGCGCGCCAAGCAGTTGGCGTCGCTCGGACTCGATGCCGCCGGACTCGCGGAGCGCGTGCGCGCACTGCATACGTCTGACGCGATGGCCGGCTGATGCGCGTCGGCATCATCGGTCATCGCGGATACGTCGGGCTGCCCGACATCCTGAGCACGCTCCTGGATATTTCCCCGTCCCTCGGGCTGACGCTGGCATTCGAACCCGAGTTGTGGGAAATCGCGGAAGAGGGCGAGCGCCTGGAGGATCCGCATCAGGTTGACGCGCTCTTCACCCTCGGCGGCGACGGGACCTTGCTGCGAGGGGCGCGGTTCCTGAACGGGTACGCCATCCCCATCCTGGGGATCAACCTCGGGCGATTGGGTTTCCTCACCAGTTGCAGTGGCGATGAACTCGAGTTGGGGGTTCGTCGATTTGCCGCAGGGGATTTTGCCTCCGAGGCGCGCATGGCACTCCAATCGGCGGCGCTCGATCGCGAAGGTCATCAGCGGTGTGAATGGCTGGCGCTCAACGACGTGGTGTTGCACAAGGGTGGTTTCGCGCGCGTGGTGAAGCTGTCGGTATTCGTCGATGACGAGTTGATCGGTACCTATTCTGCCGACGGGCTCGTGCTGTCGTCGCCCACCGGATCGACCGGCTATTCACTCTCGGCGGGTGGGCCCATCGTCGTGCCGACGGTGGAGAGTATCGTGCTCACGCCGGTTTCGCCCCACACACTGGCCATGCGCCCGCTCGTGCTGCCGCCGCAGGTGGTGGTGAAGGTGCGTGCTGAGGATGGGCCGGACGAACTCTTGGTAACCATCGACGGCCAGGTCGGTACTACGTTCACCAGTGGGGAGACGCTCGTCGTACGTCGCGCTCCCAATCCGGTGCACATCGTTCGCTTTCCCGGCACCACATTCTTCAGTCGGATGCGACGGAAGTTCGGCTGGGGCGGACTCAGCGAACGCGACGGCGAAACCGCCTGACCCTTTCTCCCGGTCGACTCACGGATGCTCATTGAGCTGCGCCTGCGCAACGTGGCCGTCATCGATGCCGTCACGTTGCCGTTGTCCGAAGGGCTCAACGTGCTCACTGGGGAGACCGGGGCAGGGAAGTCGCTGATTGTCGGCGCACTGGGCATGCTGCTCGGTGAACGGGCCGCGTCGGATCGTGTGCGTGCCGGCACTGAGAAGGCCACGGTCGAAGGGGTCTTCGAGCTCAAAAGCGGGGACGGCGTGCGCGCCGTGCTCGACGCGCGCGGCATTGAGTCGGATGACGATCTGCTGGTGCTGAAACGGGAAATCGGTGCGAATGGGCGCTCTCGTGCCTGGATCAACGGCACCACCGTGACCGCGTCGCTCCTCGCGGACATCGGTGCGCTGTTGGTGAGTGTGCACGGCCAGCACGACTCACGACAACTGCTCGAGCCGGAGCATCAGCGCGATATCCTCGACGCGTTCGTAGGGGCCGAGGCGGAGAAACGGCAGGTGGCCGACGCGTATGCCCATCGGAGCGCGTTAGTGGCGCGTGAACGGGAACTCGAGGCGCGGCGCAAGGATGCCGAGCGTCGAGCCGACTACCTGCGTTTCGTTGTGGGGGAAATTGACGGGGCGCGGCCAGTCGTTGGCGAAGATGAGGCGCTGGATGCGGACATTCGTCGCCTCAGCCACGCCGAAGAGTTGCGCACGACCGCTTCGCAGGCAGCGTCCGCGATCAGTGGCGATGAGCATGCGGCCCTCGGGCGACTCGGCACGGTGCGTCGCGCGCTCGCGGCGCTCGCGCGCATCGATCCGGAAACGGAACGATGGCAGGGTGTCTTTGATGGCGCGGTCTACTCGCTCGATGAGCTCTCACGGGAACTCGAGGGATACGCGGAGTCGATCGACGCCGATCCGGAACGCCTGCGTCGACTCGGCGCGCGTCGCGACGTGCTGAATGGCCTGCTCCGCAAGCACGGGCCCACACTGGCGGACGTGGTGTCCACGTGGCAGCGCGCGCGCGAAGAGCTCGACCTTGTTGATGGGGGGGCGCTCGATCTGCGCGCCATCGCCGAGTCGCGGGCCGCCGCTGACGGTGCGCTGGCGGAAGCCGCCGCCAACCTGTCTCGACGGCGCACAGCGGGTGCGACACAGCTTGGCGTGGCGGTGGCGTCGTTGCTCCCGGAACTCGGAATGCCCGATGGACGCTTTGAGTTGTCGCTGACCACGCTTGACGCGATTGGCGAATCCGGTGCGGAGTCGGTGGGGTTTCTCGCCGCCTTGAATGCCGGGAGTGACCTCCGTCCACTGCATCGCATCGCCTCCGGTGGCGAGCTCTCGCGGGTCATGCTGGCGCTCAGCACGGTACTCGCCCGCCTGCAGCGTGTGCCAACGCTCGTCTTCGATGAAGTCGACGCGGGCATCGGTGGGGCGATTGCCTGGCAGGTGGGCGCCTTGATGCGACGCGTGGCGGGGCATCATCAAGTGCTCGCCATCTCGCATCTCGCGCAGATCGCGGCGCGTGCGCACCACCACGTGGTGGTGCGCAAGGGCGCCGTCGGCACGGTCACCACGGCGGACACGTCGGTGGTGCACGACGAGTTTCGAGTCCTGGAAATTGCCCGCATGCTGGGAGGTGACGCCGATCGGGAAGTCAGTCGTGCACACGCCCGCGAGTTGCTCGAACGTGGCCGCGTCGACGAACCGTCGTTGCCCGCGGCCACCCGACGCACCGCCGCTCAGCGTCGCGGAAAGCCGGTATAGACGCGCAATTCCAGACGATCGGTGGAGATGGCCGGTGCGTCGCCGCTGCCCGTGATCGGCGCAATGTGTACGTAGAGCACTTCCACCGGCCACTTGGATCGTCCGCGGGCATAGCTGGACAGGGTCGAAAACGTCGCGCCGAACATGTAGGCCTGCGAAGTGCGCGCACCGATATCGAATGACGTCGCCGGCAGGGAATCGGTGGCGCCGAATTCGTAGCGGTCCGCATCGGCGCGTCGATACTGATAGCCACCGGAGAGCCCGAAGAACTGGCCGAGCATGAGGCGCGGCGCGAGTTCCACATCGAGATGTCGACCCAGCGAACGCGTGGCGCGCGAGGCCACCGACGGGAGAAAGAACGTCGAGTCTGTCAGGAGCGGTTGCCGCAGCACCGCGTGATCGCTGAACGGTTGCACCACGCGCAGCGTACCACTCATCCAGACAAACCGGTTGAGGACGACGTCGGTGGTGCTGCGCGCGAGGAGGGCGTTGGCCCCGTCGCCAATTGGCACGTCGAAGGCGGCGTCGGTGCGATCGGCACCGGCCGTGCCGAAACGCCAACCGGCCGTCACCTGGCTGCGCACCCCGAACTGCTTGGCGGCGAGCCACTGTGCCGGTCGATCTCCGAGCGTGTTGAGCCACAGGTACGACGCGGTGAGGTCGATATCACCGATCCCGGCCCGTCGCGTACCCCCCAATGTCGGATAGTCGAGACCATAGGCACTGTCCGTCGCGATGCGCGCAATGGCTCCCGGACCGTTCACGACAATGGCCGCGGCGGGCAGGACGCCGTCGGTGAGACTGGTGATGCCAAATCCGACCAGCGCGCTGCGCAGGGTGCCAATGCGCGCATTGATGGCTGCCTGCGTGGCGGAGTTGCTGATGGGTACCACCGGGGATCCACCACGAACGCTGTCGCCATAGACCGCGACAATCGCTGACTGCGTCGCCAGCGCCTGCTGCAGCAATTGCTGCGCGCCCGCAGGATTCGCGCGGATCGCATCGCAGCCGGTCGCCGTTGTGGGCACGCAGCGGGCAATTTCGGCCGCCAGCAGCGAGCGAGACTGCGCCAGCTGTCGCAGGAGCGCGCCATTCAGGCTGCGTGCGGTACTCCCCCCCGTGGTCGAGTACGCCGGATTCTGGCCAACGGTGGCGCCGCTGCCGGCGCGGTTGAGCACCAGGAGGGCGTTGTCACGCGATTCGACATAGGGCACGACGAGCCCGACGGAGAGCTTCTGGGTCAGCCCCAGGTCGAACGATATCGGTGCGATACTCTGTCGGGCGTCACCACTGGCCTCCAGCGGTCCGAGTGACAACGCGAACGTCGAAATGCCGCTGAGGGTACGGATTGCCTGCTCTGCAGCGCTCAGCTGCGGCAGTTGCCGAACGCCCAGTGCGTTGGTGGCCAGCCCGCTGAACATCGCGCGCGAGCCGTTGGAGGTGAACAGCTTGTCGTACCCATCCCAAATGCCCATCACACGCAGTCGCAGCGCGCCCTTTGGCAGTGGTGTGGCGTCGGCACCCGCTCCGGTGACCGCTTGTGCGGCCATGGGTCGGGTCGCGCCGAATCCCAGTACCGTCCACAGGGCATACCTGCGAAGCACGGGCCAACGACGGTGGCGGGGCCAAGCGACGATTGCGGAACAGGGGGAGACAGACGGCCGGAACATGCGATGGGCAAGGCGTGGAGTGGCAGGCACGAAGGTAGATTATACCCTCGCGCTTTCCACTTCGTTCGATTCAACGTGCAAATACCCAACGTACCGTGGCAGGTGACAGGCAATCACTGGCTGTCCCTCCCTTGCATCAATCCCGCGGACGGCGCAGTGCATGCGGTCGGCGTGCTGCACCGGGGCGCGCGCGCCGCCATTGAGTTTGCGGGGAGCGAGCAGTTTGAGTCAGGCGCCGGTCAACCGCTCATGGTGCCGGTCCTGCGCGTCAATGGCCAAGTGCGCGCGCTCGCGTCGGAGGGTATCGCGTGGGAGCGGGCCGTTGGCTGGTTGCCCACGTTCACCTGTACCGTCGGCTCACTCCTGCTGCGCGGTACGGTGTTCGCACCGTACGGCCGCGATGCCGACATGGCGGGGGCGGTCTACACGCTCGGCGTGGAGAACCGCGGACAAACCGAGGTGTCGGTTGAGATCGCGTTGGAGGGTTCGCTGGGACATCGCCAGCAGCGAGTACGCTCGGCCAGGCCATTCGATGACGAGCATCGTGTCAGTATCGGCGCGGACGACGTATTGCTGCTGGAGGGCACGGCGATTCCCGGACTCGCGGCATTGGCCATCGGAGCTGACGGCCCCGCGCGACTGGAAGCGCCGGCCCGCGCATCGCGCGACGCGTGTGCGTTTGCCATTCGCCGCGATCTGGTCATTGCCCCCGCCGCGACGATGCAATGCGCCTTCTATGTGGCCGTGGGCCCCGAACGCGATGGCGCACAGGCGACGGTGGGAGTCATGCGGCGTCGCGGATGGCGCGCGCTGCTGACGGCGACCCGTGAAGCGCTTGCCAGCATGGAGCAAACTACGGGAAACGAAGGCGTTGATCGATTGATCAATCGCAATCTGCTGTTTGCCTATTTCTACGGCGTCGGTCGCGCGTTGGATGACGCGCACTATTACCTCGTCCGTTCCCGTGCCCCGTGGCATGCGGCGGGCGTGACGGTGCGCGACTTCGAGGCATTGCTGTGGACGCTCCCCGCCGTGCAGTTGGCGGACACCGGACTGGCGCGCGAACTGCTGGTGCGCGTGTGCGAGTTGCACGGCTATGCACCGGGACAAGGGGTGCACTATTTCGACGGCACCCTGTTTCAGCCGGGCTTCGCGATTGAAGGGCCGGCGTCCTATGCCATTGCCACCGACCGCTACATTCGCGATAGCAACGACGATCAGATTGTTGAGGAACCCGTGGTGGCCGATACGCTGTACCTGGCCGCTGACGACATCTCCGCCCGTCGGGATGCGCAGGTCCCGCTGTATTCCACCGAGGTGCTGCCGTCGGGTGGACCGGCACCACACCCCTTCACGCTGCACGGCAACGCGACCGTGGCCTTGGCGCTGGACGTGTTGCGGCGCACGCTGGATGAAGAGGCAGCCGCTGGCCTGCAGGATCCGGCCGCCGTGCGCGCCGCGTTGTTGCGGCACTTCGCCGTGGACCGGGGCGGCAAGGCGCGATTGGCCACGTCAATCGATCTCGCCGGAGGCGCGGGGCTGGAGGACGATCCGGTGGGCAGCTTGATGTGGCTGCCGATGTATGAAGCGCTCGACCGCGAGGATTCGCTGTACCGGCGCTCCGTGCGGGCCGTGGCGGGTCAGACGACGGCGCTGGCTCCACAACTCGCTCGGCTTTTGGGTCCTGATGGCGCGGAAGTGCTGACATGGCTTCGTCGCGCAGCATTGGACAACGGGATCGCCGCCGAGTTGGTGGATGGCGATGGGCGGGCCATCGAGAACGGCGGTGATGCGGCGCTGGCCGGATTGCTGGCATACACGGTGTGGTATACCGCGCACGCACACGGCTTGCGGGGATAAGGTGGCTGGACCGTCGCTTGTCGGGTTCCCGTCGTTCGGGTTATAGTGTGGTGTTGCCGGTAAGGTCGTAGAGGCCGTGTCTGCACGCTGCGGGAATAGCTCAGTTGGTAGAGCACAACCTTGCCAAGGTTGGGGTCGCGGGTTCGAGTCCCGTTTCCCGCTCTCGGCATCATCGGTGTGGGTGGGCTGTCGGGAGCGTGACAAACGCTCCCGATGGCGTTTCCGGGACCCGGGTGGCGAAACTGGTAGACGCGAGGGACTTAAAATCCCTTGGCCGCAAGGCCGTGTGGGTTCGAGACCCACTCCGGGTATCAACGGTTCGCTATTTTTCCGCACATGTCAGACGTCGTCGCCCTCGCCTCGGAACTGCTGTCGCTGGAATCCACCACCGGTCGCGAAAAAGACGCGGTGGATTTTGTTGCCCGCTGGCTGATCTCCCGCGGATGGAACGTGACGCTGCAGGAAGTCGAACCGCAGCGATCCAACGTGTGGGCCACTCGACGTGGCGGCGGCGTGACGCTGTCCACGCATCTCGACACGGTGCCGCCGTTCGTGGCACCGCGACTCGAGGGCAATCGGCTGTATGGCCGCGGTGCCTGTGATGCCAAAGGCATAGCCGCCGCCATGCTCATTGCCGCGCAGCGTTTGGCGGACGCCGGTGAAGAACGGGTGGATCTCCTGTTTGTGGTGGGCGAAGAGAAGAGTTCGCCGGGTGCGCGCGCTGCGAATCGACTGCCGGCCACCAGCAAGTGGCTGGTGAACGGCGAGCCCACTGAGAGCAAGTTGGCCTCCGGCGGCAAAGGCGCGCAGCGCGTCATTGTGCGCGTGCGCGGCCGCGAGGCGCACTCGGCCTACGCGCATCTTGGCAGCAGCGCACTCGAGCCACTGATGGACTTGCTGCCCAAACTGCGGACACTGGCCTTGCCCGTGGACCCGATTCTGGGCGCCACGACGTACAACATCGGCGTGCTGCGCGCGGGTACCGAGGCCAATGTCGTGCCGGGTCTCGCCGAAGCGGAAATCATGATTCGACTGGTAGGTGATGTAGCGCCCGTGCGCGAGGCCTTCGCCGCGTGGGCCGGTGATCGGGCCGAGTTGGTGTGGGGATCCCACATTCCGGCGCAGCACTTTCATGTGATTCCGGGTTTCGACGTGGAGCCGGTCGCCTACACCAGTGATATTCCGTTGCTTGATCGATGGGGGACTCCGTTGCTGTTCGGACCGGGCTCCATTCACGTGGCGCACACGCCCATCGAGTACATCGACACTCACGAGCTCGAAGCGTCCGTGGACGCCTACGAGCGCATCGTCCACGCTCTCCTCGCATGACACTCGCTTCGAACCCGCCCGCCACGCGCTGGCCCGTCGCCGTGCTCGGTGCCACCGGTGCTGTAGGCCAGGCCTTCATCCGCTTGCTGGCCGGACACCCGTGGTTCGATCTGGTGGAAGTTGCCGCCTCCGAGCGGAGCGCCGGAAAGTCGTATCGCGAGGCGTCGCGTTGGCTTGAGGGCCCGCTATCCGACACGGTCGCCAACCTCACGGTGCTGCCGTGCGATCCGACAGCGGTTCGTGCGCCCATCGTATTCTCGGCGCTCGACTCGGGTGTCGCCGGCGATGTGGAAGCCGCGTTCGCCGCGGCAGGTCGATTGGTGCTGAGTAACGCGAAGAACTACCGCATGGCGCCCGACGTGCCATTGGTGATTCCCGAAGTGAATGGCGATCACCTGGGGCTGCTGACGCGACAGCGCCGTGAACGCGGGTGGCCCGGTGGCATTGTGACCAACGCGAATTGCGCGGTGACCGTCGTGGCCATGGCCTTGGCACCGCTGCATGCGGCGTTTGGCGTGCGCAAGCTGTTCGTGTCAACCATGCAAGCGGTCTCGGGGGCCGGATATCCCGGCGTGCCGTCGCTGGACATTCTTGGCAACGTGATTCCCTACATTGGCGACGAAGAGCCGAAGATCGAAACCGAGATCACGAAACTCCTCGGATCGTTCGACGGCGCAGCCATCGTTCCCGCCGACATTATCACCAGTGCGCACGCGAACCGCGTGCCGGTGGAGCACGGTCACACGGTGTGTATGTCGGTGTCGTTTGACCGACGTCCGACGCCGGAGGACGCCCTGCAGGCGCTGCGGAGCTGGACGGGCGTGGAAGCCGTGCGCGGACTCCCCAGCGCACCCTCTCCGGTGCTCATCGTGCGTGACGAACCCGATCGCCCGCAACCTCGGCGAGACGGGCCCTCGGGCCGGGGGATGGCCGTGACCATCGGACGCGTGCGCACCGACCCGCTGTTCGATTTGCGGTTGGTGGCCATGGCGCACAACGTCATTCGCGGCGCCGCCGGCGGTTCGATTCTCAATGCCGAACTGCTGGTGGCTACGGGACAGTTGGCGGGGCTCGCGGCGACGTGATCGTTTGCAAGTTCGGCGGCACGTCCGTGCAGGATGCGGCGTCGATCGATCGGGCGGTTGCCATCATCCGCGGCAAGGCGACGCGTCAACCGATTGTCGTGGTGTCGGCGCTGGGCGGGGCGACGAATCAGCTGTTGGAGATCGCGCACAAGGCGGCGGCGGCGGAACTATTGGTTGCGCTGCAACTCACCGAACAGCTTCGAGACCGACACCTGCGTGAGGCGGCGGCCCTACTCGCCGGTTCACCCGAAGCCGATGAGATTGCCACTGAGATCAGCGCTGGGTTTGACGAGTTGGCGCATTTGGCCGAGGCCTTTCGCACGCTGGGCTACCTCACGCCTCGTTCGCTGGATACGGTGGCGGCCATTGGAGAGTTGCTGTCTTCGCAAATTGTCGCGGCGGCTTTTCGGCATCGCGGACTACCCGCCGTCTTCGTCGATGCGCGCGATGTGATGAAGACCAACGATTTCTTCACGCGCGCCGAGCCCGATCTGGCCGAAATCGAGCGGGCCGCCGAGCAGCGGCTGGTGCCGTTGGTGCAGCGCGGCCAGATACCGGTCATGGGTGGCTTCGTGGGCTCGGCCCCTGGTCGCGTCACCACAACCCTTGGCCGCGGCGGGTCCGACTTCTCGGCGTCGCTGGTCGGTGCGGCCGTGCAGGCCGAGGCCATCGAAATCTGGACCGATGTGGACGGCATGCTCACGGCTGATCCGCGAATTGTCCCCGAGGCGCGACTCATCGAGCGCATTCGATTCGACGAGGCCGCGGAGCTTGCCTCGTTCGGTGCCAAGGTGCTGCACCCCAGCACGATTGCGCCTGCCGTTCAGCGTGGCATTCCGGTGTACGTGTTCAATTCGCGCCGTCCGGAAGGGCGGGGCACCATGATCGCCTTCGATGCACCGCGCATGGCGGTGCGCGCCATCGCGGGTAAGCGTAACACCACCGTCATCAAGCTGCGCTCGGCGCGCATGTTGCTGGCCCCCGGTTTTCTGCGGCGCGTGTTCCAGGTGTTCGAAACACATCGCACGTCCATCGACGTGGTGGCAACGTCGGAAGTATCCATTTCGGTCACGCTGGACGATCCGTCCAATCTCGATGCAGTCGTCGCCGATCTGATGCAGTTCGGAGACGTCGCGGTTGAGCGGCATCGAGGAATCGTCGCGATTGTCGGGGCCGGCATCGCCGACGGCGGTGGCGCACTGGCGGACGCGATTGCTGCCTTGGGGCCGATCCCCGTGTACATGGCGTCGCTGAGTGCGACCGGGATCAACTTCACTTTGGTGATTGATGATGCCGAGGTGGTGCCGGCCATGCAGCGACTGCACCACACGTTCTTTGGCAACGTGGCGTGACCAACGCCAACGTGCGGGTTGCCCTTGTTGGCATGGGACGCATGGGCCGCGCGCTTGACGCGCTCGCACCCGAGCGTGGCCTTGATGTCGTGGCCCGGCTGGATGCGCCGGAGATGCAACGCGGATTGTCGCTGGGCGATCTGCGCGACGCTCAGGTGGCCATCGAGTTCACGCAACCCGAGTCGGCCGTCAGCAATGCGCGGGCGCTGCTGGCGCTGGGATGCCCGGTGGTGATTGGCACCACGGGCTGGACGGCGCAACGCGAAGCGCTGGACGCTGCTATTGCGGAGTATCAGTGCGCGGCGCTGACGTCGCCGAACTTTTCGCTGGGCGTCCAGTTGTTTCTCGCCTTCGCCGAGGACGCCGCACGGCGCCTGCGTGATGTGTCGGCGTTCGACGCGCATATCGTGGAAACCCATCACGCGGCCAAGCTGGACGCACCGTCCGGGACCGCGCTGGCGCTCGGCGCGCGTTTGGCGAATGGACTCGGACATGACGTGCCGATGACGAGCGTGCGCGTCGGTTCCGTCCCGGGCACGCATGAAGTCATATTCGATGCCCCGTTCGAGCAGATTCGACTGGTGCACGAAGCGCGGGATCGGCGCGTGTTCGCGGACGGGGCGCTGGCGGCCGCGCGGTGGCTTGCGGTGGGTCGTTTGCCAGCGCTGTATTCGATGCAGGATGTCCTCGCGACGTCCGCGAACCCTCGGCATGGAACGGGTGCATGACCCCACATCGGTTGCATGGATGCGGCACGGCGCTGGTGACGCCGTTCACCGCGGACGGCACGGTCGACGAAGTGGCGTTGCGCGCGTTTGTCGAATGGCAGGTCCGCGACGGCGTGCACTTTGTGGTGCCCTGCGGATCGACCGGTGAGGCCGTTACGCTCAGTCCAGTCGAACATCGACGGGTTATCGAGATAACGGTGGAGCAGGTGAATGGGCGCGTGCCGGTCGTCGCGGGCGCGGGGTCCAACGACACGCAGAAGGCCATCGCGCTGTCACGCGAGGCGAAGGCGGCCGGTGCGACCCATCTGCTGCACGTGACGCCGATGTACAACAAGCCGCCGCAGCGTGCCCTGCTGGCGCATTTTCGCGCCATCGCCGACGCGTGCGACCTGCCGATTGTGCTCTACAACGTGCCGGGGCGCACCGCGATCAACCTGGACGTGCGCACATGCTTGTCGCTGGCGCAGGATCCGCGTTTCGTCGCCGTCAAGGAGGCTTCCGGCAATCTGGCACAGATCACGGAGATCATTCGCGAGCGTCCCGAAGGATTCGCCGTGTTGTCGGGCGACGACGGGTTCACGCTGGCGGTCATGGCGCACGGCGGCGAAGGGGTCATTTCGGTGGTGTCCAACGCGGTGCCGCACCTCACGGCGTCGCTGTGCAAGGCCATGGCGCGCGGTGACCTGGCCGACGCGCGTCGGCTGGACGAGCGACTCGCTCCGGTTGTTCATGCGGCATTCATCGAATCGAATCCCATCCCGGTGAAGGCCATGCTGCATATGCAGGGGCGGATGGAGAACGTGCTGCGCCTGCCGCTGGTCCCCTTGTCCGACGTGCATCATGATACCGTGCATCGTGCCCTCGCTTCCGCCAACGCGCTCTAGACATGGCTTTCTCACTCACTGAACTGGAAGCGCGACTCACCGATCCGTTGATACTCGACAGCGGGTGCCCGCTACCGTCCGACGCGCAACACGTGTTCGATCATGCCATTGCGCTCCTGGAGCGCGGCGAGATCCGCGCCGCCAGGCGCGATGCGGATGGACAATGGCATGCAGTCCCGTGGGTCAAACGCGCCATCCTGCTGGGGTTTCGCATTGGCCGGGTGGTGGAGATGTCGACGGGCGGGCCGTTTCACTTCCTGGACAAGCACACGTTTCCCACGCGGGACTTTCGCGTCGATCACCAGGTACGCATCGTGCCGGGAGGATCAACCGTGCGACGCGGTGCCTATCTGGCGCCAAACGTGGTGTGCATGCCACCCATGTACGTGAATGTCGGGGCCTGGGTGGGTCGCGGCACGATGATCGATTCGCACGCGCTCGTGGGTTCGTGCGCGCAGATCGGGGAGCGCGTGCATTTGAGTGCTGCCGCACAAATTGGTGGCGTGCTGGAGCCGATCAATGCGTCGCCGGTGATTATCGAGGATGACGTCATCGTCGGCGGGAACTGCGGGGTGTATGAGGGGACCGTCGTGCGTACTCGCGCGGTCCTGGGCGCCGGAGTCATCCTCACGCGCGGAACGCCGGTGTATGATCTTGTCCGCGAGACCGTGCATCGCGCGACAGCCGACCGACCGCTCGAGATCCCAGAGGGCGCGGTAGTGGTGCCGGGGGCGCGCCGTGTCAGTTCCGCGTTTGGAGAACGTGAGGGACTGTCCCTGCAGACGCCGGTCATTGTGAAGTACCGCGATGATCGCACTGACGCGGCTACAGCGCTCGAGGCGTGGCTCCGCTGACGCGATCTGACAACCGGGCCCGCGGAGGTCCATTAGTGGTTCGCGGTGAGGTGCGCGCGCCTGGCGACAAATCCATCAGTCATCGCGCGCTCATTTTCGCCGCGGTGGCGGATGGGTCGTCGCGCGTGCGGGACATCCTGGATTCCGCCGATGTGCAGGCCACCGCCCAGGCGTTGCGCGCCATGGGAGCGGATATTCCTCCGCTCGGTCCCGACCTTGTGGTGCAGGGCGTGGGAGTCGACGGACTCCACTCGCCGGACGGGGCGTTGGACTGCGCGAACAGCGGCACCACCACCCGGCTGCTGTCGGGGCTCGTGGCGGGATTGCCCGGTCGTCAGGCGCGTTTTGAAGGGGATGTGAGTTTGAGTCGGCGCCCGATGCGACGGATCGCCACGCCGTTGCGGGCCATGGGTGCGCGAATCGACTTCGAGGGCCCCGAAGGACACGATGGCCTTCCCATGCGGGTGCAGGGCGCGGCCCTGCAATCGGTGGTCTGGGACAATTCGCACGCCAGTGCTCAGGTGAAGGGCGCACTCCTCCTGGCCGGGCTCGCATCGGGTGTTGCCGTCGAGGTCCACGAGCCGGTGCGCTCGCGCGATCACAGCGAGCGGATGCTGGCGGCACGCGGCGTGGAACTGGAGGTGCTCGCCAACGGCGTGCGGCTCGCGCCGTCGCAGCGGGTGCGCGCGCTGGACGTCGACGTGCCGGCGGATCCGTCGTCAGCCGCATTCTTCGCGGCGCTGGCGGCGCTGGCGGATCGCGGCGAACTCCGTCTCACCGACGTGTGCCTGAATCCCACGCGGATAGGCGCGTTTGACGTGCTGGCGCGCATGGGTGTTTCCTTGCGCCTGGAAGATGAACGTGTGGCGGGCGGCGAGACGGTTGGAACGGTGGTCGTCCAGGCCGGTCACCAGCTCAACGGCGCGCGCATTGGCGCGGACGAGATCCCGCGGTGCATCGATGAGCTGCCGTTGTTGGCGTGCGTGGCGGCGTGTGCGGCGGGTGAGACACGCATTTCTGACGCGAGCGAATTGCGCGTGAAGGAGAGCGATCGGATTACGGCGGTCGTCGAGAATCTGCGGGGGCTGGGTGTCGACGTCGAGGAATTCCCCGACGGCATGCGGATCGTCGGCTCACGTCAGCCGCTGCGCGGACATGTCGTCACCCACGGCGATCACCGAGTGGCGATGGCCTTCGGCGTTTTGGGTGCGCTGCCCGGCAATCGCATCACCATCGACGAGCCGGAGTGTGTTGCCGTGTCCTTTCCGTCGTTCTGGGCGGAATTGGCGCGGGTCGTGGGAGGAGAGGACGAGGTCGCCCTGTCGGCAGGCACCGGTGAGCGGGTCGTCATAGCCATTGATGGTCCGGCGGCCTCCGGAAAGAGCTCAACCGCGCAGTGGGTGGCGCAACGCCTGGGCGTGCGTCATGTCGATTCGGGTGCGTTTTATCGCGCCATCACCTTTCTGGGGTTGCAGGGCTCGCTGGCGCCGGACTCTTGGACTGCGGAGGCGCTGCTCGCGGACGCCCACAGGGTGGGGCAGCGCTTGACCGAACGATCGGTGCTGCCGCTGGTGGATGGTCAGATTGTGGACGAGGCCCTTCGGGACGAGCCCGTGACGCGACAGGTATCGCGGGTAGCACAGATGGCCCGGGTACGCGAATGGGTGAACGATCAGGTGCGTCGGGCCGCCACGGCCTCCGACGTCGTGGTGGACGGCCGGGACATCGGTACGGTCGTCTTTCCGGACGCGTCGCTGAAGGTCTTTCTGGTCGCCGATCCCTGGGAACGCGCTCGCCGGCGCCTGATCCAGCGTCTCGGTCGTCGCCCCACCGATCCCGAGATCGCCCGTGAAACCGAGGCACTGGTGGCCCGAGACGCTCAGGATGCCACGCAAAGCGCCCCCGCCCGCGACGCCATCACCGTGGACACCACGACGCTTACGCAGGAGGAACAAGTCGACCGCATCGTCGCGCTCGCCAAAGCGGCCCCACGACGTCTCCTGCCTCCCGTCTTCGATCTTCCTTCTTGAATCCCCCGTCTGGCCCTCGTTGACCCGCCGGAAGGTCTCCTCTATGTTTCAAGGTTCCGGCAATTCTGCCGGGACCTTTCTAGTTTCCCCCCTTTCTCGGCGCGGCGAGTGCAGTCCCGCGATGTGGAGACCCTGACCAGCATGAGCACCGAACTGAGCCCCGAAACGGGCACCGAGTTGAATTCCGAGCTGACCACTGCGCTCGACGAAGATTCGCTGGGACACCCGAAGCTTACGCCGCGCGAAAAGCGCGACCTCCAGAAGAGCCAGCTGCGCCCGCTGGCCAATCGTCGCCCGGAGCTCTACGAAGAGGACGAGTTCTCGTCCGACGAGTATGAGCGGATGATGGAGCTGTACAACGGGACGCTCGCCTCCATTGAAGAAGGCGAAATCGTCAAGTCCCGCGTCCTCGAGATTCGCGAGAACCTGGTCGTCCTCGATATCGGCTTCAAGTCCGAAGGCACGATCGCCCTCGAAGAATTCAAGGATATGCCCGACCTCAAGGTCGGCGACGAAGTCGAGGTGTTGCTCGAGCACCTGGAAGATCAGGAAGGCTCGGTGGTGCTGTCGAAGAAGAAGGCCGACTTCATGCGTGTGTGGGAACGCATTCGCGTGGCGTACGAAAGCGACATGCCGGTGGAAGGCGTGCTCGTCAAGAAGATCAAGGGTGGCGTCGTGGTCGATCTCATGGGCGTGGATGCATTCCTCCCCGGCTCGCAGATTGCCCTTCGTCGCGTGCCCAACATCGACGAACTGCTCGGTCACAAGTACGAGTTCAAGATCATCAAGCTGAACAAGCGCCGCCGCAACATTGTCGTCTCCCGCCGGGTGATCCTCGAGCAGGAACGCGCCGGCAAGCGTGAGAAGCTGATGAAGGAGCTCAACAAGGATCAGGTGCGGAAGGGTGTCGTCAAGAACATCACCGACTTCGGAGCCTTCATCGATCTCGGTGGCGTGGACGGCCTGCTGCACATCACTGACATGTCGTGGGGCCGCATCTCGCATCCGAGCGAGATGGTCCAGATCGGCATGGAACTGGAAATCAAGGTCCTCGATATCGATTGGGAGCGCGAGCGGATTTCACTCGGCCTCAAGCAGCTCCAGAGCTACCCGTGGAAGGACGTGGCGGCCAAGTACCCGGTCGGTACGCGCGTGAACGGCAAGGTCGTGTCGATCACCAACTACGGGGCGTTCATCGAGCTCGAGCCGGGCATCGAAGGCCTCGTGCACATCTCCGAAATGAGCTGGACGCGCAACGTGCGTCATCCGTCCAAGATCGTGTCCATTGGTGAGGCGATCGAGGCGGTGGTGCTGAAGGTCGACGAAACCGAAGAGAAGATCTCGCTCGGCATGAAGCAGACCGAGCAGGATCCGTGGGTCATCCTCCCGCTCAAGTACCCGGTAGGCACGCGCATCAACGGCAAGGTGCGCAACCTGACCAGCTTCGGGGCATTCGTGGAGATCGAGCCGGGCATCGACGGCCTCATTCACATCTCCGACATGTCCTGGACCAAGCGCGTTCAGCATCCGTCGGAAGTGGTGAAGAAGGGCGACGCGGTGGACGTCGTGATCCTCAACATCGATAGCGAGAACAAGCGGATTTCACTCGGACTCAAGCAGGCCGAGGAAGATCCGTGGCTCAAGATCGGCGAGACGTACCCGGTGGGTACTGAGCTCCCCGGCAGCGTGGTTCGCCTGATGGACAAGGGCGTCGTCGTCGATCTCGGCAACGATATCGAAGGCTTCGTTCCGGTCAGCCAGTTGAACCCGGAAGGCACGGTCACCAATCCCGCAGACTTCACGTGGGAAACGATGAACCTGGTCATGCGTGTACTCGAGGTCGATCCGATTCATCGCCGCATTGTGTTGGCGGTGACATCGGTGCCGGAAGAGCAGCCGCCCAAGCCGGCCGAGCCCAGCAAGGTCCACAGCTCGGAAGACGAGATCGGACTGTAGGTCTCGACGAGGTGTGAGCGAAAACGACAAAGGCCCCGCCGGATCTCCCGGCGGGGCCTTTGTCTGTTGCGTGCCGCGCGTCAGCTACTGGCCGACAATCAGACCCATCCCTTCCTCAGCCTTCTTCACGCCCTTTTTGGTGTTCTGGGACTCTCCACGTGAACTCTGGAACGCTGTGATCATCAGCATCGAGAAGCTCACGGTGAAAATGAGCGATACCATCGCTACGCGCAGCGAGGTGGTTTCGAACGGGGCCATCATCTGGGACGTCACGATGCTCTTCAATTGGAGCGCGTCCATCGCGAAGAGGACCAGCGAACCCACAAGGCCGATGACAAAAATGGCCGCCAACGCTCCGACAATGCGCGAAACACCCTTGCTGTTCGTGTTCCGCGCCACCAGAGCCATGATCGAGAGGCCCAGGAACGGCAACAGCAGCACGCTGGACAGCGCGTTGGCGGCGCCGAACCGCCAGCGGATGTCGCTCAGCTGAAGCGGCCAGAGCTGCTGACCAGCCTGCAGGAAAGGAATCACGATCAACAGCATCGCGCCAATGTAGGCAAGGCGGCGCGCCGGGGCGTCGTCTTCGAGGCGAAGGAATTCAGGCATGGAAAATGGGGGCAGCGTTCGTGGGCGGTGAGGCGAACCCTCACCCAGCATTGAGTGGCTCCCGGAGACCCGGTTGCCGCGACGATCGTTTCAGCAATAAGCCTGACCCGTGCAACCTCAGGTCCCGCAACTTCGGCGTGACACGCCACGGATCGGCCGTTCCGACATAGACGGACGTGCGGCCCGGGTGGTCACGATGGCGCCTGCGGTGAAACAGCCTGCGCACCTACCTTTGGATGATAATCGGCGGTGCCTGTAACGGCAGCGCAAGGGCCGAGCCGGTCGCCGAAGACCGGCAGCTGCCGGAGGGCTCGGCTGGTGGCCCCACGACGGGCGGTCGCTGGTCGCTGTGGCGGGCGCCCACTAGCTTGGGCGATATGTCAGAATCTCCATCGACCATGCGAGACAAGCTCTCTCGTCTTCAGGCCGCCCGTGACGCCGCCGACTTGGGCGGGGGCGCCAGCCGTCTCGCGGCGC
Source organism: Gemmatimonadaceae bacterium (assembly GCA_016720905.1). NCBI lineage: Bacteria > Pseudomonadati > Gemmatimonadota > Gemmatimonadia > Gemmatimonadales > Gemmatimonadaceae > Gemmatimonadaceae bacterium. The sequence goes on along the minus strand of JADKJT010000029.1, from coordinate 270,863 downwards.
AGCATGCCAAGGGCAAGCTCTCAGCGCGCGAGCGTCTTGACGTCCTCCTCGATGAAGGCTCCTTCATCGAGACCGACCGGTTCGTCACCTCGCGCGCCAACGGCGACGGTGACATCGGGGTGTTCGGCGACGGCGTCGTCACCGGACATGGCCGCATCGCTGGTCGCCTGGTGTACGTGTTTTCACAGGATTTCACCGTGTTTGGCGGATCGCTGTCTGAAGCGCACGCGGCGAAGATCTGCAAGATCATGGATCTGGCGATGCGGGCTGGCGCTCCGGTCATCGGGCTGAACGATTCCGGCGGCGCGCGCATCCAGGAAGGCGTGGTCTCGCTGGGGGGGTACGCGGACATTTTTCTGCGCAATACGCTGGCCTCAGGAGTCATTCCGCAGATCTCCGCAATCCTCGGGCCGTGCGCTGGCGGCGCGGTGTACTCACCGGCGATTACGGACTTCATTTACATGGTGCGCGGCACGAGCTACATGTTCGTGACCGGCCCGAATGTGGTGAAGACGGTCACGCACGAAGACGTGACGATGGAACATCTGGGCGGCGCAGACACGCACGCGTCGACGAGCGGCGTGGCGCACTTCGCCTGCGACTCGGAGTTGGCGTGCCTGCAGCAGATTCGCGATCTGTTTCGCTTCGTGCCCTCCAACAACGTCGATGATCCGCCACGCGGCACGGCGCGCGATCCGCGGGACCGACGGGATGAGGCGCTCCTGGATGTGATCCCGGACAACGCGAACAAGCCGTATGACATGCATGACGTCATTCGACGCGTGGTGGACGACGGCGAGTTCTACGAGGTGCATGCGGACTATGCCGGAAACATTCTGGTCGGCTTCGCCCACCTGGGTGGTTACAGTGTTGGCATCGTGGCCAATCAACCGGCGGTGATGGCGGGTGTGCTGGACATCAGCGCCTCCATGAAGGCGGCGCGATTCGTGCGTTTCTGCGATTGCTTCAACATTCCAATCGTCACGTTCGAGGATGTGCCGGGATTCCTGCCGGGCGTCGCCCAGGAGCACGGAGGCATCATCAAGCACGGGGCGAAGTTACTGTACGCCTATTGCGAGGCGACGGTGCCCAAACTCACGGTGATTACGCGCAAGGCCTACGGCGGCGCGTACGACGTGATGAGTTCCAAGCACATTCGCGGCGACTTCAACATCGCGTGGCCAACGGCGGAGATTGCCGTCATGGGCCCCAAGGGCGCCGTCGAAATTCTGTACAAGAAGGAGATTGCGGACGCGGCCGATCCGCAGGCGGCCATGGATGCGCGCGTAGCCGAGTACACGGAGAAGTTCGCCAACCCCTACATTGCCGCCGCGCGCGGATATGTCGACGATGTGATTGACCCTCGAGACACGCGCCCACGGTTGATCGAGGCGCTGGATGCGCTGCAGGGGAAGCGTGACCGCAATCCGCCCAAGAAGCACGGGAACCTCCCGCTGTGAGCGCGCCCGGGAGCGCCGCACCGTTCCGCAAGCTGCTCATCGCCAATCGCGGTGAGATTGCGTTGCGGGTGATCCGTGCGTGTCAGGAACTGGGGGTGCGCACCGTCGCGGTGTACTCGGAAGCTGATGCCCGCGCACCGCACGTACGGGAAGCGGACGAGGCAGTCTGCGTCGGACCCGCGCCGTCCAGCCAGAGCTATCTGCTGGGCGATCGCCTGATTGAGGCGGCGAAGCGCACGGGGGCTGAGGCCATTCATCCGGGCTACGGATTTCTGTCCGAGCGCGCCTGGTTCGCGCGTGCGGTTCGCGATGCCGGACTCGTGTTCGTGGGTCCGCCCGCCGAGGCCATTGACGCAATGGGGTCCAAGACGGCCGCCCGCCAGCTGGTCATCAGCGCCGGTGTGCCGGTGGTGCCGGGGACCACCGAAGCGTTGCGAGATGCCGATGAGGCGCTGGCGATTGCGCAGACCTTCGGATTTCCTGTGCTGCTCAAGGCCGCCGCCGGTGGTGGCGGCAAAGGCATGCGTATTGTACGGACACCCCACGAAATGGCGGACGCGCTGGCCTCGGCGAAGCGCGAATCGCAGAACGCGTTCGGGGATGACGCGGTCTACATCGAGAAGTACATCGAAGGTCCGCGCCACGTTGAGATCCAGGTGCTCGCCGACACCCATGGCAACATCGTGCACCTCGGCGAACGGGAGTGCTCGGTGCAGCGTCGACATCAGAAGATGATCGAGGAAGCGCCGAGTGTGGCCGTGTCACCGGACTTGCGCGCCCGCATGGGGGCAACGGCGGTGGCCGCCGCGCGTTCCGCAGGCTACGTGAATGCCGGCACGTGCGAGTTCCTGTTGGATCGATCCGGCGAGTTCTATTTCCTGGAGATGAACACTCGAGTGCAAGTCGAGCACCCGGTGACGGAGCTGGTCATGGGGATCGACCTGGTGCAGTGGCAGATTCGCATCGCGGCCGGCGCCGCGCTGCCGTTCGCGCAGAAGGACTTTACGCCACGCGGATGGGCCATCGAGTGCCGCATTACCAGTGAAGACCCGGCCAACGGATTCCTGCCGTCAACCGGGCGTGTGGAACATTTGCACGTACCCAGCGGTCCAGGCGTTCGGTGGGACAGTGGCATCGAAGCGGGGAGCGACATCGGTCTGTACTATGACCCCATGCTCGCCAAGCTCATCGTGCATGCGCCCAACCGCACCCTGGCGATTGCCCGCATGCGTCGCGCGTTGCTGGAACTCACGATCGATGGCATCGAAACGTCGCGGGCGTTTCATCTGCGCGTGATGGATCATCCGACGTTTCAAAGCGGCGATATCTCCATCCAGTGGCTTGAGCAGACAATCGACGAACTCACTGGGCCAACGCACGATCGTGCCACGCTTCGCCTGGCGGCACTGGCCTCGGCGTTGATTACGCATGAAGAGCGCAACACTGCCCGGCCGGTCGTCGGCGCGGTGACGTCCGGCGGGCTGACACGTACCGTGGAAGGACAGTCGGCGGCCACTGCGAGATCCGCCTGGGCGGCCCAGGCGCGTCGCGAATCGTTGCGGCAGGGATGAGCGGCCCCCCGTGAAGCGTCCCGCTCGACGATCGACGACGCGCCTGAGCGCCCGCACCGGACACGGGGGCGCGCCGACGGAGACGGTGGCGAATATCCGGATCGATTCCATCGCCGCTGGCGGAGATGGCGTGGGTCGCATCGACGGGATGGCCTGCTTCGTGCCGCGCACTGCGGCAGGCGATGTGGCCCAGGTGGCGTACGTGCCACATGCGCGATACGCGCGCGGGCGGGTGCTGCAGCTGCTGGAAATGTCGCCTGACCGGACAGAACCCAGGTGTCATCATTACGTCGCCGACCGGTGCGGTGGGTGTCAGTTGCAGCACCTGACACACGAGGCGCAACGAAACGTGCGCCGTCACATCGTCCGCGATGCCTTGCAGCGTGTCGGGCGCCGCGAGGTGCCACTTCCCGAGATCGTGTCGGGCATTGAATGGGAGTATCGCGAACGCCTGACGCTGGCGCTCCGCAGCCGCGGGACGAACTGGATTGGTGGCTTGCATGCGTTCGATGACGCCGGTCGCATCTTCGCGCTCGACGAGTGCCCGATCGCGCATCCGCGGCTGACTGCGTGCTGGAGCGATCTGCGTCGCCAGTTGCGTGGTCTGCCGCAGCCGCGACCAGGCACGACGCTGCGCCTGTCGCTTCGCCTGATGGGCAACGCACAGGTGGCGGTAGTGGTGCAGGGTGGATGGGACTGGCGAGATGGCGCGCCATGGGCCGCGCAGGTGCACGCGAACGTGGCACTCATTGGCGCGATCTGGTGGGAACCGGACGCGGGAGCGGCGGTCATGCTGTCTGGGGAATTGAATTCGGACGTGTTGGCGTTTGCGCAAGTCAATCCGGTGGTCGCCACCGCGTTGCGTGAACACGTACTCACGATCGCGCGATCGTTCACGCCTGCCTCGGTGATCGATGCCTATAGTGGGCGCGGCGAGATCGCCGAATCGCTGGCGCGTGACGGTGCCCGGGTGACAGCGATCGAGGCCGACCGCATGGCGACGATGCGCGCGGCGGAGCGACTCGCCGAGTTCGATGCCGCGACGGTCATCACGGCACGGGTAGAAGACGTACTGGCCGACGTGTTGCCGGCAGAGCTGGTCGTGTTGAATCCACCACGGCGCGGTGTGGATATTCGCGTTGCGGCGACCCTCGCGGAATCCGCGCCGCATGGCGTGCGCGCCATCGTGTACGTGAGTTGCGATCCGGCCACATTGGCCCGGGATCTCTCGCGGCTTCCTCGCTGGCGTATCGCGTCGGTGCGCTGTTTCGACATGTTTCCGCAGACGGCGCACGTGGAAACAGTGTGCGTGCTTATTCCGGAGAACTCATGAAGTATGTCGTCGAGGTAAACGGCGAGCGGATCGCGGTGGAGCTGGATGGCGCCCAGGCCATTGTCGACGGCGAGCGAATCGATGTGGCACTCACGACGGTCGACGGGACGCCGATGCGGCTCGTGCGAATCGGGGAGCAGGTGCACCGGGTCGTGGCCCGTCGCGGCACGACGCGCGGGGTCTGGCTGCTGGACGTGGACGGGGCGCGGGTGGAAACGGAGGCGCTCGATGAGCGTATGCGTACCATACGAGATCTTACCGCGGCCTCGGCGGTGGCTTCAGGCCCGGCTCCGCTGGTTGCGCCAATGCCCGGGCTGGTGGTTCGCGTGAACATTGCCGTCGGCGACCTGGTGTCCGCCGGTCAGGGCCTGGTGGTTGTCGAGGCCATGAAGATGGAAAACGAGCTCCGAGCGTCCGTGCCGGGGATCGTGCTTGCGGTGCGAGCGGTCCCCGGCACGGCGGTCGAAAAGGGAGCTAATCTGATCGAATTGGGACCGTTGCCGGTCTCCACTTAGCGTCAGGCGGCCTTGGCGGGCTGGTTCGTGCGCATCCGGTTCACACCCTTGATGACCATGAACAGCACCATGGCGATGATCAGAAATGTGATGATCTGATTGAGCACCGATGACCACACCGATGGCCAGGTCCATGACGCTGCCCTTCATCGCAAACTCTTTGAACTCCGCAACCATGCCCATGAAGACGCTCCAACGGATGTGAGTAGCCAGGCGCTGTGCGCACCACACCCGCCATCGTCGGCGGGTGCGGGTCCATCATGTATTCCGATAGGACAGACCGCAATGGGACGGAGCGCCAGCGAATCGGGACGGGCTGGCCTACCGGTTCGGGGCCTGGAAGTTCGCTGCCCGATTGACAGCCGTGGCAAAGTGCAGTAACCTACGAGTCTGTCTCGACTTCCGTGATTTTCTTCCGGGTCGCTTGGCGGGCACCCTCTCGCGAGTGTGTTTGACTCTGCGATCCTCGTTCCTGATCCCGTACGACGCGCCGCACGGCGCCTCTAGAGTACCTGCACGCATGAAGACTTACAGCGCGACCCCGAAGGATATCGACCGTCGGTGGTATATCGTCGACGCGGAAGGAATGGTCCTGGGCTTACTCGCGTCGGAAGTCGCCAAGATCATCCGCGGCAAGCACAAGCCCATGTACACGCCGCACATGGACACGGGTGACTTCGTCATCGTGATCAATGCGTCCAAGGTCCATGTGACTGGCCGCAAGGCTGAGCAGAAGACCTATTTCACCCATACTGGCTATATGGGTCACGAGAAGCATACCCCGTACGCTTCGGTGATGGCCAGCCATCCCGAGCGCATCATCGAGAAGGCAGTTTACGGCATGCTGCCGAAGACGGCGCTCGGACGGCAGGTGTTGCGCCGCAAGCTGCGCGTGTACGCGGGCGCGGATCATCCGCATGTGGCGCAGACCCCGACCTCGCTCGCCTTCTCCAACGCTGAGGCCAAGTGATGTCGGAGCAGATTCAATCCCTGGGTCGTCGCAAGCGGGCCGTCTGCCGCTTGTATCTCACCCCCGGCTCGGGCAAGTGGGACGTGAACGGTCGCACGTTGGGAGATTATTTCCCGCGGCCAACGCTGGTGTCGGCCATTCAGCAGCCGTTTACGCTGACCGACACGCTGGGTCGGTTCGACGTGAAGGCCGTCCTCGATGGCGGCGGTGTGTCCGGACAGGCTGGCGCCGTGCGTCTCGCGATCGCGCGCGCGCTGGTGAAGCTCGATGAGACCAACCGGAAGAAGTTGCGTGAGTTCGGCCTCCTGACGCGCGATGCGCGTGAGGTCGAGCGCAAGAAGCCGGGTCGCGCTGGCGCTCGTAAGCGGTTCCAGTTCTCCAAGCGCTAGTCGTTGCGGCCATCGCCGCAACGCTGCGTATCTCTCACGCTGTCTGAGCCGGTGGCGGGTGCCAGGTCCCTTCGGGGGCAGGTCGCCGCCGGCCACGACGACAGCGGACGAATTCTCAACCTTCAGTCGTACCTACCATGACGATTCCGTCCCTCGAGCAGTTGCTCGCCGCAAGCGTCCACTTCGGGCACCAGACCCGTCGCTGGAACCCGAAAATGCGCCGGTTCATCTTCGCCGAGCGCAATGGCATTCACATCATCGATCTGCAGAAGACGCTCCGCCAAATCGAACTGGCGCAGAAGCTCGTCCGCGAGGTCGTGCTGCGCGGTGAAAGCGTGCTGTTCGTGTGCACCAAGCGCCAACTCGCCGCCATCGTGCGCGCGGAAGCCGAACGGAGCGGCGCGATGTTCGTGACCGAACGCTGGCTTGGCGGCATGCTGACGAACTTCGGCACCGTCAAGAAGCAGATCCGCAAGCTCAAGGATCTGCAGGCCGGCAGCGAAGAAGGCGGCGGTTTCACGAATTACACGAAGAAAGAACAGCTTCTGATGTCGCGTCAGCGCGACAAGCTCGGCAAGTACCTGTCGGGCATCAAGGCGATGAATCGGTTGCCCGGATTGCTGTTCATCATCGATTCGAAGAAGGAGCGCATTGCGGTGTCCGAGGCCAACAAGCTCGGTGTGCCGATTGTCGCCATCGTCGATACGAACGCCGATCCGGATCTCATCACGGTGCCGATCGCCGGCAATGACGACGCCATTCGCTCCGTGGAGCTGATTGCCAAGGTCATCGCCGATACCATCGACGAGGCGCGCCGCGAGGCGCCCGTCCGTCCGTCGGAAGAAGAGCAGGAGAGCTACACGTTCTCCAGCGACCGTGGTACGGAGCCCGCTGGCCGTGGCGATCGTGGCGATCGTGGGCAGGGCGGTGGTGGTGGTGGCCAGGGCGGCGCTGGACGGCCTGGCGAGGACGAAAAGCGTCGTCGCCCACGCCGTCGTCGTGCGAAGCCCGAGGCCATTGCCGCGCGGTTGAAGACCGGTGCTGAGGGCGCGCCGGCCGACGGCGCGGCTGACGCAGGGGTTGATGCGGGCGAGCCGGACAGCGCGGCGGAATAGTGATGGATGGGCTTCGTCTGCGGGCGAAGCGCGGCGGTTGGGAAGTGGCACCCGAACGCCGCCGGCTTGTCCGGCGGCGTTCGTCTGCCAACTAAGGGCCAGTATCCGAAAACAGCACTCGACACTCTGAACATACAGGGCATTCCGATGACGACCCCCATCACGGCGAAGGCCGTGGCTGAACTCCGCCAGCGCACCGGCGCCGGCATGATGGACTGCAAGAAGGCACTCGAAGAGACTGCTGGCGACATGGATACGGCGGTTGAATACCTTCGAAAGAAGGGAATCGCCAAAGCCGAGAAGCGTTCCGACCGGTCAACCAGCGAAGGCATTGTCGGTGGTGAGATCTTCGGCGACGGCAAGTCAGGTGCATTGGTCGAGGTCGCGTGCGAAACCGACTTCGTGGCGCGCAATGAAGATTTCGGCAAGGTCGTGGCGACACTCGTCGCCCAACGGGTACAGTCCAGCGCCGCCGACATCGATGCATTCCTCGCCGAGCCCCTCGCCTCTGATCCGAGCCTCTCGGTCACGGATTTCGTGAAGGTGGCGTCGGCGCGTACCGGTGAAGCCGTCAACGTGCGTCGCGTCGCGCGCTTCGACGCCGGTGCCAACGGTCAGGTGGGGATGTACCGTCACCACAATGGCAAGTTGGCCACGCTCGTTCAGGTCACGGCGACGTCGCCGGAAGTGGCCGCCCACGAGTCCACGCAGCAGCTCGTCAAGTTCATCGCGGAGCACATCGCGGCCTCGGCGCCGCTGGCCGTCGATCGCTCTGGCGTGCCGGCCGAGAAGATCGAAAGCGAGAAGCGCATCGCGGAAGAGCAGGCCCGGCAGTCTGGCAAGCCCGACGCGATGATCGAGAAGATTGCGACCGGCAAGATCGAGGCGTTCCTCAAGGACGTCACGCTGCTGCCGCAAGCGTGGGTCCGGGATCCGGCCGTGACGATCGCGGCGCTGGTGAAGGATCACGCCGAGCGCGCCGGGGGCACCATTACCGTCGATCGATTTGTGCGCTTGCAGCTGGGCGCGGAGTAAGCATCGTGAGCGACCCATCTGGCGCAGCCGTCGACAGCAGACCGGAGCAGGGCGGTCAGGAAGCCCTGCGCTACGGGCGCGTTTTGCTCAAGTTGTCGGGGGAAGCGCTGGCGGGTGACCGTGGGGTGGGATTTGACTTCGGCCGGATCGGATTCTTCGCCGATCAGATTGTCGAGGTCGCGCGGATGGGTGTCCAGCTGGGAATGGTGATTGGCGGCGGCAACATCGTCCGCGGATCCCAACTCTCACAAATGGGCATGGATCGTGTGGGTGCTGACTACATGGGAATGCTGGGAACGGTCATCAACGCCCTGGCGCTGCAGGATGTGCTGGAGAAGCGAGGACTCGACACCCGGGTTATGACGGCCATCCGCATGGAAGAGCTGGCCGAGCCGTACATTCGGCGTCGGGCCATGCGCCATTTTGAAAAGGGGCGCACGGTCATCTTTGCTGCCGGCACCGGAAACCCGTATTTTTCCACCGATACGGCCGCGGTGTTGCGCGGTATCCAGATGAAGGCCGACGTAATCATCAAGGCCACCAGCGTCGATGGGGTCTATTCGGCTGATCCCAAGAAGGATGCCAATGCCCGTCTGTACGAGACCATCAGTTATCGCGATGTGATGCTGGAAGAGCTGAAGGTGATGGATCAGACCGCCATCACGCTGTGCAAGGAGAATCAGCTGCCGCTGATCGTGCTCAACATCAACAGTCCCGGCGCCATTGCGCGTGCCGTCCGGGGCGAACGCATAGGGACATTCGTTTCATGACCACCATTCCGCAGATCCTCAAGGACACCAAGTCGGGCATGGAAAAGGGCCTCGAGAACTCGAAGCGCGAGTTCTCCGGCATCCGCTCCGGCAAGGCGTCGCCGAACATGCTCGACACCATCAAAGTCGAAGCGTACGGATCGATGGTACCACTCAATCAGGTCGCGTCCGTCTCGGCGCCTGAGGCGCGGATCCTGCTCGTGACGCCGTTCGACAAGTCGCAGTCCAAAGTGATCGAGAAGGCCATTCGGGAATCGGAGCTTGGCCTCGATCCGGCGCACCAGGGTGGTGTCATTCGCGTGCCGCTGCCGTCGATGAACGAGCAGCGCCGCAAGGAACTGGTCAAAGTGCTGCACAAGCTGGCGGAAGACGGTCGCATCGCGATCCGGCACGCCCGCACTGATGCGCGCGACAAGATCAAGAAACTCGATGGCATCTCCGAAGACGACAAGAAGCATGCGGAGAAGGATCTGCAGAAGTTGCACGATGACACCATTGGCAAGCTCGATGCCTTGCTGAAGGCGAAGGAAGCTGAAGTCATGGAGGTTTGAGTCCCGCCCGCGGACCGATCCGCAATGACCAAGCCCGTTTCCCACTCCGCAGCGGACTCCGAGTCCGAGTTGCTTGCGCGCGTGCGCGTGCATGGAGCCGTGCCGCGACACATTGCGATCATCATGGATGGCAACGGGCGATGGGCCCGTGAACGGCACATGCCGCGTCCGTTCGGTCATCGGTCGGGCATGAAGGCGGTACGAGAAGTGGTTGAAGGCTGCCTCGATGCGGGTGTCGAGTGGCTCTCGCTGTTCGCGTTCTCGCAGGAAAACTGGCAGCGGCCGGAAACCGAAGTGTCGGCGCTGATGTCCTTGCTTGAGGAGTACATCGCGCGCGAAGCCGACGAGCTGCGCCAGCAAGGGGTGCGCGTTCGCGTCTTCGGCGACCTTGAGCGACTCAACGCGCCTGCGGCCGCGGCGGTCAAGCGCGTCATGCAGGACACCGAGAGCGGCGACAAGCTGGGGTTGAACCTGTTCATCTCCTACGGTGGACGCGCCGAGTTGGTGCGCGCCGCACGGTTGCTGGCGATCGACGTCCAGGCAGGGCGGCTGACACCCGAGGCCATCGACGAAACGGAGATTCGGGCGCGTCTGTATACGGCGAACTGCCCCGATCCGGATTTTCTCATCAGGACCTCCGGCGAGCAGCGGCTGTCGAATTTTCTGCTCTGGCAGATTGCGTATGCCGAACTGTACATCTCCAATTTGCTCTGGCCGGATTTCGGACGGTCTGCGTTGTACGAGGCCATCCTCGACTTTCAGCAACGTGACCGGCGCTTCGGCCGCGTCTCGGTCTGATCACTTCGTGCGGATCGACGGGTGAGTGAGTTTGGTCGGCGCCTTGGCGTGGCTCTGATTGGTGCGCCGATCGCGCTGGCAATCCTGTGGGTCGGCGATGCGGCCCTCGCGACACTGGCGAGCGCCTTGTCAGCCCTGGCGGCCTGGGAGTTCTTCCGGTTGGCCCGCGAGAGCGGTAGTCGACCCATGGCCGGCACGGGAATTGTCGCAGCCGCGCTGGTCCCGATGGCTGTGCATGCGCACTATCTCGGCGTCGTGCAGGTGCCCCTCGTGGTTGTTCCGCTGGCGGTACTCGTCCTCATCGCACTGGCGATCTGGATGCGCGGTGCGGACGGACACCCGTTGGCGGCGGTGAGCACCACGGCCCTCGGCGTTCTGTATACCGGCGGCACCCTGTCGTATGTGTATGCGCTCCGATATTACGGATACGCGGTCGGGAACACGGCGGGTGCCCTGGTGGTCATCCTGCCGGTGCTACTGACATGGTCAAGTGATATCGGCGCCTATGTCGCGGGGCGCCTCATCGGTGGACCGAAGCTCATCCCGTCGATATCGCCTGGAAAGACCATCGCCGGCGCCATCGGGGGAGTCGTGCTCACGGTGTTGGTGTGTGCGGGTTACGTCCACTGGCTGCTGCGTCCGCACGCAGAACTGGGGTTCGCGCCGTGGGCACTTGTGGTATTCGGCGTGTGCATCAGTGCGACGGCGCAGGTTGGCGATCTGGCCGAGTCCTTGTTCAAGCGCGAAGCGCACGTGAAAGACAGTGGGACGCTCTTCCCCGGCCATGGCGGCGCACTCGATCGTCTCGATTCGCTGTTCTTCGTGTTGCCCGTGTCGTACGCGCTGTATGGATGGCTCCTGATTCCGGCGCCGCACTGATGCGCGCGGCGTACTGCTGATCGTCACATGACCATCGGCGTTGCGATCCTCGGTGCCACGGGCTCCATCGGCACAAGCGCACTGCGCGTCCTCGAACGGCAGTCGCAGCGATTCGTGCCGGTGGCGCTCACGGCACACGAGAATGCGGCGGCGCTGGCCGAGTTGGCCACCCGTTGGCGCCCGTCGTTTGTCGGACTCGTGCGTGGCAACGCGCCGCCGGGGACCACCTGGGATACCGGTGCGGATTGCCTGGTACGCGCGGCGACGCATCCGTCGGCGGACATCGTCATCAATGCCGTAGTTGGCGCAGCCGGATTGCCGGCCACGTTGGCCGCGCTACGTGCCGGTCGCCGTGTGGCGTTGGCGAACAAGGAGACGCTGGTGGTCGCCGGCGACATTGTGACGGCGGCGGCACGGGAGTTTGGTGGGACCTTGGTGCCGGTGGATAGCGAACACTCCGCCATTCTGCAGTGTCTGGCGGGACGCGCACCACATGAGGTGCGTCGGCTGGTGCTCACGGCCTCTGGCGGCCCGTTTCGCACGTGGAGCGCCGATCGCATTGCCACGGCCACGAGCGCGGACGCGCTCATGCATCCCACGTGGCGGATGGGTAGCAAGATCACGATCGACAGCGCCACCTTGGCGAATAAGGCGCTGGAAGTCATCGAGGCGCATCATCTGTTCGGCGTGCCCTACGATCGCATCGAGGTCGTCGTGCATCCGCAGAGTATCGTGCATTCATTCGTGGAGTTCATCGACGGCAGCGTGTTGGCTCAACTGGGTGCCCCGTCGATGGAGCTCCCGATCCTCTTCGCGCTGACGTGGCCGGAACGCGTGGCGGATTCCGGCGTACCACTCTTTGACCCCGTCGCCCTGGGATCCCTCACGTTCGAGGCGGTGCGGACGGCCGACTTCCCGATGCTGGAGCTGGGCCTGTCGGCCGGACGGGCCGGCGGTGCCGCTCCAGCGGTGTACAATGCCGCGAACGAGGCGGCCGTGGCCCTATTTCTCGCCGGTCGGATCCGATTCGGTGAGATTGCCGTATTAGTTGCGGGCGCGCTGGCTGACCATGTCGCGGAAGCAACGGTGTCGTTGGAGGCGCTGTGGAGAGCCGACGCCTCTGCGCGTCACATGGTTGAAGCGCACGGTGCGATGCTTGCCGCCAAACCCTGATCCGGAACCGACCATCACCAGTCCATGCTGACAACCCTCTCGCCATACATTGCGCCGCTGCTGGTGTTCGGTCTCGTCGTGTTCGTGCATGAGCTCGGCCACTTCGTGGCAGCGAAGCTGACGGGGGTGTATGCGCCCGTATTTTCGCTCGGGTGGGGTCGCCGGTTGTTCGGCTGGAAGCGGGGCGAGACCGACTATCGGGTCTCGCTCATTCCGCTTGGCGGCTACGTGCGCATGGCTACGCGCGAGGACGACTCCATGGCCGGGATCGAGGGGGGTGCCGATCGCGGGACCTTTGATTCGACGACCGAACGTCCGCCTGAAGTACCCGAGGCCCTGTGGGACCCCCAGGGTATGGCGCCCTTCGGCCCCAAGGCCGTGCCGGAATCGCGCTGGGTAGAGAGCAAGTCGGTCGGCGCCCGAGTGTTCATTCTGTCCGCCGGAGTGATCATGAACATCCTGCTCACGTTGTTCGTGTCGAGTGGAATCTTCTACGTCTACGGCGATCCCTATCGGCCGGCGGTGATCGATTCGGTGGTGGTGGGCTTACCGGCAGCGGCGGCCGGACTGGCGGCCGGTGACCGGATTGTGGCCGTGAACGGTCACGCGGTGCGTTCCTGGGAAGAAGTGGTGGATCGCATCGCGCCCGAGACCACCGGCGCCGTCACCATTGATGTCGATCGTGCCGGCGCGCGCCTTTCCGTGCCGGTGTCGCCGCAGTCCACCGAAATCGATGACCCTGTCACCGGCGCCAAACGACGGGTCGGACGGGTCGGTATCCAGGTGCGCGATTCACTGGCGCGTGAGAATCTGGGGCTCGCGCGTTCGATGACGCTTGGAGCCAGTGCGACGTGGGCGATGGCCACCAATGTCGCCAGCGTGCTCCGCGGACTCGTGTCGGGGCAGGTCTCGGCGAAGAATCTTGGCGGCCCGATTCAGATTGCCAAAGTCTCCGTGCAGGCCGCACGCCGTGGCGCCGAAACGCTCTGGTCGCTCATCGCATTTCTCAGTTTGAATATCGCGATCCTCAATCTCGTGCCCATTCCGGTACTCGATGGCGGACAGATTCTCCTCGTGCTGGCGGAAGCCGTGAAAGGCAAGGCGTTCAGTGCACGCACGCGCGAAACCTTTGCACGGGTCGGTGTGTTGGCGGTGCTCGCGTTGATCCTGTTGGTGACGTTCAACGACATCCGTTCCTCGTTGACCCCCTGAGCGATGCCCCTCGGCAGGCGAACGTTGGTCGCTCCCGCCGTGCGTGTCCTGCGGGTGATGCTGGCGGTGGTGACGGCCGCGTGTCACCGCACCGCGGTGCCGGTCATGCACGCCGACAGCAGCGCTCCCGCGATGCCGACGGCAGAGGTCACTGCGCCGAAGCCGTTCTCGCGTATTCCGCGTGACGCCGCTCGATTTGAAATCGAAGTCGTAGACGACACCACGGCCCGATTCAAGCCGCGCGAAGCGCTGTGGATCCGGGACGGCATGACGGCGTACGCCGTCGATCCGATGAACCGCGATGCGCTGGTGGCGCGACTGCGCATTGTGTCGGTATGGAACGAAACGGCCGTGGCGGTCATCACGTCGCAAGTCACCCGGGTCACCACGCGTCACGTGGTCCTCATGACGCCGCCGGTGGTTCCCTGGTGGAAAGCGCGTCGCTTCTGGCTGGGCACTGCCGTGGGTGCTTTCGTCGGCGGCGTCGTGGGTGTCATCGCAACACCATAGCGGCGCATCGCGATGTGGGGTCAGCAGGTCAGGCGAATCGAACGAAAGAGCGACGATTCGCTCGCGCCGCGTCGAACCGTGAGTGTGTCGCCTCGATACTCGAGGCATCGCGGTGCGGTTGCGCGCACTTCGTAACGACCCTCAGACAACAGGACGGATTTCGTCGTGTCGGCCCGTACCTCCACCGACACGCCACCGTCCAGCGATTCGAAGCGAATTCGCGCATCTGCGGGCACGATGGTGAACTTCACGCCAAGACACGTGCGGACCGCCAGCATCACACTGCGACGCTCGCCGACCGCCAGACGGATGGTCGAGTCGCGCGAGGCCGTGACACAGTCCGTGGGCGCGTCTTCAATCACGGCCCTGAGCGACAGGCGGGCGGCGCCTGGTCGATCCACCACGATGGAGCCTCGGCCGGCCAGCGCGCCATCGACATACAGCCGGGCGGAATCCGGCGCCGACACGATCAATTGCGTCTTCACGCGATCGGCGGCTTTCTTGCGAATTGAATCCGGCAGACGGGAGACGACGAGTGGCGTACGCCGCGAGGAGTCACTGACCGCCACGGCGGCCGCCGTGTCACCCGCAGCCAGTCGCACGGAGTCTTGCAAGGCGCGGGTGGTTGAATCGTCGAGGTGCGGTAGTGTTGGCTCGGGCGACCGCGCGATCAGGTCGCGGATCGTCGGCACGCGCAGCGCGGCCCACCCGGCAATTCCCACCAGCGCGAGACCGATGGTCGCGCCCACCCATCGTCTCGCGGTGGCTGGAGGCGACGGCAGGCGCTCGGTGACCGGAGGAAACGCGGTAACGGTTTCCGACGAGGCGCGACCAAGGGACACCGAGGATCGCGTGACGGGCGCGGAGGGCAGGGCCGCGAGTGCGTCCGCGACGGCGAGGGCTGTCGGGAAACGATCGGCGGGTGCTTTCTGCATCAAGCGGCCAAGCAGGGCATCGATGGCCTCGCTCAGTTCGGGCACGAGCGCGCGTGCCGAAGGCACCGGCGCCTCGACGTGCATTCGGGCGACGGCGTACCAGTCATCGCCCTCGTATGGCAATCGACCGGTGGCCGCGCGGAACAACGTGACGCCCAGCGAATACAGGTCGCTGCGTCCATCGAGTTCGAGACCGCGCGCCTGCTCGGGACTGAAGTAGTGTGGTGTTCCCATGATCTGGTGACCACCACTGCGCGCGGCACCATCATCGAGGACGCGGGCGAGCCCGAAGTCAGCCACCACGGCCTCACCGTGGGTGCCGATCAGGATATTGTCGGGTTTGATATCGCGGTGCACAATGCCACCGGCATGCGCCACGGAGAGGGCCGCCGCGACGTCGAGGCCAATACGCACGACGTCGGCCTCCGCGAGTCGCGACAACAGCTCGAGCCGCCTCGCCAACGAAAGCGGGAGCAGGTCCATGGCCACGAAAGACGCGCCGTCGACGAGCCCGACATCACGGACGGTGACGATGTTGGGGTGCCGGAGGCGAGCTGCGGTGGTGGCTTCGCGCCGGAATCGGGCTTCGGCGTCGGCCTGGCCGGCGAATTCCGGGCGCAGGATCTTGAGCGCCACCGGGATCTCAAGGTCGCGGTCGACCGCCTCGTAGACCCAGGCGAATGCCCCGCCACCCAACAGCCGGATGACCTGATATTTACCAATCTGACGGCCGAGGTAGCGGTCTGGCAGGTTGCGGTCCTTTACAGACTGTGCGAGGTGGAGTAAACTACCGTGCTTCATACAATTGCGCGCAAAAACGCGGCGCAGCTACGCACCCTGCGCATTGCATGCGCCGAGAAACTTACGACGATGGCGTTCGATAAGGCATCCACGATTGACAAGTACCGGGCCCACGAAGGGGACACCGGTTCGACCCGCGTACAGATCGCGCTCCTCACCGAGCGCATCAACTACCTGACGGGTCACTTCCGTACCCACGCCAAGGATCATCACGGGCGTCGCGGTCTCCTTAAGATGGTCGGCAAGCGCCGCCGTCTCCTCGCCTACCTGAAGCGTACGGACGTTCAGGAATACCGCACGCTCGTTCAAAACCTTGGTCTCCGGTACTAAGCCAGACCACGCCATCACGTCGCGCGGGGGCAGCAATGCCTCCCGCGCGATTTGCGTTCTCACCAGGTAATTAAGCAGATGATGCATCGCATTGAGCGGACCTTCGCGGGTCGCCCGCTGGTCATCGAGACCGGCCGCATGGCCAAGCAGGCGGCGGGCTCCGCCGTCGTCCAATTCGGCGAGACAATGGTGATCGCGGCCGTCACGGTCAGCGACAATCAGAGTCCGTTGCCCTTCTTCCCGCTAACGGTCGAGTACAAGGAAAAGACCTACGCCGCCGGCAAGATTCCGGGCGGGTTCATCAAGCGGGAAGGCCGACCGCACGATCATGAAATCCTGGCCTGCCGGATCATCGATCGTTCGATCCGTCCGTTGTTCCCGGAAGGCTTCAAGAACGAAGTGCAGGTGTTCATCTACGTCGTCTCGGCCGACCAGGAGAATGACGCTGACGTGCTGGCGCTGCTGGCCACGTCGTTCGCGTTGAATGCCTCGAAGATCCCGTTCATGGGCCCCATCGGTGGCGTGCGTGTCGGACGCGTGCAGGGACACTGGGTGCTGAACCCCACGTTCCAGCAGCTGGCGTTTTCCGATCTCGAACTCATCGTCGCGGGATCCAAGGATTCCATCGTCATGGTCGAGGGCGGTGCCCTCGAAGTCACCGAAGCCGACGTGTTGGAGTCGTTGAAGCTGTCGCACGATGGCATTCGCGAGTTGATCGCGATGCAGAATGAACTGCTGGCCAAGGTGCAGCAGCCCAAGATGGAGTGGAAGAAGTCGGAGCCGGCGGAAGCCGTGGTCGAGCGCACCAAGGCGGCCGGATCGGCGCCGATTCGCGCCGCGCTCAATCAGGCGGACAAGCACACCCGCATCCAGGCCATCGAGAAGGCCAAGCACGCTGCCGCTGAATTGCTGGCGGTGGAGTTCCCGGACAACGCGAAGGACATCAGCGCGGTGCTCGGCGATATCGAGTACAACGAGCTCCGCGCGCAGGTGCTGACGACCGGATTGCGCGTCGATGGCCGGAAGCCCGACGAAGTGCGCGCGATCTCCATCGATACCACCGTGTTGCCGCGTGCGCATGGTTCGGCCTTGTTCACTCGTGGCCAGACGCAGGCCCTCGTGGCCGCGACGCTGGGAACCGCGAAGGATGCCCAGCGACTCGATTCCATCAACGAAGCGGGTGAAACAACCCGGTCGTTCATGCTGCACTACAACTTCCCGCCGTTCTCCACCGGTGAAGTGCGTCCGATGCGTGGCACCAGCCGTCGTGAGATCGGCCACGGCAACCTGGCCGAACGCGCGCTGCAGGGCGTGCTGCCGGACTTTGCCGACTTCCCGTACACCATTCGTATCGTCTCCGAAGTGCTGGAGTCGAACGGTTCGTCATCAATGGCCTCAGTGTGCGGCGGTTCGCTGTCGCTGTTCGACGCCGGTGTGCCGATGAAGGCGGCGGTGGCGGGTGTGGCGATGGGGCTGATCAAGGAAGGCAAGAAGTACGCGATCCTGACCGACATCCTGGGCACCGAGGATCATCTCGGCGACATGGACTTCAAGGTGGCCGGCACGAAGGACGGCATCACGTCCATCCAGATGGATATCAAGATCGAAGGTCTGGATATCAAGATCATGGAAGAGGCGTTGGCGCAGGCCCGTGAAGGTCGTCTGCACATCCTCGGCGAGATGGACAAGGCGCTGGCCGCCCCGCGTGGCGAGATGTCGAAGTATGCGCCACGCATCGTGACCGTGCAGATCCCGGTTGACAAGATCGGCGAGCTGATCGGCCCGAAGGGCAAGAACATCCGCGGCATTCAGGATGAAACGGGCGCGGAGTTGTCGGTGGACGATGATGGCACGGTGACCATCGCTGCCGTGGGCGCCGAGTCGATGGAACGCGCCCGACAGATGGTGCAGGCGATGACGGCGGAAGCGGTGGTTGGCGAGACGTATGAAGGCACCGTGAAGACCGTGACCGCGTTCGGCGCATTCATCGAGATCATGCCCGGCACCGAAGCGTTGCTGCACGTCTCGGAAATGAAGCACGAGCGCGTCGAGAAGCCGGAAGACGTGGTCAAGAAGGGCGATCGGGTGACTGTGAAGCTTATCGACCGCGACGAGCGGGGGCGGTTGCGCCTGTCCATGAAGGCACTGCTGCCACGGCCGGAAGGCATGCCGGAAGAGACCCCGAGCGAGCGTCCTCCGCGGCGTGACGACGGTGGGGATCGTGGTGGACGCGGCGGGCGGAGCGGTGGTGGTCGCGACCGGCGCTGACGCGCCGGCACTGCACCGTACGGAGCTCCCCAATGGACTGACCGTGCTCTCGGAAGCCGTTCCGGGAGCACGGTCCGTTGCGTTTGGGGCCTGGGTGCGGGCGGCCACCTTGCACGAGCAACCAGGCGAGATGGGTGTCTCGCATTTTCTCGAGCACATGGTGTTCAAGGGAACTCGGACCCGTTCGGCGCAGGACATTGCTTTGTCGCTGGAAACGCTGGGCGGCTCACTCGACGCGTACACCGAGCGCGAGCACACGTCGTTTCAGGCCCGGGTCCTTGATGAACATCTTCCGGACGCCGTCTCGGTCATCGGTGACCTGATCTTCGAGCCATTGCTCAGGCCCAGTGACCTGGCCCTTGAACGCAAGGTGATTCTCGAAGAGATCAGCATGGTCGATGACACGCCTGACGACGTGATCTTCGATGTGCACAACCGGACGCTGTGGGGTGCGCATGCCCACGGGTACCCGATCCTCGGGACCCGCGAAACGGTGCAGGGAATGGATGTGACCCATCTCCAATCGCTGCATGAGCGCGCCTATCATCCCGGCCGGCTGGTTGTGGCGGCCAGCGGTCATGTAGAGCACGACGCACTGGTGGAGACTTTATTGTCGGCCGGATGGGGTGATCGCCTCACCGGGGACATGCGTCCATTCACGGTGCCGGCGGCCGTCCCCGCGGCGCCTCAGAGGCATCACGTGCGCCGCAAGGACATCGCGCAGACGCACGTCGTGCTGGGTAGCGCCTCGCTGGCGCACGGCGACCCGCGCCGCTACGCGTTCTCGCTGCTCGATATGTTGTTGGGCGGCGGCATGAGTTCCCGGCTGTTCCAGCGTGTTCGGGAAGAACTGGGTTTCGCCTACAGCGTGTACACCTTCAGTTCGTCGTATGCCGACACGGGGGTACACGGAGTCTACCTCGCCAGCGCCCCAGAGACGGCCCAGGACGCGCTGAATGCGGTGCGGGAGGTCCTGGCCAAGGTGGTCGAGGACGGGCTGCCGGAGGCCGAGTTGGCGGCAGGGAAGCGGCAGTTGCGCGGCCAACTGGTACTGTCCATGGAGGGCGTCTCGTCACGGATGTATCGGGCCGCGACGACGGCACTGTACGGCGAGCCGCACCGGACCATTGAGGAGCTGCTGGCGCTGGTTGATGCGGTTGACAGCGCCACCGTGCTTGAGGTGGCCCGAGCATTTTTTGATCCCACGCAGCAGACTATTGTCAGCCTCGGCCCCAAAGCCGTTCGCTGAGATCGATTTCACTCTTCAACGTATCCCACCCATGCGTATCGGCGTACCCAAGGAAATCAAGACAAACGAGAATCGTGTGGCCCTGGTACCGGCTGGCGCTGAAGCGCTGGCTGCCGGTGGCCATCAGGTGTTCATCGAAACCGGCGCCGGCGTCGGTAGTGGATTCGAAGACGAGGACTATCGTTTCGTCGGCGCGACCATCGTGCCGGATGCCGCGACCGCGTGGGGCAACGCCGATCTGCTGCTCAAGGTGAAGGAACCCATCGCTCCGGAATGGGGATTTCTGCGCAAGGATCTCACCTTGTTCACGTACTTTCATTTCGCGGCCGACGAGACGCTGACCAAGGCGCATCTGGCGAGCGGCGCGACGTGCATTGCCTACGAGACGGTGGAGCTGCCGAATCGCGAGCTGCCGCTGCTCACCCCCATGAGCGAAGTCGCGGGCCGGATGGCCGTTCAGGAAGGGGCCAAGTACCTGGAGAAGCTGTACGGCGGGCGCGGCGTGCTGTTGGGAGGCGTTCCCGGGGTCGCACCGGCCAAGGTCGTGATCCTCGGTGGTGGTGTGGTGGGCATCAACGCCGCCAAGATGGCGGCCGGTCTCGGTGCGAAGGTGGTCGTGCTCGATCTGTCGCTGGAGCGTCTGCGGTACCTGTCGGATGTCATGCCGGCCAATGTGCAACTGGTACACTCCAATCGACACAACATTCTGGAGCAAATCTCAACCTGTGATCTGGTGATCGGCGGGGTATTGATTCCGGGCGCCAAGGCCCCGAAGCTGGTGCGCCGGGAAGATCTCAAGCGTATGCGTCCGGGGGCGGTGATCGTGGACGTGGCGGTCGATCAGGGTGGCTGCATCGAGACCATCCACGCGACCACGCACGAGAACCCGACGTATGTCGTGGACGGCATTATCCACTATGGGGTCGCCAACATGCCGGGTGCCGTGCCGCGGACGTCGACCCTTGCCCTGACCAACGCCACGTTGCCGTACACGCTGCAGCTGGCCAACAAGGGGTGGATGCGCGCGCTCAAGGAGAACGGCGCGCTGCTCAAGGGGCTCAACATGAGCGGCGGACAGCTCACGTATCAGGGCGTGTCCGACGCATTCGGTATGGCCTTTACCGAGCCATCAAGCTTTCTCGAGTAACGTTCCGGCGGACACGGGTCGTGCGTGACGGCCCGTGTCGTCGGGGTGTGACAACGTGCGCTAGGTCACGCTATCACAACAGCTTGTTCGCTCTCGTGTAAACCGATACCTTATGGCGAGAGTCCCGACGATTGTCCCCCATTCGGCGCCTGGCGCCGGCGAGCCCTTTCTGGATGTTCTGGCCCTTCAATAAGGCGAATTCGCTGTTCCCGGCGAACGCCATCGCGGTGGATCTTGGCACGGCCAACACCCTCATCTACGTGAAGGGCGAAGGCATCGTGCTCAATGAACCGTCGGTGGTGGCACTGGATCGCGAAACCAAGAAAATCCGCGGGGTTGGACTCGAAGCGAAGCGCATGCTGGGCCGGACACCCGAAGGTATCATGGCCGTCCGTCCCATGAAGGACGGCGTGATCGCGGACTTCGACGTCACGGAAAAGATGCTGCGGTATTTCCTCACACTCGTGATTGACAAGCATGTCTTCAAGGTGAAGCCGCGTGTCATCGTGTGTGTGCCGTCGGGCATCACGGAAGTGGAGAAGCGCGCGGTGCGTGATTCGGCGCTCGGGGCCGGTGCCAAGGAAGTGTTCATGGTGACTGAACCGATGGCCGCCGCGATTGGTGTTGGGCTTCCGGTGGAGTCGCCAACGGGGAACATGGTGATCGATATCGGCGGTGGGACCACCGAGATTGCCGTGATCGCCCTGTCCGGGATCGTGAGCGACACGTCCATTCGCACCGGTGGCGACGAGCTCGACGTGAGCATCGTCCAATTCATGCGCAAGAACTACAATCTGTTGATCGGCGAACCCACGGCGGAGCAGATCAAGATTCAGATCGGGTCCGCGTACCCGGTTGGCGATGAGCGCGAGATGGAAGTCAAGGGGCGGGATCTGGTGTCCGGCATTCCGAAGACCGTGCGCGTGCATTCGAGTGAGATTCGCGAAGCGGTGCAGGAGCCGATCCAGCAGATTGTCGATGCCGTGCGCCGCGCGCTCGAGATCACGCCGCCGGAACTCGCGTCGGATATTGTGGATCGCGGCATCGTCATGACGGGCGGCGGGGCGCTGATTCGCGGCCTTGATGTGTTGCTCAGTCAGGAAACGGGGCTGCCGATCCATGTCGATGAGGATCCGCTGACGTGCGTGGTGCGCGGCACCGGCAAGATTCTCGACGACGAAGAGAAGTACTGGTCGGTCCTCACGACCTGACGGCGCGGTGGCTCGCGGTGTCCGCGGCGGATCCGCGTATCGCGGAGTGCGGTTCGACAACGGGCTGTTGTTGGCCTGTGTCGCGTGCGCGATCATCGCCCTCGTCATGCCGCGGCGATTCCGCGACAGCGTCGCGAGCGCATTGCGTGGAACCGTGCTGGCGCCGTTGGTAGGCTTGGAGAGTCGCGCGTCCCGCGTGCGGGCGGCCATCGCGTCACGCGATGAACTGCTGGCGACGCGTGGGCAGGCGGCAACCGAGGCGTTGAGTCTTCGCGCGATTGTCGACGAGAATACCGTCATGCGGCGGCTGATGGGATTGTCCGCCCGGCTGGCCGATGGATTTGTGGTGGCCGATGTGCTGCCACGGCGCGGCGTGGATGATGACTTCACGCTCACGCTGAATGTCGGATCCAATGCCGGCATCGCCGCGTTCGCGCCGGTGGTGACGGCGGACGGTCTGGTGGGCATGGTCGAGCGCGTCGACGCCAACACCGCGTTCGCGATCACCTGGGCCGATCCCAGTTTTCGCGTCAGTGCCATGAGCGTGGACAATCGCGCGTTCGGCATTGTGCAGCCGCATCTGGGGAGTGGGGCGGAGCGCCTGATGCTGGAGTTGAAGGGCGTGCCGTTTCGCGACAAGCTGGATTCCGGAGCGGTGATTGTCAGTTCGGGATTGGGCACGACGTATCCGCGCGGCATTCCCGTCGGCATTGTCATGGGGGAGATCTCGACGCCGGAGAAATGGGCGCGCACGTATCTGCTCATGCCGGCGGTCCTGCCAGCGGCCATCGGGCCCGTGCTGGTGCTGCGCGCAGACCGCGGCGCGCGAGGGGTGAGTCAGGTCTGGATCAACGTGGCGTCCGCCGACAGTGCGGCGCGCGCCATCGCGGCCGCGGGCGATTCCGTGGCGCGCAAATCGGCGCTTGATGAACTGGCCGCGCGGCGCGCCGCACTCGACTCCGCGTTTGCCGACAGTGTCTCGCGCGACACGTTGCGTGGCGCCGCACCGGTGGTGCGCGCGCCGCTCACACGCGCCGACAGCCTGAAAGCCGACAGCGTGCGTCGCGCGCGCGCCGATTCGTCGCGTCCCCGCGTGCCCACCGTGCCGCCGCCGACATCACGCAGCGGACCGCCACCCCTGCGCGAGGATCGCTGATCATGGCCACCGCGCAGCCACCGTCCGGCCTCGCCGCTGCCGCCGGCGCGTGGCTCGGATTCCTCCTGCTGGTCGCGGCGCACTTTGCCATCAGGCCGCTCTTCGCGTCGCGCGCCAACGTCGATTTTCTCCTGATTGCCATCTTGTTCTCGGCTGTGCGAGTCCGCCCGGGATTGGCCGCGTTGCTCGGCCTCGCGGCGGGATTCACTGTGGACGCGCTGGCTCCGGGATCGTTTGGGGCCGCGGCATTGTCACTCGTGGCTGTGGCCTTCGCGGCCAGTCGCGTCAAAGCGGTGTTCTTCGCCGATCATGTCGCGCTCACCGGTCTCTTCGTTTTCGTCGGCAAGGTGGCCTTCGATGTTGTCTACGCCAGTGTCAGTGGGGGCGTCCGCGGTATGCAGCTGGTGGTGCAGTTGTTGCTCTGGACGCCGCTGTCGGCGGCGCTCACGGCCGCTGTGGCCGTGATTCTGCTGACGTTGTTCAAGCCGCTGTACCGGCCCGTCACCGGGTGAGCCTCCGGTCGTGAGCTACCATCCGAACGAGGTGCTGCGGCGTGCGCGCGTCGCCCGTGGTGTTCTGTTCATGGTGTTCCTGGCGCTCAGCGCGGCGTTCTTTCGCACGCAGGTGTTGCAGAACGCGCAGTACAAGCTGCAATCGGAAAACAACCGGTTGCGCGAGGTCCCCTTGCCGGGCGCCCGCGGCATCATCTACGATCGTCAGGGCGAGATCATCGCGGAGAATCTGCCGGGATACCGCGTGCTCATCCTGAGTCCCACGGAGGACTCGCTGCGTTCGGCGCTGACCACGCTGGCGAAGATCGTGCCGATTGATTCGGCGCAGCAGGAACTCGCCGTTGGCCGCTTTCGCCGGTCCCCGCAGCGCCCGGCGGTGATCTTCAACGACGCTTCGTTCCAGGTGGTGTCGGTGCTCGAAGAACGCCGCGTGGAGTTCCCGGGGTTGATCATCCAGAGTTCGCCAAAACGGTACTATCCGGATGCCGAAGCGATGGCGGCGCTGATTGGCTATACGGGCGAGATTTCCGAACGGGAGCTGACGTTGCCTGCCTACGCTGGCTATAAAGCGGGGCAACAGATCGGCAAGCAGGGGCTGGAGAAGCAATACGAGGAGCAGTTGCGCGGTCGTGAAGGGCGCCGGTACGTCGAAGTCGATGCGCGGAATCGCGTGGTGCGCGACAATGGCGTCCGCGCGGAAGAACCGCCGGAGGCCCCGCCGCCGTTGCGCACGAACATCGATCTCGATTTGCAGCGATACGCCCACGAGTACTTTGGCGATTCGTTGCGCGGTGCCGTGGTCGCGTTGAACCCGCAAACCGGCGGCGTCCTCGCACTGTACAGCGCGCCATCGTACGATATCAATCGGTTCATTGGTGGCGTCCCGCCCAAGTATTTCGCCAGCCTGCTGGCGGACCCGAAGCGGCCGATGACCAACCGCGCGCTGCAAGGGCTCTATGCGCCGGCGTCCACCTGGAAGCTAGCCACCGCCGTCATCGGCCTCCAACGCAACCTCGTCACAATAGAATCGCACATGCCACAACCATGCACGGGCGGGTACTACTACGGTCGCGTGTTCAAGTGCTGGGACAAACGCGGTCATGGCGACGTCACGCTGGCGCAAGCCATCACCAAGTCGTGCGATGTGTACTTCTACCAATTGGGACTCAAGATCCAACTGGCCAATTTGCTGGCGGGCGGCGTCAAGCTGGGCTTCGGCGAACGCACCGGCATCGATCTGCCCAGCGAGAGTCGTCCGATCTGGCCGGAGGGCATCGAGTATTTCAACAAGAAGTACGGCAAGGGCGGATGGAATCCATCGGTCGTCCTGAGTTTGTCGATCGGTCAGGCGAACAACTCGCAGACGCCGTTGAACATGGCGCGGTTCTACACCGCGCTGGCCACCGACGGCGCCGCGGCGGAACCGCAGATTGTGGCCCATGAACCCGTGCGCACGCAGATTCTCAATCTCGACAAGGACAAACTCGAGGGGCTGCAGATGGCGCTGGCCGACGTGGTCTCGCGCGGCACGGCGGCAGGTGCCCAAATTCAGGGCTTGTTGATTGCCGGCAAGACGGGCACGGCGCAAAACCCGCCGCACCCCGACAACGCCTGGTTTGTCGGTTACGCTCCGGCCGAGAATCCGAAGATCGTCGTGGCGGTGATACTGGAAGAAGGACTGCACGGATCGGCCGCGGCGAAAGTCGCCACCAAGATGATGGAGCGTTTTCTGAAGACCAAAGGCCTCACCCTCAAATCCGTCACGAACGACTAGTGGCACTTCCGCTGCGTCGACAAGGGATCGACTACCCGCTGCTGGTGCTGGCGCTGTTGTTGACAGCGTTCGGCATCGCCATGGTCTTTTCGGCTGGCCAGACGGACGCGCCGGCCGGTGTCGTGGCGCGCCTCTGGCAGCGACAACTCGGGTTTTTCGCGATCTCGTTGATTGCCTGCTTTGTCGTGTCGCGCGGATCCGTACGCTTGCTGGAATGGAGTGCGTGGCCGCTGTATTTGTTGAGTTGCGGGCTGTTGGTCCTGGTCTTGTTTATCGGCACAGGGGCCGGCACAGCCGAAAGCATGAAGGGATGGCTGACGATTGGCGGTAAACGCATTGGGCAGCCGGCCGAACTGGCCAAGCTGGCCACCACCCTGATGCTGGCGCGTGTGCTGGCGGCGCAACGCGAGCCGCCACGGGCATTGGTGGAACTGTGGCGACCGTTGCTGGTGGTCGGCATACCGTGGATCCTGGTGATGGCACAACCGGATCTTGGTACAGGCATCGTGTTCATCGGCATCTGTTTCGCGATGCTGTTCTGGGCGGGCGTGTCGTGGCCGGTGCTGCTGATGCTGGCCAGTCCAGGCATCAGCTTGATCCTCGCGTTCAGCACCAGCGCCTGGGGCGCCTGGTTCTTCCTCTTGTTCGCCTTGATGTTGTGGCATCGCCCCTATCTGCTGGAAGGGGTGGCACTGATGCTGGCGAATGTCGCGATGGGTATCGTCGCACCCATTCTCTGGGACAAGCTCAAGCCGTACCAGCGAGGCCGCCTGCTGGTATTTCTCGATCCCACCCTCGATCCGCGCAACGCGGGCTACCACATCATGCAGTCGAAGGTGGCGATCGGTTCCGGCGGGTTGTTCGGACAGGGATTCACACTCGGCAGTCAGAAGCGGCTGCAATTCCTCCCGGAACGGCACACCGATTTCATCTTCTCCGTCGTGGGTGAGGAACTCGGCTTCGTGGGCGTCACCGTCGCGCTGTCGTTGTTCCTTGCCCTGTTCCTGCGCAGCACGCGGGTGGCCACGCGGGCGAACGATGCGTTTCCCAGTCTGCTGGCGTTCGGCCTGATGTCTGCCTGGGTCATCCACGTCACGATTAATATCGGCATGACCCTGAGCCTGATGCCGGTGACCGGCATTCCACTGCCGTTCTTCAGCTACGGCGGCTCCTTTCTGCTGGTGAGCTGGCTATCAGTCGCCGTTCTGCTGCGTATTTCGGCGGAAGGCCGAGGTCTTCCGGACGCCATGGGATTGTAGGGCAGTGCCCCTGCACACCGAGCGCCGACCCTTTCGGTTTGATTTCGGTTACGGTGGATAGGCGGCCTCAAGTACGCGCAAGCCCTAGCCACGACGGGACGGACCTTCGATCTTACGCCTCCTATGGCTTGGTTCCGGAAAGAAAAGAAACCGCGGCAGCCTCGTCGCGAGCGGCTCGAGATCCCACCGGACACGTGGGAGAAGTGCGAGGCGTGCGGGCACACCGATATCCGCGCCAAGTTCTTGCGGAATTTCAACGTGTGCCCCGAATGCGACTATCATCGGCGGCTGCGTGCCTGGGACTACGCCACCATGCTGCTGGACGAAGCGTCCATTGGCGAAATTGGCGGTGAGCTCCGATCGGTCGATCCGTTGGGCTTTCCCGACTATCCGGCGCGGCTCAAGCGCGCGGTCGCCAGTGCCGGGGACAGTGATGCGATCCTGACAGTCACCGGGCTGATGGAGGGGCTGCCGGTTGGGATTGGCATCATGGATTTTGCGTTCATGGGTGGATCAATGGGCTCGGTCGTGGGCGAGAAGATCGCTCGCCTTGGGCAGCGCTCTCTGGAGAAGAAACACCCACTGGTCATCATCTCGGCGTCGGGCGGCGCGCGCATGCAGGAGGGCGTACTCTCGCTCATGCAGATGGCGAAAGCGGCGGCCGTGCTGTCGCAACTGGCCGAACGACGCATTCCGTACGTGTCGATCTTGACCAATCCGACGACCGGGGGAGTGAGCGCCAGCTTCGCCATGCTGGGGGACTCCATCCTTGCTGAACCTGGCGCCGTGATCGGGTTTGCCGGCCCACGTGTCATCAAGCAGACGCTGGGGCAGGATTTGCCAGAGGGCTTTCAGACGGCAGAATTCCTGGTCGATCATGGGATGGTCGATAGCGTCGTGCACCGGAAGGAACTGCGATCGACGGTTACGCGACTCCTTCGGCACATGACTGGCCGTCCCGCGGCTACCGGACACGCGCAGGACAGCTGACGACCGATCCGTTGGCCCCGCATCGCCGGTCTGGAGCCCATCCACCCGGGAACGCTATGGCCCCTGCTGAAGAGGCCTCGGCGGCCTACCACGCGGCGTTAGCCAAGCTGTTCGCGCGCACGGGCGGCGCGTGGCGTTTGGGACTCGATCGTGTGGCCGCGCTGTTGCAGGCCCTTGGGAATCCGCAGCGCGCGTATCCGGTATTTCATGTCGCTTGCACCAACGGCAAGGGCAGCACGGTAGCCACCCTGGACGCGCTGATGCGACATGCCGGGCTGCGTGTAGCGCGCTATACCTCACCCCACCTCGTCGATTTCAGCGAGCGGGTCGTGGTCGATGGACGGCCGATGCAACAGCACGACATTACGGCCTGGTTGAATGCCAATGAACCGCTGTTGACGGCGTTGGGAGCGACCTTCTTCGAGGCTACGACGGCCATGGCCCTGTCGTACTTCGCCAAGGCCGGTGCTGAGGTGGCGATCGTTGAAGTGGGCCTTGGCGGCCGACTGGACGCCACCAACGTGGTTGAACCCATTGCCGCCGGTGTCACGCAGATCGGCTTTGACCACATGGAGTTCCTCGGTGACTCGCTGCCACAGATTGCCATTGAGAAGGCCGGTATCTTCAAGCGCCATGCTGGTGCAGTCATTGGTGAGACCCGTCCAGAGATTCGGGATATTCTGTTCGCTCAGGCGGTGGCCGCGGAGGCATCACCAATTCGTGTGACAGGCCTCGACTGGCGGGTGCGGGACGTGTCGCTGGCCGAAACGGGAACCACCTTTACGCTGGAGACTCCCGACCGAATCCGGCGTCTGACGACGCCGCTGGTCGGGACCTTTCAGGCCGACAATACTGCCGTGGCGCTGGCCATGCTCGAGTCGGCGGGCGAGCGCTGGGCGCGCATCGCGGATCAGGCAGAGACCGGCTTGGCCGGAGTGCGTTTGGCGGGGCGGTTCCATCATTGGGGTCGGTGGCTTTTTGACGTGGCACACAATGCGGATGGCGCCGCCAGCGTCGTCGCGAATCTGCGGGCCACGGGCTTGCCGTCGCCCGTGGTGGCGGTGGTCACGGTGCTGCGCGACAAGGATTGGCGGGGGATTTTGCAGGCCGTGGCAACCGTGGCGGACCGCGTGTTCCTGACATCGGCTCCGACCGCACCGGCATCTCGCGCCTGGGACTTGAATGAGGTGGAGACCTGGGCGCGCTCGATGTCCATACCGTCCGAGCGGATCGACGACTTCGACGAGGCGCTGCGTCTGGCCGACACCTCGGGAGCGACCATTCTGGTGACCGGGTCATTCCACACGGTTGGAGACGCCATGGAGCGGTTGCAGGTCGATCCGTTGGCTCGGTAGGTTACGCGGATGCCACCGAAGCCATTACCGGGATTCCGCGACTTCTACCCGGAGCAATTTGCTGAACGAGCCCACATCTTCGAGACTTGGCGCCGCGTCGTGCGGCGCTATGCGTTTCAGGAGTATGACGGGCCACCGCTCGAAGCCCTCGACTTGTACACCCAGAAGAGCGGCGACGAGATCGTGACGCAGTTGTACAACTTCGTCGACAAGGGTGATCGCGCGGTTGCCCTGCGTCCGGAGATGACCCCGACGTTTGCCCGCATGGTGGGAGCGCGCGCACAGGCGCTGCGCAAGCCGGTGCGCTGGTTCAGCATCCCGCAGTTGTTCCGGTACGAGCGGACGCAGAAGGGACGCTTGCGCGAGCACTTCCAACTCAATGTCGACATCGTAGGCGAGGGGGACGTGCTGGCCGATGCCGAACTCCTGTCCATCGCGATTGAGATCATGCGGGCGTTTGGACTGGCGTCGACGGATGTGCGGGCGCGCGTCAGCGATCGGCGGTTGCTCAACGCGCTCTTGACGCACCTTGGCATCGCCGAGCCGTCGTGGACGGTCGTATATGCCGTACTGGACAAGCTGGATCGCCAGCCGCGCGAGGTTTCGGCGGAGAAACTGCTGGCCGCAGGACTGGCCGCCGAGACGTGCCGCGCCGTCCTCGGATTTGGCACGCTCGATTTTGAGACGATGCGCGACACCTACGGCGCCTCGCCGATCGTCGCGCCGCATGTGGAGCACTTTGCCGAGTATCTCGCGCATGCCGAGGCGCTGGGTGTTGCAGAGTGGATTCGATTTGACCTTACCATCGTGCGCGGTCTCGCGTACTACACCGGCATCGTGTTCGAGTTGTTCGACGCGGTCGGCGAGTTCCGGGCCATCTGCGGTGGCGGGCGTTACGACGGCCTGCTGGCATCGGTGGGTGGTGTCGACCTGCCGGCGCTCGGATTCGGCCTTGGCGACGTCGTGCTCGGCGAGTTGCTGCGTGCGCGCGGGTTGATGACGACGCGCGACGAAAGCCGGGAGTATTGCTGGGTGATCCAGGAACCCGGCGAACCTTCCTATCCGCGCGCCATGCTGACAGCCGCGTCGCGGCTTCGCGCGGAGGATTTCAGGGTCGAATACGCCCTGCGGCGCCAACGAGGGGATCGACAGCGCGAGGTCGCGAAGAAGGCGGGGGCGCGCTTCACGGTCGAAGTCTCGCACTCGGATGACGACGCGATTCGGGTCAGTGTCATGGAACGCGGTCAAGAGCCCAAAGGCTTCGAGAACCTCGAAGACGCTATTCAGGTGCTCAAACAACTATCAGGACGACGTGATGAGTGATGACAAGAAGTTGACATCTCGCGCTGACAATTTCAGCGAGTGGTACAACGAGTTGGTCCTGCGCTCGGAACTGGCCGACTATTCACCCGTGCGCGGCTGCATGGTGATCCGTCCGCACGGCTACGGCATCTGGGAGCGGATGCAGCGCGCGCTCGACGACATGTTCAAGGAGACGGGGCACGTCAACGCGTACTTCCCGTTGTTCATTCCGGAGAGCTTCCTATCGAAGGAGGCCGAGCACGTCGAGGGGTTTGCGCCCGAGTGCGCCGTCGTCACCATGGGCGGGGGCAAGCAACTGGAGGAGCGTCTAGTCGTGCGCCCGACGTCGGAGACCATCATCTACTCGATGTTCGCCAAGTGGGTGCAGAGCTATCGGGATCTCCCGTTACTGTACAACCAGTGGGCGAACGTCGTGCGCTGGGAGATGCGCACGCGCCTCTTCCTGCGCACGATGGAATTCCTCTGGCAGGAAGGCCATACCGCGTACACGACGCACGAGGAGGCCGAAGAGGAGATGTGCCGGATGCTTGGCGTGTACCGCGAGTTCATGGAAGGGCACATGGCCATGCCGGTCATCACGGGCTTGAAGACCGATAGCGAGCGTTTCGCCGGCGCTCTGCGCACCTATTCCTGTGAAGCGATGATGCAGGATAACCGCGCGCTGCAGGCGGGCACCTCGCACAACCTCGGCCAGAACTTCGCAAAGGCGTTCGACTTGTCATTCCAGAACGAACAGGGGGAACAGGCGTTTGCCTGGAACACGAGTTGGGGGGTGTCCACGCGAATGATCGGCGGACTGGTGATGACGCACGGCGACGACGCGGGGTTGCGATTGCCGCCGCGACTGACGCCGATTCAGGTGGTGATTGTGCCCATCTGGAAGACCGATGACGAGCGCGACGCCACGATTGCGAAGGCGAGGCAGCTCGCGGAGGAGTTGGGCAGCTTCAAGCGCCCGGATCACGAGCGCATCCGCGTGCACGTCGACGATCGCGTTGGCATCAAGCCGGGGGCCAAGTACTACCACTGGGAGCTGCGCGGCATTCCGCTGCGACTGGAGATCGGTCCACGCGATCTGGCGTCGGCCAGCGGGATGTTGGCGCGTCGCGACACCCGTGAAAAGCGTCCGATGCCGTTTGATCAGCTGAAGTCGGAACTGCCGGTGCTGCTGGAACAGATCCAGTCGGATATGCTGGCGGCCGCGCGTGCACGACTGGAAGCCAACAGCATTCGCGAGCGCATCTCCTATGACCGGTTCAAGGAGATCATGAGCGGGCCGGGAGCGTTTGTGTACGCGGGTTGGAACGGTGATCCCGCCGTGGAGGCCCGCGTGAAGGAAGAGACGAAGGCCACGATTCGATGCATTCCGGATGCCGAGTTCCGGTCCCCGACTCCGCCCGTGACCTGCATGGTGACGGGCGAACCGGCGAAACACGAGGTCATCTGGGCTCGCGCCTACTGATGACATGACGGCCCCGTTGACAGACTCGTCGCCGGATGCATTCTCCCGCGAGGGGCAGGTGTTGTGTGCGGAGCAGGTCCCGTTGCCGACCATCGCGGAGGCGGTGGGGACTCCGTGCTACGTATACGCCGCCAATACGATTCGCGCGCGGTATCGCCGACTCGCGAACGCGTTTCGTGACGTGCCACATCACATCCACTTCGCGATGAAGGCCAACTCCAGCCAGGCCATCCTGCGCCTGTTGCGCGAGCTGGGCGCCGGCGTGGACATCGTGTCGGGCGGGGAGCTGTATCGTGCACGAGCCGCCGGATTCGACGGCGGCGATATCGTCTTCAGCGGCGTCGGCAAGACCGTGGCGGAGATCGAGCAGGCGTTGGACCTGGGGGTGCGGTTGATCAACGTCGAATCGGAAGCGGAGCTGGTGACGATGAATGCCGTCGCTGCGGCTCGCGGCGTGGTGGCCTCGATCGCGATTCGCGTCAATCCCGAGGTTACGGTTGACACCCCGCATGCCTATATCCGGACGGGCGAAAAGGGGCAGAAGTTCGGCATCCCGCGCGACGATGTCGAACGGATCGCCCTGCATGCCAAGGAACTCCGGCACGTTGCGCTCCTCGGTCTCGGGATGCACCTGGGTTCGCAGATTGCCAACGCGGAACCCATGCGAGAAGCCATTCCGCGACTGCTCGAGGTGGTGAATCGCGTACGGTCGCAAGGGCACCCGCTCGCGTTTCTTGACGTCGGCGGTGGTCTGGCGGTGCCATACGCCATGGAGGAGCCCTCTCCGGATGTCGAAGGCTATGCGGCGCTGATCATTGCGGCAACGCGCCACACGGGGTTGCAGCTGTTGTTGGAACCCGGCCGGTTCATTGTGGCGGAGTCGGGGGTGTTGTTGACCCGGGTTTTATATCGCAAGCACGCGGCCGGAAAGGACTTTGTCGTGACCGATGCGGGCATGAACGACCTCCTGCGACCGTCGCTGTATCAGGCCTTTCATGCCATCGAGGCGGTGGTGGACACGGCCGCACGGGTGACGGCCGATGTGGTGGGACCGATCTGCGAATCGGGCGATTTCTTTGCCAAGGATCGCGTGGTGCCGGATGTGCAGGCCGGTGATCTGCTGGCGGTGCGCACAGCCGGCGCCTACGGCTACTCGATGGCCTCGACCTACAACTCACGCCCGCGCCCTGCCGAGGTGCTGGTCGACGGATCGCAGTTTGCCGTCATCACGGACCGTGAGTGTCATGACGACCTGGTGCGGCTCGAACGAGCGCACCTCCAATGGAGGAGTGCCTGATGCGCATCGGCCTGTTTTCTGACACCCATGATCGCGTACCGGCGATCGAAGCGTTGCTCGACCAGATGATTGCCGGCGGTGTGTCGCTGGTGATGCACGCCGGCGACTTCTGCTCGCCCTTCTCGCTGCGACCATTCAACGACCGATCCATGCCCTTGCTGGGCGTGTTCGGTCGCAATGACGGTGATCGTGATGCGTTGCAGGCGGTGGCCAAGATGGGCTTTGGTGCCGCCGAACTGTTCGAGTCGCCGCACAGTTTCGATCTCGGCGGCAAATCCGTGTTGCTCATCCATGACATTGCCGATGTGCATCAACGGTCCATTGACGGGCACGAAGTGATTGTGCACGGGTTCACGCACGTGTCGGAGATGAAGGCGCGCGGGGATTCCCTGCTGGTCAATCCCGGCGAAGGGTGCGGGTGGCTGCACGGGGCGCCGTCGGGCGCCATTCTCGACCTGGACACGATGTCGGTCGAGTTCCTCAAACTTACGGGTCCGGAGTGGAAGTTCTGATGGGTAGCCGCATCCTGATCCTTGATTGTGGATCCCAGTTCACGCAGCTCATTGCCCGCCGGGTGCGCGAGGCCCGCGTGTATTCGGAGATCCACGCGCCGACCCGATCACTCGAGTGGATTCGCGACTGGCAGCCGGACGGCATCATCCTCTCGGGCGGCCCCAGTTCCGTGACCGACGCGGGAGCGCCCACCATCCCGCGCGAATTGCTCGAGATCGCGCCGGTCCTCGGCGTGTGTTATGGCATGCACTTGATCGCCCACATTGAAGGGGGGGTGGTGGTGGGCGGCGGGCGGCGCGAGTATGGTCGCGCCGACGTGACGGTGACGGAAGCCGCCGGCATGTTCGACGGCTTTGCGGTTGACGAACGCACCACCGTGTGGATGAGCCACGGTGATCACGTGGAGACATTACCGACAGGGTACGTCACGACGGCGCGCAGCAGCAACAACGCGATCGCCGCCTTCCGACACGAGTCCAAGCCGATTCACGCTGTGCAGTTCCATTCGGAGGTCGCGCATACGGTGCGTGGTGCCGAGATCATCGAGAACTTCCTGTTCGGCGTCTGCCGCTGCACCGCCGATTGGACACCGGGACACTTCATCGATCTTGAGGTGGCGCGCATCCGGGAACTGGTCGGTGATCAGCAGGTGATCTGCGGGCTGTCCGGGGGGGTCGATTCGAGTGTGGCCGCCGCGCTGGTACACAAGGCCATTGGCGATCAGCTGACGTGCATCTTCGTCGACACCGGCTTGCTGCGACTGCACGAACGCGAACAGGTGGAGCGCACGATGCGCGCGCATCTGGGGATCAAGCTCATTACCGTGCGGGCGGAGGACCGGTTTCTCTCCGCACTCGCCGGTGTCGGTGATCCGGAACGCAAACGGAAAATCATCGGGCACGCCTTCATCGATGTCTTTGAAGACGCCTCCACTGAGGCGGGCAAGGATGCCGCCTTCCTGGTGCAAGGCACGCTGTATCCTGATGTCATCGAGTCCGTGAGCGCGACCGGCGGTCCGTCGGCGACCATCAAGACGCACCACAATGTGGGAGGGCTCAAGCCGGACATGAAATTCGGCCTGATTGAGCCATTGCGCGAATTGTTCAAGGACGAGGTGCGCAATGTCGGTCGGGAACTCGGATTGCCTGAAGAGATGGTGGGACGCCACCCATTCCCCGGCCCGGGCCTGGCCATTCGGGTACTGGGCGAAGTCACGCCCCACGCGCTTGACATCCTGCGTCGCTCGGATGCCATCTATCTTGAGGAGATTCGCGCGGCCGGCCTGTATCCGGATATCTGGCAGGCGTTTGCCGTGTTCCTCCCGGTTCGCAGTGTGGGCGTCATGGGCGACGGGCGGACCTACGAGCATGTCATCGCCTTGCGCGCCGTGACGAGTACCGACGGCATGACGGCGGACTGGTACCCCTTCCCGCATGAGGTCCTTGGGCGCATCTCCAATCGGATCATCAACGAAGTCGATGGTGTGAATCGCGTCGTCTACGACATCAGTTCAAAGCCACCTGCCACCATCGAGTGGGAGTAACCATGCGCCAGCGTCTCGTGTTGCCCGTTCTGCTTGCCGCGTCGACCACGTTGGTGTTGTCCGTGAGCGCGTCGCGCGCGACGGCGCAGCGGTCGGGGACTGCCCTGGCGGCCACCGTGCGCGGGCCGGCGCCCGCACACGGCGTGCGACCCAAGCGCCTGGTCATTCGTGGCGCCATGCTGATTGAGGGCAACGGGACGCCGGCAGAAGGCCCCAAGGACATCGTGATTGAGGGTAACCAGATCACGCAGATCGTCGCACTCGACCCGGTGGCGCTCCGGGACGGCACGGCACGACGCCCGCCGGTTGGTGACGCGGAAATCGACGGGACCGGCAAGTACGTGATGCCGGGGCTGATCAACATCCATGGGCATGTGCAGGATGAGCGTGGCGGTATCCCGCAGCCGCTGGACTATCAGTTCAAGTTGTGGTTGGGCATGGGCATCACCACGGTGCGCGATGTGTCGAGTGAAACGGCGAAAACAATTCAACTGCGCGCGAAGAGCCTGGCGGGGGAGATCGCCGCCCCCAGACTGTATGTCTATGCCCGCTATGCCTACATGCCCATTCCGCGGAATGAGGCGGAGGCGCGGCAGCGCGTGCGCGATCTGAAGCAGCAGGGCGCGGACGGACTCAAGCTGTTCGGGATGGACAAGGACATCTATCCGGCCGTTCTCGATGAGGCTCGAAAGCTCGGACTTGGCACGGCGCACCACATGGCCGTTGATGAGACAAACGCCTGGGACGCGGCCGCGGGCGGGCTCACCAGCATTGAGCATTGGTACGGCGTACCGGATGCAGCCATCATCGATGGTGCACAGCATTTCCCTTCGACCTTCAACTACGCGGATGAAGGAATGCGCTTCCGCTGGGCGGGTCGTCTCTGGCGCGAAGCCGACGCGGCGCGCCTGCAGGACGTGCTCAAGGCCATGGTGAAGGGCAACGTTGCATGGAATCCGACGCTGGAGATCTACGAGGCCAGCCGCGACCTGCAACGGGCCGAGACGCAACCGTGGTTCGCCGAGTATCTGCATCCCACGCTGGAAAAATACTTTCGTCCCGACCCGTCCAATCACGGCTCCTATTTCGCCAACTGGAGCAGCACCGACGAGGCGTTCTGGAAGGAGAACTACCGCATCTGGTTTCAAGCGGTGCGTGATTTCGAACGGCTCGGTGGGACCATCGGAGTCGGCGAGGATGCCGGATTCATTTATCAGGTGTACGGATTCGGCCTGATTCGTGAACTCGAACTGCAGCAGGAAGCCGGATTCCAACCGATCAAGGTGTTGCAGCATGCCACGGCCAACAACGCGAAGATCCTCAAGGAAGAGTCGCGTCTTGGACGAGTGCGTCCGGGATTTCTGGCGGATCTGGTGGTGGTCAACGGGAATCCACTGGAGGACCTGAAGGCATTCTATCCACCGCGTGCGGATGCCGCCGCCGGGGCAGGTGGTGGCGTCGCGTGGACGATCAAGGACGGTATCCCGTATGACGCGCCGAGATTGTTGCGGGAAGCCCGGGAGATGGTCGCGAGAGCCAAACGCTCCGCCACGAATTGACCGGACGTCGCGCGTGGAACACTGATCTGCTCGACATGGCGCGCCTGGCCGCGCCAATCGTGTTGATCAATGTCGGATTGCAGGCGATGGGTGTGGGGGATGCAATGATGGTTGGTCGTTTGGGGGGCGCGGCGATTGCCGCCGTCGCGCTTGGTAATTTCTATGTGTTCAATGTCAGCGTCTTCGGAATCGGCCTGCTCTTTGCGCTGGATCCGGTGGTGTCACAGGCCATCGGCGCCGGTGCGCACGACGACGCGGCGCGCGGTATTCAGCGCGGGTTCCTGATGGCCCTGCTGATTTCCGCGATCGTGACACTCGCGTTGATGCCGGGAGAGGCGGTCCTGCGCGCACTCGGTCAGCCGGAGGATGTGGTACAGCAGACCGGCATCTATGTGCGCCATCGGGCCCTTGGCGTGCTCCCGTTCTTCCTGTTCAACGCCGCGCGTCAGGCGTTGCAGGCGCTCAACACGACGCGACCGGTGGTGGTGTCGGTCTTGCTCGCCAATGTGGTGAACGCGTTCGCGAACTGGATCCTCATCACCGGTCATTGGGGCGCACCGGCGCTTGGTGTCGGGGGCTCGGGGTTTGCCACGGCAATCGCCACCGGCGCGATGGCGATGTTGTTGTGGGCCTTCAGTCGATCAACGCTCGAACCCTATGTCCGTCCATGGCGTGCGGAGGCGGGCGCGTGGAAACCGCTGCAGCGAACGCTGCGTATCGGTGTGCCAATCGGCGTCCAGTTCTTCTTCGAAAGCTTTGCCTTCGGACTGACGGCGTTGTTCATGGGGTGGATGAGTACCGCGTCACTGGCGGGCCACGAGATCGCGCTCAACATGGCGGCCATGACGTTCATGGTGCCGCTGGGTATTTCCGGTGCGGCCGCTGCCGTGGTAGGCCGCGCCATCGGGCGCGGTGATATCGTCGCCGCGCGTCGTGATGCCGTGGCGGCCATCGCCTGCGGCGTGGGATTCATGTGCCTGACGGCGGTGGTCTTTCTGGTGGCGCCTGAGTGGCTGGCGACTCGCTACACCCTGGACCGACCGACCGTCGCCGTTGCCGCAGCGCTCATACCGCTGGCGGGGATGTTTCAGGTGTTCGACGGATTGCAGGCGGTCACCAGTGGCGTGCTGCGCGGAACCGGCGACACGCGGATTCCGGCGATGTTGCATATGGTGGCGTTCTGGGCCGTGGGCGTCCCGCTTGGCGCGTACCTGGGATTCCGCACGCCGCTGCGTGAACGCGGACTGTGGATTGGACTGGTGGCCGGGCTGGCGGCCGCCGCCATCCTGCAATCCTGGCGCGTCGCGGTGCGCCTGCGTGGAAACATTGCGCGCGTCTCCGTCGAGCGAGACGCGCGGTAGCTCCCGCAACGACTAGACCCGCTTTTCCTCAAGCAGCGCCATGAATTCCGCCGCCGTGGTGATCTCCAGCAGACGTCCCGGCACGTCCTGCTCCTTGCTGAATTGTGCGATCTTGCCGAGCACCGGGAGATATTGATTGGACACCTCCAGCGGGGGCGCCACAATCAGAAACAGGAAATGGACTGGCTTGTCGTCGATCGCCTTGAAATCCACTCCCGCCGTCTTGCGGCCGAATGCCACGCGTAGTCGGCTGACGACCAGCGATCGGCAATGCGGAATCGCGATGCCACGGCCAATCCCGGTGGAACCGAGATTCTCTCGCCGCTTCAGCATCTTGAACAGCATACCTTCGGACTTTTCGTCCAGCTTGAGGAGCCCAATAAGCTCCTTCAGCACTTCGTCCTTGGTCGTGCCCTGAAGCTCGAGCTGGACGGCATCTTCGGAAAAGAACTCGCGCAGTTCCATAGCCTTGTATGGTAACCCTTGGACGGCGGGTGTCAAACCTATCGCGTTGCCGCAACACGTCAGCGTAAGTCGCTTCCAACCCCATGGCCCGCAAGGTGTTTCCGTTCCAGTCCCCCCACGCGGTCCCGCTTTACCTGGCCCCCCATGGCGGGTGTCTCGGAATCGCCTTTTCGGCGTTTGTGCCATCAGCACGGGGCGGACGTGGTGGTGACGGAGTTTCTGTCGGCCGAGGGCATCCGTCGGGAGAATCCGGCGACGGTCAGCAAATTGCGATTCGCCGAGGAAGAGCGCCCGATCGGCGTCCAGATTTTTGGAGCGGAACCCGATGCCATGGCGGATGCGGCCGCCATGGTCACCGACCTGTTCGAGCCCGACTTCGTGGACATCAACTTCGGGTGTCCGGTCAAGAAGGTCGTTCGCCGGAACGGCGGCTCGGGCTGTCTCCGCGATCTCGACCTGGTGCAGACCATCATTCGCGCCGTATCCCGCGCGACGCATCTTCCGGTGACCTGCAAGATCCGCAGCGGTTGGAATGAAGAGATGCGGGACCCGGTGGGGATTGCGCTGCGATGTCAGGACGCCGGCGCGCGGGTGTTGGCCCTGCATGCGCGCACACGAACGCAGATGTACTCGGGTCTTGCCAGCTGGGACGAGATCGCCGCTGTGGTCGCCGCGCTCGACATCCCGGTCCTTGGCAACGGTGATATCAAGACGGCCAATGACGCGTTCCGGATGTACGAGCATACCCGATGCGATGGCATCATGATCGGCCGAGGATCGTTTGGCCAGCCGTGGGTCTTTCGACACACGCGCGCCTTGCTTGACGGATTGCCGTTGCCGGAGACGCCGGATGTTCACGAACGATTTGCGCTCGCACTCGCCCATGCACGGATGGTGCAGGAGTACGAAATCGATCCCCTCGGCGCGGCGCTGGAATTCCGCAAACATCTGGGATGGTACGTGAAGGGCCTTCCGGGTTCCGCCGAACTGCGCAAGTTGCTGCATCAGGTCCGGGACTTCTCGGAAGTCGAGGGCATCTTCACGCGGTACCTGGAATCGCCCCAACGGCTGTTGCCGAGCCCTGACTGCAGCTATCTTTAGGGTGCCGTTCGGGGGTGACTGGCTTCGACGGGGTTGGTGAAGCTTTGGTTGCGTGCCCAGGTCCTCGAGCACCTGGTAAAACACTCGGGAAAATCACAATCGCCAACAACAACCTGGCGCTCGCCGCGTAACCTTCGGGTTACCCGGCAGTGCTCACGAGGCAGCCCGCCCGGGGCGGCACGTGAGTATCGCAAATCTGGGCTAGTCTGGCGGTGCGTCTGCCGCCGTCGGGCGAAACAACTGTAGACTTGTTCGTTCATGGGCTTCCTGTTGGCCAGTGAACGGAGACCTCAATCAATAGGATACGCACGTAGACGCTGAGGTCGATCTAGTCTCGGACAGGGGTTCGATTCCCCCACCTCCACTAGGTGGATAACCAAACGCACAACGCCCCGCCGATTCGTCGGCGGGGCGTTGTGCGTTTGTTCGACTATGCCGAGCGATCAGCGATCACAGGCCGGTTGCGCCTCGGCCGATGCATCCAGGGCGTCCGCTCGCGTACGGGGGATCATCGGGAGCGCGTTGCGGTAGCCCACGTAGATCACGCAGCTCTTACCCGGTGCATCGGGGTGCGACGCCATGGCCGTCCAGCCTTTCTTGCCTGCGTACAACACCTGAATCTGCACCTTGTCGAACGACGAATCCGTTCGCGTGGCGTTTCGCGCCATGGTATTCGCATTCGCGCCGTAGCTGCCATGGTCCGAGTACCACGCCTCCTGGTCCCCCACCAGCGCCTTGAGACGTCGCTTGGTCTGCACGACCGCCTCGCTGGAGCCGTTGCGTTTCGTCAGGCGCGGCAGGCGCACCTTGGGCATCGGCACATGCGGCATCTTGATGCCCGGCAGTGACGCCGACGCGTCGCGAGCGACAGCGGGACTGGCCCCTGGTAGCGTCAGCAACAGTGACAGGGCAGCGATCGATACACCGACCATGCGCGCCTCATTCATCGTGCGCGTCAAGGCGTGTCGGCCACGTGCCGCAACGTCTCCCTGCGCGTTCGCATCATCGACGACGCGCGAGGGCTGCTGTCACGACGGATCCCGCTTCACGTAATAAGTGCGGCCAGCGGGGTGACGGTCCGACCCCGCAACGGATACAACTCAGGTCGGCGCGCGTTGACGTATGTCGACGAGATCCGTCACGGGATCGGTGGAGCGCCATCCCCCGGGTAGCTGTCGGAGCAGCCGCGCCTTGAATCGATGATAGTCCACCGTGATGGTATGGCGAGGCGAGTCGACTTGCGGATAGTCCGGGTGGCGCAGCTCGCGCGAAATGGCTGCCTCGAGGTCCGCCGGTGGCGTCCATGCGCCGCTCCATCGGCGCGCAAGCACCTTGGCCTGCAATTCGGCGGCCGGCCAGATGCAACCCAGCGGCTGGAACAGTCCCACGAAGGCGAGGGACGGGAATCGCGCAGGGAACATGCGCAGGTACAGCGGCACGGGGCCCTTTGAGAAGTCGATCAGATCGGATCGGAAAAACGGGTGGGATATCCAATAGCCCGTGCAGGCAATGATGACGTCGTACTCCGCGCTCGATCCGTCGGTGAAGTGCACGACGCGACCATCGAAACGTGCAATGTCGGGGCGCGGCCCGATATGTCCATGGCGGAGCGCATACAGCAATTCGGAGTTGACCGTCGGGTGCGTGGCGCCGAACGCATGATCGGGCTCCTGCAGGCCGTAGCGCGAGTTCGGACCCTGCAGGAGTCGCAGAAGTCCGGCATTTATGCGCGACCG
The DNA here is from genome assembly GCA_016720905.1 of Gemmatimonadaceae bacterium. Classification (NCBI taxonomy): domain Bacteria; kingdom Pseudomonadati; phylum Gemmatimonadota; class Gemmatimonadia; order Gemmatimonadales; family Gemmatimonadaceae; species Gemmatimonadaceae bacterium. The sequence goes on along the minus strand of JADKJT010000029.1, from coordinate 229,235 downwards.
GACGGCACGCGGAAGGAACCGGGATTGCGCACCGACAATATCGGACGGCTGACCGAAAAGAAACTTCGGCACGATCCAGTAGCCGCGGCGCCATGAAAGATCGGTGTGCGCCGAGACGCGTGACGTCTCGACCGCGACATCGCATGCGGAGTTGCCACCGCCGATGACCAACACGCGTTGCCCGGCGAAGGGGGCCGCGCGTTTGAAGTCGTGTGAATGGAGGATTGTTCCCGTGAAGGATCCCGGATACGTCGGCGCTCGGGGACGCCAGTGATGCCCGTTCGCCACGACCAACGCATCACATACCGACGTTTCGACAACGCCTTCGCACTCAACCGTGAGTTGCCAGCTGCCCTCGGCCGTCGGTTCGGCCTGGTGCACCTCGGTGCCGAAGCGGACAAACTGCTCCAGGCCGAAATGACGGGCATACGACTGGAAGTACGCGGCCAGTTGCGTGTGGGAGGGGTAGTCCGGATACCACGACGGCATCGGAAAGTCATGATACTGCGACAGCGACTTTGAGCTGATGATGTGCGTGGTCTCGAACACGCTTGAGTGCGACGAGCCCGGGTGATACAGCCAATTGCCACCCACGGCTTCATTCCGATCATAGCATACAATGTTCCGAAATCCCGCGTCCAACAGGTTCTTCACGGCCGTGATGCCCGACGGCCCGGCACCAATGACGGCGATACGGTCTGGACGTGGAAAAGCCGGCGCGTTCATCACTCAATGCCTGGTGGCGGATGTTCCCTCCGCCAGCGCCGCGTGCGCTGCGGCAAGTCGCGCAATCGGCACGCGATACGGCGAGCACGAGACATAGTCCATGCCAATGCCGTGGCAGAAGGCGATGGACTGTGGGTCACCGCCATGTTCGCCGCAGATGCCGACTTTGAGTCCCGGGCGCACGGCCCGACCATCGTGGACCGCCATGCGAATGAGCTTGCCGACGCCACGTCGATCCAGCACCTGAAACGGATCGTCGGCCAACAGTCCCATCTCCAGATAATGCGGCAGGAATCGACCGGAATCGTCACGACTCAAGCCGAAAGTCGTCTGCGTCAGGTCGTTCGTGCCGAACGAAAAGAACTCGGCCTCCGTCGCGATCTCGTCAGCCGTCAGCGCCGCGCGAGGCAACTCGATCATCGTGCCCGTCAGGTACGGAACCGGTTCGCCCATGACGCCCATCACGCTCTCCGCTGCCCGTTGGATGACCGCGTGCTGGTGGCGAAACTCCGCAACGTCTGCCACCAGCGGCACCATGATCTCGGGGTGCACTTCAATGCCACGTCGCGAGACACGCACCGCGGCCTCGAAGATCGCCCGCGCCTGCATCTCGGTGATTTCCGGATACACGATGCCGAGGCGACATCCACGATGGCCGAGCATCGGATTGGATTCGCGCAGTGCCGAAACGATTCGCGTAAGTTCCGCGCGCGGAATCCCCAGTGTTTGCGCCAGGATCACCGATTCCTTGCCGTCGTGGGGCAGGAATTCATGCAACGGTGGATCGAGGAGTCGAATAGTGACCGGAAGGCCATCCATCGCCTCGAAGATGCCCTCGAAGTCCGCGCGCTGCATTGGCAACAGCTTCTCGAGCGCGCGTCGCCTCCCCCCTTCGTCGCGTGCGACAATCATCTCGCGCATCCCGACAATGCGATCCCCTTCAAAGAACATGTGTTCGGTGCGACAAAGGCCAATGCCTTCCGCGCCAAAACTGCGGGCGACCCGCGCATCGCGGGGGGTGTCGGCGTTGGCGCGCACCCTCAGTCGACGCTCGGCATCGGCCCAGGTCATGAGGCGCGCGAACGACTGGTACACCGGGGACTCGCTCGCGGCGAGTGTCCCGCTGTTCACGCGCATCACCTCACTGGGTACCATGGGCAAATCACCGAGAAACACGCGGCCCGTGCCGCCATCGAGCGTGATGAACTCGCCTTCTCGCACGATGATGTCGCCGACTTTCAGCTGACGTTGCTGATGCGAAATCTCCACCGCCGTGCATCCGACGATGGCGCATTTGCCCATGCCCCGCGCCACGACGGCGGCGTGCGACGTCATGCCGCCGCGGGCTGTCAGCACGGCGCGCGCGGCGACGATGCCGTGAAAGTCCTCCGGCGTCGTCTCCTCGCGTACCAGAATGACATGCTCCCCCTTTGCGGCGCGTTGCTCCGCGGCGTCCGGATCAAACACGGCCATGCCGCTGGCGGCCCCGGGGCTGGCCGGCAACCCGATCGCAATCGGGGTCGCCCGCACGGTCGGGCTGATCACGCGGTGCAGCAACTGATCGAGCTGGTTCGGCTGGATACGGCGCACCGCCTCATGCTGATCGATCAATCCCTCCGTCACCATCTCCGTGGCAATGCGAAGCGCCGCTGCCGTGGTGCGTTTGCCCGTCCGCGTCTGCAGCAGGTACAGCGTCCCCCGCTCCACGGTGAACTCGAGATCCTGCATCTCGCGAAAATGCTGCTCAAGGACGCTTTGCGTCTCGAGCAATTGCGCGTACGCCGCCGGCAGATGCTGCGCCATTTCATCGATGTGCAACGGTGTGCGAATGCCGGCCACCACGTCTTCACCCTGCGCATTGACCAGGAACTCGCCGTAGAAGCGCCGTTCTCCCGTGGAGGGATCGCGCGTGAAGGCCACGCCGGTCCCGGAATCATCGCCCATATTGCCGAAAACCATCGACACGATGCTGACCGCCGTGCCGAGCGTGTGCGAGATGCCGTTCACGCGCCGGTAGTCCACCGCCTTCTTCAGCGTCCATGAACGCCACACCGCTTCGATGGCGCCCCACAACTGCTCGCGCGGGTCCATCGGGAATTCCCGACCGGCGCCGAGGCGAATCACCTGCTTGTATTCGGCGACCAGTGTACGCAGCGCCTCAGCCGGCAGCTCCGCATCCGTCGCCACCCCATGTGCCAGGCGTTTCGAACTGAGCAGTTGCTCGAACCGCGAGATGGGCACGGCGAGCACCACGTCGGCATACATCTGCAGGAAGCGACGGTACGAGTCAAATGCGAAGCGGGGATTGCCGCTGGCACGCGCCAATCCCTCAACCGTCTCGTCGTTCAGTCCAAGATTGAGGATCGTCTCCATCATACCCGGCATGGAGACCGCGGCGCCCGAGCGCACTGACACCAGCAGCGGATTCGCTGGATCCCCAAACTGTTTCCCGCTGGCGGTCTCGAGTTGCCGCAGGGCCGCGGCGACCTCGTCACGAAGACGCTCCGCGATGGACCCATTGTCGAGGTACGCCACGCATTCGCCGGTGGCGATGATGAATCCCGGCGGGACGGGCACGCCAAGATTCGTCATCTCCGCGAGATTCGCGCCCTTGCCGCCCAGCACCGCCTTCATCTCGCGGGTGCCGTCCGACCTGCCATTGCCGAAGGAGTAGACGGTGCGCGTCACGGGCGAATCTCCGCTAGTGGGTGATCAGGCAATCCCGGCGGGGATGCCCTGCGCACCACCCGCTCGCAAAAGTTCCGGCTCCGCCGGCGTCGCAGTCGGATACCGTCCGGAAAAACACGCGTGGCAATAGCCACCCGGGCCGTCCGGCATCGCATCCAGCATGCCGTCGAGCGTCAGGTAGCCCAACGTGTCCACGCCCAAATGACGCACCAGCTGCTCGTGAGTCATCTGCGCGGCAATCAACTCCTGACGGCGCGGCGTGTCGATGCCGTAGTAGCACGGGCTGATGATGGGGGGACTGCTGACGCGCATGTGCACCTCTCGCGCCCCGGCCGCGCGAACCAGCGACACGAGTCCGCGCGTGGTGGTGCCGCGCACGATCGAGTCGTCGACCATCACCACGCGTTTGCCGTCCAGCAACTCGCGTACCGGATTGTACTTCACCTTGACCTTGGCATCCCGGCCCGCCTGTGTCGGCTGAATGAACGTCCGGCCGATATAGTGATTTCGGATCAACGCGAACTCATACGGAATCCCGGACTCCTCGGAATAGCCGAGCGCTGCGGAATTTGAGGAATCCGGCACGGCGAACACGAGATCCGCGCCCGGTGCCGGACACTCCCGCGCCAACTGCCGACCCAAGGCGCGACGCGAGTGATCCACCGAGCCGCCAAACACTTTGCTGTCGGGTCGGGCAAAGTACACATGCTCAAACACGCATCGATGAATGGGTGCCGACGTGAACCCCTGCAGCGACCGTATGCCGTGGGCGTCCACCGCGACAATCTCACCGGGCTGCACTTCGCGCTCGAGGGTCGCCCCAACGATGTCGAGCGCGCACGACTCCGACGCGAACACCCACCCGTCCCCCAGTTTGCCGATGACGAGCGGACGCCAGCCGTGCGGATCACGGGCCGCAATGACGGTCTCGTCGAGCACGATCAGCAGGCAGTAGGCGCCTTCGACGCCGTCAAGCGCCATGGCGACCCGCGCCTCCGGTGACGCGCCATGTGCGCGCGCGATCCGATGCACGATGACTTCGGAATCCATGGTGGACGAGAAGATCGCACCGTCATCCTCGAGATCCCGACGCAATTCGATGGCATTGGTGAGGTTGCCGTTATGCGCGAGGGCGATGTGCCCGCGACGCACGCGCGCCAGAATCGGCTGGGCGTTTTCGATCGCCGAGGCACCTGCCGTGCTGTACCGCGTATGCCCGATCGAGACGGGTCCGGTCAGTTCCAGCATCTCGGACTCCGCGAACCCTTCCGAAACGAGACCCATCGCCCGGCTGACCCGCGCGTGTCCGTGCTCGTCGACCGACACAATGCCGGCCGATTCTTGTCCGCGATGCTGCAGCGAGTACAGACCCAGTTGGGTAAGTGCCGCCGCGTCGCGATGGCCGTACACTCCGAAGATGCCACACATGCGTGAACTCCAGATCAGTCGGTGAGCGGCGCGTGCGAGGCGGCCACCGCATGCGCTGCGGGCGTCTCCCCGTCCATCGCCGTCGGAATCGCTTCGTGAAATGCGCGCGCCAACCAGGCAATCGGCGCGCTGAATGACTCGTCGGAAATCGTGAACTGTGCGCCACTGTCGGTGTCCGTCACGGTACCGATGACGTGCGCTGGCACCCCGTGCCGCTCGGCGATCGCCCGAACCGTCGTCGCGTCCGAGGTCGAGATCACCACGCGGGCATGCGCCTCGCCAAACAACAGTGCGCGATGGGGCAGGTGTGCCCATTTCGAGAGGTCGACGGCAAAGCCGAATGGCTGGTCGCGCTGCAGCATGGCACACTCCGCCAGTGCGACCGCCAGGCCCCCGTCACTGCAGTCGTGCGCCGAGCACACCACACCGGACGCAATCGCGTCCAGCAGCGCATCAATGAGCCGACGCTCCTGCGCCGGATCACAGACCGGCGGCTCACCGATGGTGAGACCGTGTATGGCCAGCAGGTACTCACTGCCGCCCAACTCGTCCGTCGGTTCGCCCAGCAGGACAATGTGATCGCCGGCACGCTGGAACGCGGACGGCGTCACATGCGCCAGTGATTCGATCACTCCGACCATGCCGATCGTCGGCGTCGGATGGATGGCGCCCTGCGGATTCTCGTTGTACAACGACACATTGCCACCGGTGACGGGTGTCTCCAACACCGTACACGCCTCGCCCATCCCGATTATCGCCTCGCTCAGCTGATAATACACTTCCGGTTTCTTCGGATTTCCGAAATTCAGGTTGTTGGTGATCGCGCGCGGGCGAGCCCCGGTACATGCCACATTGCGCGCCGCCTCACAGACCGCCGCGCGGCCGCCGTTTCGCGGTGAGAGCGCCACATGGCGACCATTGCCGTCAATGCACAAGGCGATGGCTTTGTTGGTGCCGTGCAGACGCACTACCGCCGCGTCGCTCCCCGGTCCACGCACCGTGCTGGTGCGCACCGTGGAATCGTACTGGCGCCAGACCCACGCTTTGCTCGCGATCGTCGGGGACGCCAGCAACCGCTCCAGCGTCCAGCCATGATCGCGCTCTTCCGCCAACGGCATGATGTCGGCCGGGTCCAGATGCCGGGCCGCCCGCAGCGACTCGCTCTCCACCCCTTGCAGCGTGTATTGCGGACACTCGGTCACCAACCGGGAGCCGGGGAACTCCGCCACCACGCGGTCGCCCTCGGTGACACGGTAGACGGGCTCCGCAATCACCTCACCTATGACGGCGGCCTCGAGATCCCAGCGAGAGAGAATCGCGCGAACCTGTTCCTCGTGTCCGAGCCGAGCCACCACCAGCATGCGCTCCTGCGATTCCGACAACAGGATCTCGTACGGCGTCATGCCATGTTCGCGCACCGGCACCTTGGTCACGTCAATGGTGACGCCGACATCACCGCGCTCCGCCATCTCGGCGGACGACGACGTCAGACCGGCGGCGCCCATATCCTGAATCGCCACGATGTGGCCGCTGCGAATCAGCTCAAGCGACGCTTCCAGGAGCAGCTTCTCGGTGAACGGATCGCCCACCTGCACCATCGGTCGCTTCGCCTCGCTCGCCGCCGACAGGTCTTCCGACGCGAACGAGGCGCCGTGAATTCCATCGCGACCGGTGCGCGCGCCGACCGCCATGATGGGATTGCCGACGCCTGACGCGACGGCGCGCATCAGTTCGTCCTCACGCATGAGACCGACGCACATCGCATTGACCAGCGGATTGCCCTCGTACGACGGATCAAACACCACTTCACCGCCCACGGTCGGCACACCCACGCAGTTGCCGTAGTCGCCGATGCCTTTGACGACACCGGCGAACAACCAGCGTACGCGACCCGAAGTGAGCGGCCCGAAGCGCAAGGAATTGAGCAGGGCAATGGGGCGCGCCCCCATGGTAAACACGTCGCGCAGAATCCCCCCGACCCCCGTGGCCGCCCCTTGATAGGGCTCGACCGCCGACGGATGGTTGTGCGACTCGATCTTGAAGGCCACTGCCCATCCGTCACCAACGGCAATCACCCCCGCATTCTCGCCGGGCCCCTGCAGGACCCAGGGCGCCTGTGTCGGCAGGGTCTTCAGCATCGGGCGGGAGTGCTTGTACGAGCAATGCTCACTCCACAGGGCACTGACGACACCGAGCTCCGTAAAAGTCGGCGCCCGTCCCAGCATCGTCAGCAACCGCTCGTATTCAAACGGGGTGATGCCATGTTCGGCGACGAGCGCCGGCGTGATCACGGGATCACCTGGTCGCGACTGGACGCGGCTCATGCGCTCACCGCCGACAGCATCGACTCGAGAATTGAGGCGAACAACGGCAAACCATCAGTGGACCCGAGTGCGGATTCCATCGCCCGTTCCGGATGCGGCATCATACCCAGCACATTGCCCGTGTGGTTGACAATACCGGCGATGTGGCGCTCGGATCCGTTGGGGTTGGCGGCATCCGTCGCCTCACCCAGCGCGTTCACGTAGCGAAAGACCACATGCCCCTCACCTTCGAGCCGCGCGAGTGTGTCCGGGTCGGCGGTATACCGACCATCACCGTGCGCAATGGGCACGCGGATCACCTGACCCACGTGATACTGCGAGGTGAACCGCGTCGCAATGCTCTCCACTCGCAGATTGACCGGCGCACTCACAAAACGAAGACTGGCATTCCGGAGGAGGGCGCCGGGCAATAACCCGGCCTCGCAGGCAATCTGGAATCCGTTGCAGATGCCCAGCACGGGGCCACCGCGATTGGCAAACGCCACAACTTCCCGCATGATCGGACTGAATCGCGCAATCGCGCCGGGCCGGAGATAATCACCATAGCTGAACCCACCCGGCAGGATGACCAGATCCACGCCCTGCAAGTCGTGATCCTTGTGCCAGCAGTACACGGCCTCCTGACCCAACACATCGGCGACGGCGCGATACGCATCCTCGTCGCAGTTCGATCCAGGGAAACGAATGATGCCTGCCTTCACGATTGCTCCACCGCCGCAATCTCGAAATCCTCAGTGACCGGATTCGCCAGCAGCTTTTCGCACATGGCCCGCGCCGCATCCCGTGCGGCGTCGGCCGACGTCGCTTCGGCATCCATCACGAGGTAGCGTCCGACGCGCACGTCGCCCACCTGCGGAAATCCAAGGGAGTGCAGGGCGTCAGCCACCGCCTTGCCCTGCGGATCAAGAATGCCTCGTCGGGGCACGATGTGAATCGACAGCCGATAACGGGTCATGCAGTGGAGTCCTCGCGGCCCGGGGCAAGGCCGGGATTGGATGGTGGAGTTCTGCGACGGCGACGCCGGCGGCGCCGGGCGGCGTCATTGTCGTCGTCATCATCATCATCGGCAACGACGTCTGCCGAGGGGTCGTCATGTCCGCCAGGAAGGCGGTCCAGCAACCCGAGGAATGCGGTGCGCCCGATCCCGTACAACACGTAGGTCATCAGGGCAGGGAAGAAAAACTGCTTCGGCAGAAAGATCACACCGACCATCGTGCCGACCACCAGCAGCAGTCCGAGAATGCCGCGGAGCGTGCGGAATCCCACCGATGGCACCTTGGCATACTGCACGTTGCTGATCATGAGCATGCCGAGCCCCAGCATGACCCATCGCAGCATCTGATGCCATGGCAGGTCGCCGATCATCGTCTCGGTGTACAGCGACGTCTGGCTGAACCAGTAGTACGTCGCCAGCGTCATGCCGGCCGCCGGGCTCGGCAAGCCTGTGAAGTGCGTGGTCTTGCGGCCAGCCTGTTCGACATTGAAACGCGCCAGTCGCATCACGGCGCAGGCGGTGAAGAAGAAGCAGAAAATCCACTCCCAGCGTCCGCCCTGCAACACGGCGAAATACATGATCAGCGCGGGGGCGGTGCCGAAGGAAATGGCATCGACGAGTGAATCGAGTTCTTCGCCGAAACGCGTGCCCGATTTCGTGGCGCGCGCGATACGGCCATCAAGTGTGTCGGCGATCGCGCCAAAGACGATATAGCGCGCGGCCGCGTCGAATTCACCGCGAGAGGCCGCGACAATCGCAAAGATGCCGAAGAACAGATTCGCCAGCGTGAAACCGTTTGGCAGCGCGATGGCCGCGTTGGGGCGCGGTCGTCGCGGTCGGATCCCGACGTCGGCGCTCACGTGGTGGCCAGCCGTGCGATGACCGTCACACCCGCCTCGGTGCGCTGCCCGACGGCCACCTGCAGGGTGGCGGACGGGGGAAGAAACACATCCACCCGCGAACCGAATCGTATCAATCCCATCCGCGCGCCCTGCGTCGCATGATCACCATGGGCGGAATCGGTGATGATACGCCGGGCAATGAGACCGGCAATCTGGCGTACCAGGATTCGATGCGGTCCGCTGACGATCCCGACCGACGCTTGCTCATTCTCCGCGCTGGAGGCCTCGGAGATGGCATTCAGGAACTTGCCGGTCGTGTGCACGACATGCTCGACGATGCCGTTGACGGGGTACCGGTTGACGTGCACGTCAAACACGTTCATGAAGATCGACACCCGCATCGTGGGCCCGTGCACAAAGGTCGGTTCGTCGATTGGCACGATCAGGACGACACGTCCATCTGCCGGCGCAATCACGACACCCGCTCCTCGTTCTCCGGAGCGCTCGGGATTGCGAAAGAACCAGGCGACCCATAGCGCCACGATGGTGAGCAGGAAGGCAACCAGCCACAGCGGCCACGAGCGGAGCCGCAGCGCGGCGGCAAAGGTCAGTGCGGCCAACGCCGCAGCGCCGACAATGAATGGATAGCCTTCGCGGGCAAACATCAGGAGGGATCCTCTGGGAGTCCGAGACCGGACACATCAAGCGGTGAGCCCGTCAAACGATGGAAGGCATCACGATAGCGAAGACTCGTGGCACGAATGATCTCCGGCGGAAGCGTCGGCGGTGGCGCTTCGCCATTCCAGCGACCAGCCTGCCGTTCGCGGTCGAGCCAATCGCGCAGCGGCTGTTTATCGAAACTGGGTTGTCCGCGACCAGGCGCATAGTCGGCGGCTGGCCAGAATCGCGAGCTGTCCGGAGTGAGCACTTCGTCGATCAGCAGCAGTTGGCCGTCCCGCCAGCCGAACTCGAACTTGGTGTCGGCCACGATGATGCCTTTCGGTTCCGCGGTGGCGCGACCAAACTCGTAGATCGTGCGCGCCAGTCGTTCAAGGGTCGCCGTCGTCTCGGCACCGAGTGACGACACCACCTGCGCGATCGTGATGTTCTCATCATGTCCGGTTTCCGCCTTGGTGGCCGGACTGAAGAGTGGCGGATCCAGTCGGTCGCTCTCCCGCAGTCCCGACGCCAGTCGCTCGCCAGCCAGCGTGCCTGACTGACGGTATTCCTTCCAGGCGGATCCGGTGATATAACCGCGCACGACGCATTCGATGGGTACCACGTCGGCCGCGACACACAGCATCGTCCGACCGGCAAGCTGATCGCGATACGCCGCCAATTCCGGAACTCGACGGATGATCTCGTTCGTGTCGGCCGTCAACAAGTGATGCGCGACACGGGTGTTCAACTGGTCGAGCCACCACGCCGTGAGTTGGGTGAGCACCGCGCCTTTGAACGGAATAGCCTCATGCATCACCACATCGAACGCACTGATGCGGTCGGTCGTGACCAGCAGCAGGCGGTCGGCGCCTACCGCGTACACATCGCGGACTTTGCCACGACGTACCAGAGGCAGCGGTAACTGCGTCGTCAGGAGTGCGGGACTCATACGCGAACCTCTTCGATGGCGGCGTCAGATCGGTCTCGCGCCAGCCATGGCGCGACCTCTTCATCGCAGAACTCAACCACTTGCTGCGGCGCGCGCCCCACGAAGCGGTGCGGATCAGCCGCCGCGCGCAGGTCGTCAAGCGGGATGCCGAACGCCGGATCGGCGGCCAGCCGTTCCAGCAGGTCATTGTGCAGCGCACCGTCCTTCACCGCGCGAGCGGCCGCAATACTGTGGCCGCGAATGAGTTCGTGCGCCTCCTGACGGTCGCCGCCAGCGCGCACGAAGCGCACGATGAGTTCTTCGGTGGCCATGAACGGCAACTCGTCATCAACCCGGCGTCGGATTCGCGCGGGATGGACTTCGAGTCCACGCACGATATTCTGCATCAGGACGAGCAGGGCATCCGTGGCCAGAAAGGCTTCGGGGATCACCAGGCGCCGGTTGGCCGAGTCGTCGAGCGTGCGCTCGAAATACTGCACCGCGTGCGTCTGATTGGCGTTCGGTTCCAGCGACAGGACAAACCGGGCCAGCGCCGCGATACGCTCGGAACGCATCGGGTTGCGCTTGTAGGCCATCGCCGACGAACCGATCTGCTGCGACTCGAAGGGTTCCTCGATCTCGCCGAACGCCTGCAGCAATCGGATGTCGCCGGAAAACTTTGAGGCGGTGGCGGCAATGCCCGCAACCACGTCGAGTACCTGGGCATCCACCTTGCGCGTGTAGGTCTGTCCCGACACGGGAATCGATGCGGTGAACCCCATGTGCGCGGTGACCATGCGGTCCAGTTCACGGACGCGTTCGTGATCGCCATCGAACAGCGTCAGGAAACTGGCCTGCGTGCCGGTGGTGCCCTTCACGCCCCGAAACGGCAGACGTGCCACCCGCGACTCCAGGTCGTCGAGATCGAGCAGGATGTCCTGCATCCACAGCGTCGCGCGCTTGCCAACCGTCGTCAACTGCGCCGGCTGCAGATGCGTATAGCCCAGCGCCGGCATGTCCTTCCAGGTCCGCGCAAAGACATCGAGCGCGGCCAGCGCATCCAGCAGTTTCTCACGCAGCAACGCCAGACCGCGCCGCATCAGGATCAGTTCGGCATTATCCGTGACGTAACAACTGGTTGCACCGAGATGAATGAACTTGCGGGCATCCGGCGCGACATCACCAAAGGCATGCACGTGGGCCATGACATCGTGCCGGAATCGACGCTCATACTCCGCCACCGCGGCGAAATCGATGTCATCCAGGTGCGCCCGCATGGCGGTCAACGCCGCGTCGGGGATGTGAATGCCCAGCGACTGCTGTGATTCGGCGAGCGCCAACCACAGGCGACGCCACAGGCCATAGCGCGTGGAGGGTCCCCATAGCGTCAGCATGGCACGCGACGCGTAGCGTTCGGCGAGCGGCGAACTGTATGTCGAGTGATCGGTATCGGTCACGGCAAGGGCGAAGGCAGAGCGAACACGCGAAATCAGCGCAAGGAAAATGATGTTTGCATCAACTGGCGCCCACGTTCGAACACCAGCACCACGGGACCTCGGCCACCGTCGCGCTCAATGGCGCTCGACGCCGCCTCGGCACTACCCACCCGCGAACGCCCGACCTGCACGATCACATCACCCGCCTGCAAGCCGATGATATCGCTGATGCGATCGGGCACCTTGTAGACCAGCGCCCCAGCGGAGACGGCAATGCCGCGCTCCTGTCGGATCACGTCCGTCAGGGACACCAACTGCAGATCAGTGAGCACGGTGACTTTTGGCGCACTGACTTCGGGCGGTTCGGCCACGGTCACCGTGGTGCTGATTTCCCGACCGCCGCGCTTGACGACCATCGGAATCGCTTCGCCCACCCGAACATCCAGCAGCCGCGCCTCCCAATCAAATGGGTTCCGCACCTGCCGTGTCCCCGCGCGTACAATCTGATCACCGACGCGAATACCCGACCGCTCAGCGGGTGACCCGGGCACCACCCGGCCCACGATTGCGCCCGCCGATGCCGCTTCGCGCGCACTCTGCGCTTGCGAGGCCTGCAGTCGCAAGCCAACCCACGGCTGACGCACCGAACCGTGCTCCAGCAGATCTTCCACAATGCGTTTGGTTCGGTCAATCGGAATCGCGAAACCCAGTCCGACCGAGCCGCCACTTGGCGAATAGATCGAGCTGTTGACACCGACCACTTCTCCCATGGCGTTGACCAACGGTCCCCCGGAATTTCCGGGATTGATCGCGGCATCCGTCTGGATCATGTCGACGTAGACGCCGCCACCCTCGTTCCGCCCCGCCAGGTTGCGCCCGACGGCGCTGACCACCCCAACGGAGACGCTTGGCTCGCTGTTGCCGAGAACGAACCCGAATGGGTTGCCGATGGCGATGGACCACTCACCCACCAAGAGATCGGACGACGTGCCAAGCGGCGCGACCGGCAGGCGCGTGGCGGCAATCTTCACGACGGCGAGATCGTTGGTTTCGTCAAGGCCGATGACTTTCGCTTCAAACGTCGTTCCGTCGCGCATGGCGACGCTCACCTTGCTGGCGCCGCCGATAACGTGCGCGTTGGTGACGATGACACCATCGGCGCGCACGATGAATCCGGAACCGATGCCGGCGCTGCGTCGCTCCCCAGACCGCTCCCCGTTGAAGAACTCAAAGAAATCCGCCGGAACCCGTTCGACCGTTTCGGTCTGCACCGTGACGACCGACGGCGCGACGCGTTCGACCGCTGTGGTGATCGCCGTGCGCCGGGATGCCGCAACGGACTGCGCCGGCAACGCACCCGGTGTCGATGGCGCGGCCGGTGGCAGCGTGCGCGCCTGCGCCGCGGAGCGCTCAGGCGTCGCCCCCTGACAACCGGCTGCCAGCACGGCGCAACTGAGGAAGAAAGTCAGGCGCGACACGGTATACAGTGTGTCAGGATGACGTGACACGCAGCCGCTCCCCGTGCGACGAACGGCGGGTACCATCCGGCAAGGACTGATCCGTATAGGGGTACGCCAGGAGCGCATGCAGGCTGGCCGCGCCAATGACTGCGGCATCAGCACCCGCCAACGCGCTGGCCACGAGTGCGCTGCCCGCAGCGGGAAACACGGCCACAAGATTTGTTTCGGCGGCCATGGCATCGCACAGGAGTCGGGATTCCCGAATCACCCGCGACCCATCGGCACCAGCGGCATCGAGTCGATCGACATCGATGAATACGAACGCCGCGCCAGTGCGCGCCGCCAGCATCGCCTGCGCGGCCGATCCGACAAACGTGGCCGCCACGCGCACACCACCCTGGGCCAATCGATGCAGCAGCGGGATATACGGTTCAGTGAACGGCATCTGCACGACGACGGTGTCGGCGGCGCGCCCCAGACGCTCGGCCTCTGCCTCCGCCGCCTCGGCCGTCGTGGCCGCCAGCGCGACGAAGACTGGCATCGCGACCGCACGCGCAAACTCAGCCAGCCATGCCATGGCGTCCTCCGGGGATGCGGCATCGCGCAAGGCGGCGTCGGGAAGGACAACACCGTCAATCAGTGCGCGTTCTGCCGCCCATCGAACATCGTCAAGCGCGTCGGTCGCCAGATATAGCTTCACGGAAGGTCGAGGTAGAGCGTGGGGGGATACACCACCTGGTGGAGCGAAAGTCCATGCGCCGGCGCTGGTGCCGCCGTTTCGGTGTTCTGCGCGACAGTCAGTAACCGCGAGATCGTGCCACGCGGCCGACGTCCCAGAGCCACTTCGACCATCGTCCCGACAAGAAAGCGCACCATGTGATGAAGAAAGCGGTTTGCCACGATTTCGAAGACCCAGCCCCCGTCGCGACCCCTCCAGGTAGCGTCAGCAATCACGCATCGGTGGTGGTCGTCAATCGGCGCCGTATGCGCCACCGCGAACGCGCGAAACTGATGTTCCCCCAACAAGTCCGCTGCTTCGGAGGTCAACGCATCGAACTCCAAGGGCCTCCCAAGCGCCCACTCATATCGGCGACGAAACGGTGACCGCGCCCCCTCGTCAGCCCCAACAAGATAGCGGTATCGCCGCGCGATTGCGCTCCGCCGAGGATGAAAATCCGGGGTCATCCGGTGCGCCGATTGCACCCAGATATCCTTCGGGAGGAGGGCGTTCATCGCACGCTGGAGTGTCGACGGCGTCCAGCGGGGCGCTACGCGGACACCCACCGCCTGCCCATGGGCATGCACGCCGGCATCTGTGCGGCCGGCCCCGATTGCCGGTGTGGGGTGATTGCACAGTCGCGCCAGCACACGCTCCATCTCGCCTTGAACGGTGCGCGCCTCAAGTTGGCGCTGCCAGCCGGCAAACTGCCCGCCGTCGTATTGCGTCACGAGCAGAATCGCGTGGGGCTCCATGTAGCGATCAAGCTATGTCCTGCGCCGCACTGCTTCAACCGATCCGGTGCACACCGCCTGGAGAATTCTCGGGCCGCCGCGCACTTCTTCCGTTCGGCGAACGACTACCCCATTGCGCCGTTGCGGCCGAGGCTGTTTTGTCCTTTCGTCCATGCCTCCTCGCTCACTCGCCTCTCTTGCCCATGCGCTGGGCGCCATCGCCGATCTCGATGGTGCGATGATCGCGCTTGGCGAATGTCTGGCCGAGCTCGATCGTGGGGCGACAGTCGCCCTCGTGCACTATGACGCCCGGCGCGACATGCTCCGCGAGCGGCTTTCGCCGGTCGGGGCGCAGGTGGCCCGGTCGTCCCTGGAGACCACCTACGATCACCTTCCGGAACCGCTTCGGGCCAAGGTGACGACCGGGGGACAGTTCATCGATGTGACGGACAAGTCCGCGGATTATGCCCGGCTGTTCGGCTTTGGATCGGGACTGGATGGGGGGATGCTGTCGCTTCGGGGATTGCGCGTCGAAGGCGTTCTGGCCGCCGTCCTCGCGCTGTACGAGCCGCGCAAGATCTTCGGCACCCGCACGACCGAACGGCTGGCCCCGGCACTCGCGCTCTTTGATCTCGCCTTAGGCCGTCTCGCCGAGCGTGATGCGCGTGAAGAGGCCGTGAAAACGCTCGAAGACGTGACTCAGCGTGTGCACGGTGAATACGTGCGAAAGCTGAGTCACCTGGAGGCGGAGCTGCGCGAAGCCCGGACAACCCCGCGCGACACGGGCGCCCTCGGCGTCGTGGAAGCGGTCGCGCTGCAGGCGGACGCGGCGAGGGCGGGGGAGGAAGTGCGCCGGGCGGCGCGACGCGCGGAGCTGGCGGAGCAACAGCTGGCTTCGGCCGTAGGCCAGTTGGAACAGACGCACATCGAGCTCCATCGTCGCAGCGAGGCGCTCCGCCAGCGCACCCGCACGCTCTACCTGTTGGACCGCCTCCTGACACTTGATGCGGTGACGCGCGAACCGCGCGCGCTGGTGGATGGGCTGCTGGCGCTGGTCGGTGATGACATGCAGGCCCAACGCTGCTCGCTGATGCTGCTGGCTCCCGAGCCAGATCATCTGTATCTGGCGGCGGCACGCGGTATTGCGCCGCATATCATCGAAGGGATGCGCATCCGGATCGGCGAAGGGGTCGCTGGTCGTGTCGCGGCGGCTCGCGAACCACTGCTGGTGCAGGATGTGCAAAATGCCTCGCAGCATCCGCTCCTCCGCGATCAGTACTTCACGACGGGCAGCTTCATCAGCTTTCCGCTGGTCTATCACGATCAGTTGGTGGGTGTGTTGAACCTGACCAACCGCGCGCAGCGCGGGGTCTATGGCGATGAAGATGTCGAACGGGTAAGGCTGCTGGGTTTGGTGATTTCGCTCATCGCGTCCCGGCACCGGTTGTCCGAACAACTGTTAGAGGCCATCAGTGTCCAGTGAGGCGCTGGCGCATGCGATCCGTCGACTTGCCGCGCACGAATCACTGGATGGCCCGTCCATCACGAAGGCGTTTGATGTGATCATGCGGGGTGAGGGCACCCCCGTGCAGGTCGCGGCGCTTCTGATGGCGCTTCGGGTGAAAGGCGAGACGGCGGCCGAGGTGGCCGGCGTCGTGGAAGCGCTGCGCACGGCCATGGTGGTGGTGCCAGCCGATTGCCCCGAGGAACTGGTCGATACGTGCGGCACGGGCGGCGGCGCGATGACCACGTTCAATATCTCCACGGCCGCTGCGTTGCTGGCAGCGGGCCTCGGCGTTCGGGTCGCGAAACACGGGAATCGATCGTTCACTTCCCGCTCCGGGAGCGCTGACGTACTGGAAGCGCTGGGCGTTTCGCTCGACATGCCTCCCGCCGCCATGGCGCGTACGCTGGAGACGGCCGGCATCGTGTTTATGTTCGCTCCGCTGATGCATCCGGCGTTACGACACGTTGGCCCCGTACGCCGCGAATTGGGCGTTCCAACGGTCATGAATATTGTCGGGCCATTGGCCAATCCGGCACGTGCCGGACGTCAGGTTGTGGGTGTCGCGGAACCGACCCGACTGACTTTGCTCGCCGAGGCGCTGGCAACGCTCGGCACTCAGCGGGCGCTCGTGGTGCACGGCGCACCAGGTCTGGATGAGATTTCCCCGATCGGATCGACCGACGTCATTGAAGTGGTCGACGGCCAATTATCATCGTGGAGCATCGACCCGGCGATGGCGGATATCACTGGCGTGCGGCCTGAAGATCTGGCCGGTGGAGATCCGGCCGCGAATGCCAAGCTGGTGCTTGACGTGCTCGCGGGAGCCGGATCACCAGCCGCGCGCGCCGCCGTAGTGCTGAATGCGGCAGGTGCCTTGTATGTGAGCGGTCAGGAGCACGACTACCGACAGGCGGTTGCGCGCGCGCGCGCGGGCCTGAGTGCGGGGGCCGGGCTGGACGCGCTACACCGACTCCGAGACGCCTCGCGACAGGCCGCTCGCCCGCTCTGAGCTGAAACACACGCGCCAGCCTCATCGGCTTTATCAGTAGCGCCGCAAGACCCCCACGACGATGCCTTGGATACGCACATCGTCTTCGTGCACATACAGGGGGGACATCGTTTCATTGGCGGGTTGCAGACGAATCCGGCCGTCCCGTTCGCGATAATATCGCTTGACGGTGGCCGCTGCACCGTCGAGCAGGGCGATAACCATCTCCCCATTATCCGCTGCCTGCCGATCGTTCACGACGACGAAGTCCCCGTCACTGATGTGGTCCTCGATCATGGAATCACCGCGCACCCGCAGCACATAGTGGCTGCCGTTCTTGCGGAGAAATCCGTCAGGAACCGCCATCGTCTCGCCGGACGACAACGCCTCGATGGGCGAGCCGGCGGCAACCGAGCCCAGGAGCGGCAGTTCGACCGAGCGCTGGAAAACGTCCGAGGGAAGAATCTCGATGGCGCGACTCTCGTTGTACGAACGCTTGATGTAGCCCTTGCGTTCGAGGTTCGTGAGGTGCTCGTGAACCGTGGCCAGCGAGTTATAGTTGAATTGCAGCGCGATTTCCTCGAAACTCGGAGCATACCCGTTGGACTCCTGGTACTCCGTGAGATACGACAAAATCTCTCGCTGTCGCTTGGTCAGCGGCATGGCGCCTCCGTTGGGTTCTGCGCGTTTCCGGCTGCGCCCTTGCGGCATGATCCGTCGTGATACAGGACCGAAAAGGCGCCGAATCCACACTAACCGAAGACAGGCCGAAGTGCAAGCATTTTCCGCGACGGAGCGCTGGGATCCACCTACGGGGACCCTGGGTGACCTGACACGAGCTTCGTTTGAGCGTGCAGCGGCTGTCGCGGCCGATCTCGCCGAGCTGCGGGCGCGGGCGGCTGCGAGTCCTCCAGCCGTTCCGTTCGCGTCGGCCCTTCGCGGTCCCTGCCTTCGCCTGATTGCCGAGGTCAAGCGGGCCTCGCCCTCAAAGGGCGCGATTGCTCCAGGTCTCGATGCGGCCGACCGCGCGACCCTTTATGTAGAGGGTGGAGCCACGGCCATCTCGGTGCTGACGGAGCCCTCGCGATTCGGCGGCTCGCTGCAGGATCTGGAGGACGTCGCCAGACGCGTCGCGGTGCCGGTCATTCGCAAGGATTTCATCGTCGCGCCGATTCAACTGTGGGAAGCCCGTGCGGCAGGGGCCTCCGCCGCACTGCTCATCGCCCGCGCCCTGTCGCCCGATCTCCTGACACGGTTGGTGGCGAGTGCGCAGGAGGTCGGTCTCGCCGTCCTCGTCGAAGTGCGTGACGAGCGCGAACTCGCGCGCGCCCTGCGCGTCGGCGCGACCGTCATCGGGGTCAACAACCGCGATCTGGAGACACTGATCATCGATCCGTCGACGGCTCCGCGGCTGATTCGCTCGATTCCGGCTGCCTGCATTGCCGTCGCGGAGAGCGGGATGCGTCAGGTCGAGGATGTGCTCCCAGCAGCGGCCGCCGGCGCGGATGCGATCCTGGTGGGGAGCGCCATCTCGGCGTCTGCGAACCCGACCGCGGCCGTCCAAGCATTGTCGCGTGTACCTCGCCGAACGCGCTGATTCACGCATCATGCGAAACCCCACGGGCCTCAGCCGACGGGCGGCGGCGTGACGCAGGTCAAGATCTGCGGACTGACGACCGAAGCCGATGCGGTGTTCGCCCAGCGAGCCGGGGCACGATTCCTCGGGGTGATTCTGGCTGGTGGTCCGCGACTACTTGACGTCGAACGCGCCCGTGATGTCCTTGGTGTACGCCGTCACGGAGTGAGTCGGGTCGCCGTATTTGCTGATCGGCCGGTCGCCGAATTGCTGTCCATCAGTGAATCGCTCGACCTGGATGTGCTGCAATTGCATGGCGAACCCTCAGCGGCACTGATCGCCCAACTGCGGAGCGAGTCGTCGCGCGCCGTCTGGCCGGTGGTGCGAATCGCGGGTACGGACCTGCCATCGGAGGCTCGGGAGCTGGCTGCCGCCGCGGGGACGCTGGTGCTCGATGCCAAGGTGGTTGGGCAGCTTGGCGGGACGGGCGTTGCATTGGATTGGAGCGGCCTTGCGGATAGCGTCGAGTCGCTGCGGGTGTCGGTCCCAGGAGTCCAGCTGGTGTTGGCGGGCGGTCTCCGGGCATCGAATGTGGCGAAGGCCATCGCGCTGCTGAATCCGGAGGTGGTTGACGTATCTTCCGGTGTCGAGAGTGCGCCCGGTGTGAAAGATCCGCTGGCGGTTGAACGGTTCGTATCTGCGGTCATGGCCGCAAAGGGGACGAGGAGATGACAGTGGCAGCACTTGCACCCGCGGCGAACGACCGGTTCGGTCCGTTTGGCGGACGCTACGTCCCGGAGACGCTGATCCCGGCACTTGAGGAGCTCGAGGCCGCGTTCGCGGTCGCTCGTCAGGACGCGTCATTCCAGGCCGAACTGGATCATCTGCTCCGCGAATACGTCGGCCGGCCGACGGCGCTGACGTTTGCGCCGCGGTTCTCCGCCCGCATCGGTGCGCCGGTCTGGTTGAAGCGCGAGGATTTGAACCACACGGGTGCGCACAAGATCAACAATACGGTCGGGCAGGCGTTACTGGCCGTTCGCATGGGCAAACGGCGGATCATCGCGGAAACTGGCGCCGGTCAGCACGGCGTGGCGACCGCCACCATTTGTGCGCGTTTTGGGTTGGAGTGCGTGGTGTACATGGGTGAGGAGGACATGCGGCGGCAGCAGCTGAACGTGTTCCGCATGCGACTCATGGGCGCGACCGTCGTGCCCGTCACCTCGGGGACGCGCACGCTCAAGGATGCCACCAGCGAGGCGATTCGCGAGTGGGTCACATCGGTCAACGAGAGTCACTATATCATTGGCTCGGTGGTGGGACCGGCTCCGTATCCCTACATGGTGCGGGAGTTTCAATCGGTCATCGGACGTGAAGCGCGTACCCAGATCCTGGAGCGGGCCGGACGGCTCCCCAAGACGGTCGTGGCCTGCGTCGGTGGCGGATCAAACGCGATGGGCATCTTTGCCGGCTTTGTCGACGACACCGCGGTCGAGCTGGTTGGCGTTGAAGCCGCCGGCGAGGGACTCGGTACCGAACGTCATAGCGCCTCAATTACAAAGGGAACCCCCGGCGTGCTGCACGGTTCACTGAGCTACCTGCTGCAGGACGCGGATGGGCAGGTGCACCCGGCCCACTCTATTTCGGCGGGACTGGACTATCCCGGCGTGGGCCCCGAACACGCGTGGTTGCACGATAGTGGTCGAGCCAGCTACGTGTCCGTCACTGACACCGACGCGTTGCGTGGTGTCGCGCTCCTGAGTCGGCTCGAAGGGATCATTCCGGCGCTTGAAACCGCGCACGCGGTGGCATGGGTTGAACAGCAAGCCGGCCGCTGGACGCCGGATGAACCCGTCCTGTTGTGCGTCAGCGGTCGAGGCGACAAAGATGTGGCGACCATCAGTCAGTTCGAGCTGCCCGCGCTATGAATGACTCCGCTTCGATCTCGACGGAGTCGAAGCAGGCCATCCTGGCTGTGGAGGAGGCGCTGCGTGCGCTCGCCAAGGCGCAGCGGGCGCTGCAGATGTACCTGCCCAACAGTCCGACGCGGGCCCAGGCGCTCGAACAGGCTCGTGCGGCCTTCGGGCGAATCTGGGGGTTTGTCGCGGACGTGCAGTTGGAGATTCGCGAGTCCTCGCTCCTCTGGGACTCGAACGTTGTCTACCAGGATCTCGAGCGCGGCACCGAAGGCTTGCCCTGGTTGCTGCACCGCGATGGGCTGCGCGCCCTGACGCTTCACGCCGGATTCGAAATCGGCGAACTCGAGCCCCTGCTGCAGGTGTTTCAGCGGGCCCGCACCGCCGCCACTGACGAAGACGATCTGGTCACGCTGTTATGGGTCGCGGACCTGAGCGGCATCGAATTCCGACACGTCGAGTTGGAAGGTGTGGTGGATTTTGCGCTGAACGATGGTGATCGCGGCGGACAGGGCGTTGCGCGGAGTGATCAACCACGGTTGGCGGTGCCAGCAGCGGAGACTGCGCCGCCCGGCGAAGGGCCGCCGCCCGGATTTGTGCGCGTCGAAGATTTCGACACCACGTTGTACTTTCTCGAACCGCGCGAAGTCAGCTACCTGCAGGACGAACTCAAGCGTGAGTATCTCGAAGATCAACGGCAAAACGCCCTGACCATCCTGTTTGACCTGGTGGAACTCCCGGATGCCGGGGATGCACCGGAACGAGCCCTCGCGTTCATCGACCAGTTGTTGCTGGAATGCCTCGCCGCAGGCGACTATGAACAGGTTGGCTACGTCCTCCGCGAATCGGCCGCCACGTTGCGACGCGGCGAGCATCACGATGCGGTCGCCGAAACGCTGCGCGAACTTCCGGCCCGCCTGAGCGAACCGGCCGTCATGGGGCAATTGCTGCAGGCACTGGACGAGGGCACACGTGCGCCGGTGGCGACGCTGCTGGAGAATCTTTTTGCGGAACTGCGACCGGCCGCGCTGGCACCGTTGGTCGCATGGCTCGGCGTCGCGACCGCGTCGCCGGCCCGCGCGGCGATTGAGCGTGCCTCGCTACGACTGGCGGGCGCGCACACCGGGGAGTTGGCGCGCCTGCTTGAGCACGACGATACGGCGATTGTCCGCGGCGCGCTGCGCGTCGCCGCGCAACTCGCAACCCCGGCAGCCGTACCGGGTCTCTCACGCGTGCTACGCGGCGACGATGCGAAACTGCGGGCCGACGCGGTTGCTGCCCTCGCGGACATCGGATCACCGGGCGCGTTGCAGGCCCTTGAGCGCGGCGTCGATGACGCCGATCGAGACGTTCGCGTCGCGGCCTATCGGGCGATCGCCGCGCGCCGACATGGCGGCGCGCTGCCGCGTCTGGCGCAGGCCCTCCGTCGCAAGGAACTCCGTGCCGCCGACCTCGGCGAGAAGATGGCGGTGTTCGAAGCATACGGCACCTTGTGCGGTGACGCCGGGGTCCTCGAACTGGACGGCCTGTTGAATGCCCGCGGATTGCTGGGCGCCAAAGAGCCGCCCGAGTCTCGCGCCTGTGCCGCACGGGCGCTCGGCCTGATCGGAACGCCGTTGGCGATGGACGCGCTGCAACGCGCGGCGGACACCAAGGATGTGGTCGTCCGCAGCGCGGTAACGCGTGCGATGCGCGGGAGCGCCTGATGCCTGGCCTCGGATCGGTCGCCGAACAGAGTCCGGACGCCCCGACACAGCGCCACGCGCGCGCGTACGTCGTGGCCCTGCACGGTGCCGTACGGGCCATTCGCCTGTATCCCGTGGAAAATGCTGCGGTCCAGAAAGCACTTCAGGAACTCATCGCATGCGCCGAGCGCCTGCGAACCGCCGACGACGGCTGCGAACTGCGTCGTCGTGGCGACTACTTGTTCGTGAATGAGACCCGGCTACGGCTCACGCTCGACAACTATGCGGCGGTCGCGTACGTGCTGGGCCTGTTTCGGGAAGCGGGCATCGGTGGGTTTACGGTGTTGCAACGACCGGAGCCGCGCGCCTGGGTGGTCATGATTGCCTTTCTGCAGTCGCCGCCGCTTGAGTACCCCGAGGACGAACGGTTGGCGCAACTCACCGAGCGCCTCGCTCAGTCGGCCGTAGCCGATTTCGAGCTGCTGCCGCCGGCCGAGGACGGCGCCGGTGATGACGACGCGGAACTCGACCAGAAGGAGCGCGCCCGTCAAACATACGTCCGCTCGCTGGACGTCACGCGTGACGTGATGACGTCGGCCCGCCTCGGGCGCAGTCCGGGTCTCAAACGCGTCAAGCGGGCCGTGCAGGGCATTGTCGATGCGATTCTCACGGATGCGGCCTCGATGATCGGCCTGACCACACTGCGCGAGTTCGACGAGTACACGTTTGTGCATAGTGTGAACGTGTGCATTCTTTCGGTCGCCCTCGGCCGGCGCCTGGGTCTGTCCAAGGTTCAGTTGCTTGACCTGGGTCTGGCGGCATTGTTGCACGACATTGGCAAATCGCGGTTGCCGCTCGAGTTGCTGAACAAGCGCGGCCAGCTCGATGATGCGGAACGAGCCATCCTGCAGACACACCCCTGGCAGGGCGTGCTGACGCTGTGCGCGATGCCGACCGGCACCGGACGACCGTGGCGTGCGCTCACGGCCGCCTACGAGCACCACATGCGGATTGATCTTTCCGGTTATCCCAAGCCGGTCCGGGAGCGCCACCTGTCCTTGTTCAGCAAGATTATCTCCGTCGCCGATGGATTCGATGCGGCCACTACGACTCGTGTGTATCAGCAGGCCCCCTGGACCCCCGCCGACGTGTTGCGCGGCATGCGAGACAATCCACGCCTGGGCCTCGATCAAGTCGTGGTGAAAGCGTTTATCAATCTGACGGGCATCTATCCCGCCGGCACGGTTGTCACGCTTGATACGTTTGAGCTCGCCATCGTCCAGTGCGCCAGCCCGGACCCCATCGCACTTTCCCGACCAATCGTTCGCTTGCTTTCGGACGCCCAGGGCAATCGCTTGCCCGATGCGCCACCCTGCGACCTGACCGAACAGCGCGCCGACGGACAGTACCTTCGCACGATCATCCGCACCGAAGATCCAGAGCGTCATGGCATCCGCATCGCCGATTACTTCTCCTGAATTCGTGACGTCTTCCGTCATTGCCACGCGCTTCGCGCAGTTGGCCGCATCCGGTCTCCGAGCGCTCGTGTGCTACGTCACGGCGGGACATCCCGATCGCGAACGCAGCCTGGCCCTGATACGCGGTCTCGAACAGGCGGGGGCGGACATCATTGAGATTGGCGTGCCGTTCTCCGATCCACTCGCCGACGGTCCCGCCATTCAGCGGAGTTCGCAGATCGCCATCGACGCAGGGATGACGCTGAACCGTACCCTGGAGCTCATTGCCGACGCCCGTGTCAACGTGCCGATCGTGCTGTTCAGCTATCTCAATCCCCTGATTGCCGGTGGACCCGATGTGCTTGAACGTGCCAAGGCCGCCGGCGTGCACGGCGTGCTCGTGACGGACTTGCCCGTGGGGGCCGATCCGGAACGGGAAGCCTGGTTCGGCGCGAGCGGGCTGGATTTCGTCCGGTTGGTGGCACCTACCACGCCGCTGTCTCGCATGAGGGAGATCTCACGTCATGGCGGAGGGTTCATCTACCTCATCAGCCGAATGGGTGTAACCGGCGCGCGCGACACGCTTGCGGCAGATCTCCCGGAGACCGTAGCACGGTTGCGTGCGGCGACGACGCTTCCGCTGTGCATTGGATTCGGCATTTCAACCCCGGCCCAGGCCGCCGCGGTCGCGCAATTGGGTGACGGCGTGATCGTGGGAAGTGCCATCGTCACCGCGGCCGAGCGTTCGGTCGCGGAAGCACTCGCCCTCACCGCGTCCTTGCGCGCGGCCATCGACGCTGCATGATCAATGGATTGCCACCATGGGCCGTAGTGACGCCGAAGCGCCGCGAACATATCGCGCGCGTCGTGCGGCTGCTTGGCCAGTGGGCGGAACAGATGCACGTCGTGCCGCAGGAGTCGGCAGCGTGGCGAGATGCGGGACTATGGCACGATGCCTTTCGCGATGCTGACGAGGTCACGTTGCGCGCGATGACCGACGACAGGCACCGACCGGTCGGGATGCTGCATGGCCCGGCCGCCGCCGCCCGGCTGGCACACGAGGGGGAGTCGCGCGCGAACGTGCTCGAGGCGATCCAGTGGCACACAGTGGGGAACGCGCAATGGGAACAAGCCGGACGTGCCCTGTATATGGCGGATTTTCTCGAGCCCGGGCGACCGTTCATGCAGGCCGACCGGGCGTTTCTTGCCGCGCGCGTGCCGCACGCGTTCGACGCCGTGTTTCGCCAGGTTGTGCGGCTGCGACTGGAGTGGGCGATTCGGGAAGGCAAGGGTCTGGCACCCGAGACCATTGCGTTGTGGAACGCCGTGCGATGAGCGTCTCGCGCCCGAAGCGGGTCACGTTGGCGGTGATTCTCACGGTGACGGCCGGTTCGCTGGCCGGATGGTATCAGGCAACCAGCGCGTCAGAGCCGCCGATACAGCCGCCGCCGATGACGACCGATACGTTGGCACGGGCACCACGGGGCACACGCATTCGGGTGCGCGTTTTGAATGCCACCCGCACGCAGGGACTCGCAAAACGCGCCTCGTTTGTTCTGCGCGACTTCGGCTACGACGTGGTCGACTTCGATAGTAACGCGGGCGCACCGCGTACCAGCACATTGGTCCTTACGCACACCGGGCATGCCGATTGGGCACAACGGCTGCGACGGGCGCTCGGCACCGGCACCATCGAGACCCGCGTCGATTCGTTACGCTATGTGGACTTCACCGTGCTGGTGGGCAGCGACTGGAAGGCGCCGACCAAGGCGTTCCGTCCGTAGCTGGCCGCACGCGGCGGCAATATCCAAACCACGGCTTCGTCGCACGGCCGTCTCGACACCACGCGCGCGCAGCGCACGCACGAACGCCGCAATCACCGGAGCTGCCGTCGGCGTGAATCCCATCGTGCCGCCGGGGTGCAGCGGAATCAGGTTCACGAAAGCGCGACACGCGCGTGCCAGCGCGGCCAGTTGCGCCGCGTGCTCCGGCTGATCGTTGATCCCGCCGAGCATGACATACTCGAACGTGACCCGTCGCTCGAAGGTCGCGGCGGCGGCTATGACGTCGGCCAGCGGATACTTGATGTTGATCGGCATCAGCGACCGGCGAAGTTCATCCGTCGGCGCGTGAATCGAAATGGCCAATCGGAACTGTTCCGGCCGCTCACTGAGTGCCACGATGCCAGGGAGCACGCCGACCGTCGAGATCGTGATATGGCGGGCGCCAATACCCAGCGCACGCGGATCGTTGAGGAGGGTGAGGGTGGTGTCCACCGACGACCAGTTCATGAGCGGTTCGCCCATGCCCATGAACACCACGTTGGTGGCGAGAATCGGCGGTGTCAGCAGACGCAGCGCGCGCACCTGACCGGCAATCTCCGACGGCTGCAGGTTGCGTTGGAAGCCCATCGCCCCGGTCGCGCAGAACGCACACTGCAGGGCACAACCGGCCTGTGACGAGATGCACAGGGTCATGCGGTCGTCATCCGGAATGGCCACCGTCTCAATCAATTGCCCGTCGTGTAACCGAAACAGGAACTTTTCCGTCCCATCGCTCGAACGCTGGCGGGTCTCCAAAACCAGCGTTGGCAGTTCGAAGGCAAGCGCCAACGACTCGCGAAGTGGCTTGGGCAGCTCGGTCATGTCCGCGAACGCATTGACCGGCCGTTGCCAGAGTCGCGCAAAGACTTGTGTCGCGCGATACGACGGCTCGCCACGATCCGCAAACCACCCTCGCAACCGTGCCAGCGCGCCCTCGGGATCGAGGTCGAGCAGATTCTCGCGCGGGGTGGACGCGATCAGGACGGGCAGTTCGGACGTCAACGGAGGAGAGAACTCAAGGTGAATTGATACAAGGGGC
This sequence comes from Gemmatimonadaceae bacterium, assembly GCA_016720905.1. NCBI lineage: Bacteria > Pseudomonadati > Gemmatimonadota > Gemmatimonadia > Gemmatimonadales > Gemmatimonadaceae > Gemmatimonadaceae bacterium. The sequence continues at coordinate 202,306 of JADKJT010000029.1, read as the reverse complement.
CGAGGCCCGTGGTGCCTTCTTCTCGCGCCACACCCACTACGTAGCGCGCGTAGTGCAGCGCCACGCCCGATCGGATGCGCGAGACCGAGCGGCCTGAGGCGATGGTTCGCAGATAGGCGCCGCGCAAGTCCACCCGGTCGAATCGCCACGCGACATACGGCCCGTGCTCCTTCGCGCCGCGATTGACGGCATTGTAACTGTATCCCACGCGCGTCTCACGACCCGCCTCGCCCATTACGCGCGCATCCGCCGCCATCACCACCGCCGGCCGATCGTCGATCTCACGGCCTGGACGCCAGAGAAAGCTTGACAGCGCGATACGTGCGTCGCGCACCGGGAGTGAATGCACGAGCACACCCAGATCCGCCGCTAAGGCATTGTCGGTCCGTTGATCGGCGCGCCCCTCCCGGTAACGAAACGCCGCACCAACCGTCACGTGTGGCAAGAGATCACGGGCCGCCGAGAGCGACAGCAACAGACTTGAATACGGAACGTCGCCGAGGGCCTGCGGATCAGTCTCCGTGCGGACAATGCTGGCAACCGACGTCTGGGCCACCGAAAACCCGATCGTGGTTCCGCCGGGCCGTCGCACATTCACCGATAAAAGGCGACCCTCAACGCCCTGATCGGAGGTTGGCGCGAGTGACGCCACACCCACGCGCCATCGTTCTGTTTTCGCAAGGTGAATGGACGCGGGATTCCACAGCCCACCGCCCGGCTCGCTCGCCAGAGCAGCCGGTTCAAGCACCGCTCCCAGCGGAAACTCCCAGAGGTCGCGAGCTGGCACCGACTGCGCGGACAGCCCGGAGGCCCACCCGAACGCGGCAAGCCCGCACAAGAACTTGCGGCGCATGAAGTTGAGTCTAGTCAGTGACAACGGTCTGAACAAGCAACGGATCCGCGCCGCCAACCGGAGCGTTCGCTACCACGGGTGCGCTAAGTCGTGTATTTTGCTAAGGTTAACCCCCTTTGCGACCATCACTGTTCGGCAGGAGCGCGGTACGTGACCTTTGAAGTGAGCGGACAAGCGCCTGATCGGGCCGTGATGTCCACGTCGATGCGGACCGATGCGTGCGGACAACTGCGACGCGAGGATGTCGGTCGTACCGTTCGTCTCGGTGGCTGGGTCCACCGGAGTCGTGACCTCGGCGGGTTGATCTTCATCGACCTGCGCGATCGGACCGGATTGGTGCAGCTCGCATTCGGACCGGCGTGGTCCACGGCCGAAGCGGCGACGGTTGCTGCTGCGGTGGGAGTGGAGTCCGTCGTGCTGTGCGAAGGGGAAGTCGTGGCGCGCGAGGCTGATCGACTCAATCCGGACATGGATACCGGTGCCGTGGAAGTGCGTGTTCACACGATGACGGTCGTGGGGCCGGCCATCACGCCGGCGCTGCCGGTCGCGCGTGGTCGCGGAGAGAAAGCGCCCGCCGAGGAACTGCGCTTGCGCCACCGCTACCTCGATCTGCGGCGCCCCGAGATGCAGCAGAATCTGGTGCTGCGGCACCGACTGATGCAGACCACACGGCGCTTTCTCAGCGATCGCGGCTATCTCGAACTCGAGACGCCCATTCTGACCAAGCCGACACCGGAGGGCGCGCGCGACTACCTGGTGCCCAGTCGCGTCCACCCGGGCGAGTTCTATGCGCTGCCGCAGTCGCCCCAGATCTACAAGCAGCTGTTCATGTGCTGTGGTTTCGATCGGTATTTCCAGATCGCCCGCTGTTTTCGTGATGAAGACCTCCGGGCGGATCGGCAACCCGAGTTCACGCAGATCGATATCGAGGCGTCGTTCATCCAGCGCGAGGACATCTTTGCGCTGGCGGAAGGGCTGATCGGCGCCATCTGGCGCGAGGCCGGCCATGAGATTCCGTCGCAATTCGAGCGCATGTCGTACGCGGACGCAATGGAATACTACGGCTGCGACCGTCCTGATCTGCGCTACGACCTGCGACTGCGTGATTTCAGCGCGACCTTTCGCCCGCTTGAATTCAGCGTCACCTCTGCGGCGCTGCAGTCCGGTGCCCGGGTGCGCGGGCTGGTGGTGCCCGGCGGAGGCGTTTGGAGCCGCAAGCAGGTGGATGAACTCGAGGCGCTGGCCAAGAGCGCGGGCGCGGGCGGATTGCTGCGCCTGCGGCGCGTCGATGGCGTGTACGACGGGCCGGTGGCCAAGTTCCTCACCGATCAGGCACGCGCCGACCTGGCGCTCCAGGATGGGGATCTCGCGCTGTTCGTCGCCGCCGTCGACCGTATCGCGAGTCCCGCCCTCGACCGCGTGCGGCAGGAGTGCGCCCGACGCCTGTCGCTGGTCGACGCGAACGCGCAACGATTCCTCTGGGTGCTGGACTTCCCGATGTTCGAGCAGGATCCGGAGAGCGGCGCCCTGGCGGCGGTGCATCATCCGTTCACGGCCTCGCATCCCGATGACATGCGGGCGTATCCGGAACAGCCGGAACGCTGGCGTGCGCTGGCGTATGATGTCGTGCTGAACGGCACCGAACTTGGTGGCGGCAGCATCCGCACCAGTGACCCCGCCGTGCAATCGCGGATGTTTGCGCTGCTCGGCATCGGTGACACCGCGGAACAGGAGCGGCGATTCGGCTTTCTCCTGGAAGGCCTGCGCGCCGGCGCGCCACCGCACGGCGGGATTGCGTTTGGGTTCGACCGCATCGCGATGCTGTTGGCAGGGGCCCCATCACTGCGGGATGTGATTGCCTTTCCCAAAACCACGGCTGCACGTTCCCTCTTCGAAGGCGCGCCGGTGTCCGTCACCGCGGCGGATCTGCAGGAACTCGGCCTGAGCCTCCGCGCACCGCGCGAGGGCCCGTGACCGACGCGACGATTGTGCCGGTGACGACGCGCGTCTCCGTCGAAGGCGCCGATCAACTGCTGCTGGCCGGTGTGAACGACGGCAATCTCGTGGAACTCGCCAGAGCGACCGGCGCGCGTGTGGCCCTTCGGGGAGATGCACTGGCGCTGACCGGAGACGCAGAAGCGGTCGCCCGCGCGGAAGGTGTGGCCGTGGCCATGGTGGCGTTGGCGCGCGACGGTCGGACCGTCACGGCCGACGACGTCTTGCGCCTGGCGCTGACCGAGCGACCGGTCGATGCGCCGGGCGCAACGGCAGGGACGTTGGTGGTACCGGGGGCCCGCCGCATCGTGCAGGCGAAGACGCCCGGCCAGGCGGAGTACCTCAAGCAGATCCGTGAGCACGACATCGTGGTTGGCATCGGACCGGCCGGTACGGGAAAGACCTATCTTGCAGTGGCCGCGGCGGTGGATGCCCTCATGCGCAAACGTGTGCGTCGCATCATCCTCGCGAGGCCAGCCGTCGAAGCCGGTGAGAGTCTTGGATTTCTTCCCGGAGACATGCAGGCCAAGGTGGATCCGTATCTGCGCCCCTTGTACGACGCATTGGATGATCTGATGCCCGTCGAGCGCATTCAGAAGGCGCTTGAATCCCGCACGATTGAGGTCGCTCCACTGGCCTTCATGCGTGGACGGACACTGGGCGATGCCTTTGTCATTCTGGACGAGGCCCAGAACGCCACCGGGTTGCAGATGAAGATGTTCCTGACGCGACTGGGCGTGAACTCCAAGATCGTCATCACGGGCGACAAGACGCAGGTGGATTTGCCGAGTCGCGAGGATTCCGGACTCATGCAGATTGAGCGGATTCTGCACGGGATTGAGGGGATCAGCTTTCACTACTTCACCGACGCCGACGTGGTGCGACATCGCCTCGTGCGCGATATCATTCGCGCCTACAACAGCGACGCTGCGGGCGTATGACGCGCATGTCGGAGCGTGCGGTCGCCGTTCAGGCCGATGGCGTACGCTGCCCCGTGGCGCTCGCACGACTTGAAGCCCTGGCGCGTCAGGTGCTGGGCGCCCTCCGTATCTCCCGCGCGTTGGTGTCCATCACCCTGGTCAACGCACGCGAAATGGCGCGACTGAATCGCACCCATCTCGGACACCGCGGCGCGACCGACGTGATCACCTTCACGCTGACCGGCGATGCGGCCGGCGCGGTCGTCACCGACATCTACATTTGTCCTGACGTCGCGCGCGAACAGGCGCGTGCCCACGGAGTCGGTGTGCGTGAGGAGCTGGCGCGGCTGGTCGTCCACGGCGTACTCCATGCGTGCGGGTGGGAGCATCCCGTCGACGCGACGCGGGTGCAATCGCCGATGTGGCGACGCCAGGAGCAGCTGGTGCAGCGCTTCTGGATCGCGCCCGCCCACCGCGTATGATCGACCGCAGTCGATGGGAGGGCGCGTGAGTCTCGCGATGTGGGCGGTCGCCGGAGGGGGCGCCGGTCTGGCGGCTCTGGCGGCGGTGGCGGATGGTGCATTGCTGGCCGACCACGGGGCCCTGGCGCACAGCGAACGCAATGGACTGGTGCCGCTTCCTACGGTGTCGCGTCCCGTGGCGTCGCGAGAACGCGCGCATCGCGCGCTCTCCTTTGCCCGCGTGGTTGGTCATGGTGTTGCTGGCGGCGCCTTGGCGCTCGCCCTCGGGCTGGCAGAACGCACGGAGTTGCAGGCGCTGGCCCTGTTGGCCGTCGCCGGGCTGATCACCGTGGCATTGGCCGAGAGCACCGCGCGCGCCATCGGTGACGCCCTGGGTGATCAGGCCAGCGAGCGGTTGCGGCGATTCACGCGCCTCCTCGAAATTGGATTTGGGCCGTTTGTGCGCCTCGGAGAGTGGGTCGACAGTCTGTTCGTCGAGTCGGTATCGGACGCCGAAGGGTCGGTGGAGCGACGAGAGGAGGCGGCGGCGCAATTCCGCGATGTCATCAACACGGACGCCGATGTCTCCGGTGACGAACGGGAGCTGCTGCTCGGCGTGTTCGATTTCGGGGAGACCACCGCGGAAGAAGTGATGGTGCCGCGCGTCGATATCATCGGGCTTGAGCGCGAAACACCGTGGTCTGAGGTGTTGGATCATTTCCGGAGTGAGCAGCACTCACGGGTCCCGGTGTTCGACGAATCGATCGACGAAATCGTCGGGATTCTCTACGCCAAGGACCTGTTGGCGTCGGCCATCGCGGACACCGAACCTTCCAGCGGATGGCAGGCGCTCATGCGTCCCCCGACCTTCGTACCACCCAGCAAGCGCATTGCCGACTTGCTGCGGGAGTTCCGCGCCACCGGACGACACATTGTGGTGGTGGCGGACGAGTACGGTGGAACTGCCGGATTGGTGACCATTGAGGACGTGCTCGAAGAATTGGTCGGCGAGATTCGCGACGAATACGATGACGAGGAACGGCAGGTTGAGTCGGAAGCGGAGTTGCGCTTCTGGGTGTCCGGGCGCCTCACGCTTGATGACCTGTCGGACGCGCTGCATCACGATTTTCGTCGCGATGATGTGACCACGGTCGGCGGACTCGTGCTTGAGTTGCTGGGTCGCGTGCCTCGCGCCGGGGAGTCGCTGCAGATCGGACCGTTTCGCGTCATCGTCGAACGGGTGATTCGTCGGAAAATCGAACGCATCTACCTTGAACGCCTGCCGGGCACCCAGTTGAGCGGGGACGCGTAATCGTGCCCGTCTTCAGCCTGTTCTCGATGCTGGCGGTGGTCGCGGTGCTCACGACCGCAGCGACGGCGGTGCGCGCGGTGAGCCGCCTCTGGCTCCGGCACTGGATTGAGCACCGCCAGCCGGCAACACCCGCGATGCGTCACTACCTCGAACGGCCCGCGCGACTCGCGCATGCGGCGGGTACGGGGATCACGTTGACGGTATTTGCCTGGGGCGCGATCCTCGCGGGCACCGAAGGTGCGCACCCGTGGGCCCTCGCGCGTGACGCCGTCGTCGGTCTCCTGCTGCTGCTGGTCGTTGGGCAACTTATTCCCCGCGCCATCGGCCGTCGATGGGCGCCACAGCTGGTGCCGGTGCTGGTGCCGATGCTTCGTCTGGTGGACCTGTGCGTGACGCCGTTTCTGCGGATTGCACAGGCGACAACGCGGATCATCGTGCGGCAGCCGCCGCGTGCGGAGCACGAGATGCGCGAGGGGCTTGAGGATTTGCTGCGCGACGGCGCATTTGAGGGCATGGCGGAGACCGAGGAGATGGCGATCATTTCCGGCGTCATGCAGTTCGGCGAGAAGACCGTGGCGGATGTCATGACCCCGCGCTCAGAGGTGTTCGCGCTTGACAGCGCCCTCTCCGCGCGCGACGTGGCCGAACGGATGGCCCAATCCGGCTATAGCCGGGTGCCCCTCTTTCGCGAGTCCCTCGACAATATCGTGGGCATGATCCATGTCTTCGACGTGTTCAAGTTGGCGGGGGAGCGCATGCCAGCGCTGCGGCCGGTGAGCCACGCCACGCCCGCAAAGCCGGCCAACGAGTTGTTGTTTGAATTGCTGCGGGCCCGTCGGCAGTTGGCGATCGTCTATGATGAGCACGCGCATCTGGTGGGGCTGGTGACCTTAGAGGATCTGTTGGAGGAACTGGTGGGAGAGATTCGCGATGAACACGACGAGCCGTCGTCTGACGGTGTGAACTCACCGACCACGTGACGACCTCCATCGACCGCGTGCTCGAGGGTTTCCGGGCAGGCACCACCGCGGCCCTCGCCCGCGCGGTCAGCATCGTCGAGAACCATCGGCCGGGATTCGATCAGTTGCTCTCGGCCATTCACCCGCTGGTCGGTCGGGCCCGTCGCATCGGTATCACCGGACCACCGGGGGCGGGCAAGAGTACCTTGACCACGCGATTGGCCAGGACCTATCGCACGGCCGGGTTGCGGGTGGGAATTGTCGCGGTGGATCCCACGTCACCCTTCACCGGCGGCGCACTGCTGGGTGATCGAATTCGCATGGAGGACGTCGCGCTCGATCCGGGCGTGTTCATCCGCTCCATGGCGACCCGAGGGTCACTGGGGGGATTGGCAACGGCCACGCGCGAAGTGTGCGACGTGCTCGACGGTTTCGGTATGGACGTGATTCTGCTCGAGACGGTCGGCGTCGGGCAGAGCGAGCTGGATATCTCGCGCGCGGCGGATACAACACTGGTGGTTCTGGTGCCGGAATCGGGTGACTCGATTCAGACGCTGAAGGCCGGTGTGATGGAGATCGCCGATGTCTTCGCCGTGAACAAGGCGGATCGACCGGGGGCCGACCGCCTGCGGAACGACATCGAGTTGATGCTCGGGTTGCGAACGGGGGCAGCGATGCAGGCGCCTGCCCACCACGGCATTGACCTGTCGCGCCTTGGGGACCGGGACGCGCAACGGCAAGCGATGAATCCGGCGCGCGCCGCCCGTGAGGCGGCCGCGCGCGCCGGTCACCCGGAGTCGGTCGATGCCTGGACGCCACCGGTCCTGCGAACGGTGGCGGCCAAGGGGGAGGGTATCGAACTGGTGGTGGACGCCCTCGACCGGCATTTCCACTATCTTGTGGCCAGCGGTGAATTGCAGTTGCGGCGGCGACAGCGTCTGAGGGAGCGCGTGATGGAGGTTGTCGAAGGACAACTTCGCCAGCGCCTGTGGCACGACGCGGCGACACTCACCTGGCTGGAGCATCAACTCCCGATGCTCGAAGCCGGCACCGTGGCGCCGTTTTCGGTGGCCGATGCGTTACGGGCGCGCAGCGGCGTGTTGCTCACCGGCGTTGAACACTCGTCCGTATCGAGTCTCCTACCAGGAACCAACTGATGACGACGGTCCGCGATCTCGAAGACGTGGTGCGCCAACAGCAGGCGGAACTCGATCAACTGCGCGATGAAGTCGGGCGCTGGCGATCACAGTTCGATGCCGGGCGCACGCGCGACATCGCATTCACGAATTCCGCGGCCGAAATCGAGCCCCTCTTCACGGCCCTTGATCTGGAGAACTCGGCGGGAACCGCGTTCGAACTGCCGGGACAGTGGCCCTATACGCGCGGCATCCATCCCACCGGGTATCGTGGCAAGCTGTGGACGATGCGCCAGTTTGCCGGATTCGGCACCGCACGAGAGACCAACCAGCGGTACAAGTTCCTGTTGTCACAGGGGCAGACCGGGTTGTCCGTCGCCTTCGATTTCCCGACGCTGATGGGCTACGATTCCGATCACGTGCGATCAGAAGGCGAAGTCGGCAAGTGCGGCGTGGCCATCTCTTCGCTGGCCGACATGGAAACCCTGTTCGAGGGCATCCCGCTCGACCAGGTGTCGACGTCGATGACGATCAACGGGCCGGCCATCATCCTGTTGTGCTTCTACATCGCTGCCGCGGAAAAGCAGGGCGTTGACGCCGCCAAGCTTCAGGGCACGGTGCAGAACGACATCCTGAAGGAGTACATGGCCCAGCATGCCTGGTGCTTCCCGATCGAGCCGGCGCTGCGGCTGATTGCCGACGGATTCGCGTGGTGCGCCAAGCATGCTCCGCACTGGAATACCATTTCCATTTCCGGCTACCACATTCGTGAAGCAGGGGCGACGGCGGCGCAGGAATTGGCGTTCACCCTGGCTGACGGGTTCACGTATGTCGAGCGTGGTATCGCCCGCGGACTGGATGTCGATGATTTTGCGCCGCGTCTGTCGTTCTTCTGGGACATCCACAACGATTTCTTCGAGGAGATTGCCAAGCTGCGCGCCGCCCGTCGCATCTGGGCTCGTCACCTGAAGGAACGCTACGGCGCGAAGAATCCGCGCTCATGGATGATGCGATTCCACTCGCAGACCGCCGGCGTCACACTGACGGCGCAGCAACCCATGAACAACGTGGTACGCGTGGCGTATCAGGGTCTCGCGGCCGTACTGGGCGGCACGCAGTCGCTCCACACGAACTCCATGGATGAGACGCTGTCGCTGCCCACCGAGAGTGCCGTGCAGGTGGCGCTCCGGACGCAGCAGGTGCTCGCGTTCGAGACCGGAGTCCCCAATGTGATGGACCCGTTGGGCGGGTCCTATTATGTCGAGGCCCTCACCGACCGACTGGAAGCCGAAGCGGAGTCGCTCTTCACGCAGATCGACGAGATCGGCGGGGTAGTGAAGGGGCTCGAAGAAGGCTGGTTCCAGAAGAAGATCGCCGAGAGCGCCGCGCGGCAGCAGTGGGAGATCGAGCAGCATCGGAAGCTCGTCGTGGGGGTCAATGAGTTCGTGACCGATGAGCCCGAGCTGAGTATCCCGATTCTTCGCATCGGCGCCGAGGCCGATCGTGAGCAACGGGAGCGACTGGCGGCCGTGCGCGCCTCCCGCGACAGTGCCGTGGTCGCGGCGCGCCTCGATGCACTGCGAAACGCGGCGCGCGGCGAGTCGAACGTGGTGCCGTTCATCCTCGACTGCGCGCGCGCCTATTGCACCCTCTACGAGATTCGCGCGGCATTGGAAGACGTGTTTGGCGCGTATCGCGAACCGGTGTTCTTCTGAGTCCAGTCAAGAAGGTCCTTCCGTGGTGGCAGACCCACTTCGATGCACGGTACCTGCACGAGTACGAGCCGCTGTTTGATCTCGTCCAGGACCGCCGGGAAGTGGCGAGACTGCTTGACCTGCTCGAACTGCCGTCGGGTGCGCGGGTGCTGGATTGTCCCTGCGGCCAGGGACGTCACGCGCATCTGCTGGCCGAGGCCGGCTTTCAGGTGGACGGACTCGATTATTCGAAAACCCTGCTCAAGGCTGCGCGGGCCCGCGGGACCTCACGCGCGCTGCGCTACACGCAGGGCGACATGCGCACCTTGCCGTCGAAGTGGACCAACCGCTTCGACGCGGTGGTGAATCTGTTTACCTCGTTCGGCTTCTTCGACAGTCCCGGCGACGATCTTCGCGTGCTGCGCGAATTCGCCCGTGTGCTCAAACCGGGCGGTGTGCTCATCTGGCACGGTGGGAGCCGCGATGGGGTCATGGCGAAATTCCTCCATCGTGATTGGTGGAGCACCGCCGACGGCACGATGTTTGGCCAGGAGCGCACGTTCGACCCGCTGAGCGGATTCCTCGAGATCACCTCCACGTGGCGCGGACCCGGTGGCGATGGCGAGCGAACGCACCGGATCCGACTGTACACAGCGTCGGAATTGGCCGCGCGCCTGTGCGAGGTGGGATTGATTGTTGAACAGGCCTTTGATGCCTGGACGGACCGGCCGCTCACTCGCCGAGCCGGTGAGATGCTCCTCGTCGCCCGACGCGAAGGATAGCGCGTTGATACCTTTCCGATTCACCCCGAGCGGATTTCGATGACTCGACCCATTCGTGTGCTCGTCGCCAAGCCAGGGCTTGATGGTCATGACCGTGGCGCCAAAGTCGTTGCGGCGGCGTTGCGTGATGCCGGCATGGAAGTGATCTACACCGGGCTGCATCAGACCCCGGAAATGATCGCCACGGCGGCCATTCAGGAGGACGTCGACGTGGTCGGCCTCTCCATCCTGAGCGGCGCGCACATGACGTTGTTTCCGCGCGTCCACGACCTGCTGACAGCGGCCGGGCGTGACGACATCCTGCTCACCGGTGGCGGGATCATTCCGAAGGAGGATATGGAGGCCTTGCAGGCGCGTGGCGTGGCGCGCCTCTTCGGTCCCGGCACGAGCACGCAGGACCTCGTCGACTATATCCGCCAGTGGTTCGCTACCCGCGAACAGCAGGACGCATGAGCGGTCGGCTACGCCAGCTCGCGGACGAGGTCCGCGCGCTTGAATCGCAGCTCCGCGCCGGTGGTGGCGCGGACAAGATCGAGAAGCAACATCGGCAGGGAAAACTGACCGCCCGTGAACGGGTGGAGCGCCTGCGCGACCCGGGCACGCCATTTCTCGAGATCGGTTTGCTGGTGGCCTACGATCAGTACGAGGGACAGGCGCCTGCCGCCGGTGTGATTACCGGCGTCGTGGTGATCGACGGGCGCGAGGTCGTCGTGGTGGCCAATGACGCCACGGTCAAGGCGGGATCGTGGTGGCCTGAGACCATCAAGAAGATCTTGCGCGCCCAGGAAGTCGCGATGCGCTGCCGCATTCCCATCATCTACCTGGTTGACTCGGCCGGCGTAAATCTCCCGTATCAGGGCGGCGTCTTTCCGTGACAATTCGGCGCGGTGCGCATTTTCTATTACAACTCCATCATGCGACGGTATCTGCGCATTCCGCAGTTCGCTGCCGTGATGGGGCAATGTGTGGCCGGCGGCGCGTATTTGCCCGCGTTGAGCGACGTGATCCTCATGGTGAAGGGGACGTCGTTCATGGGACTGGGTGGACCGAATCTGGTGAAGGGCGCCACGGGCCAAACCGTGGATGGTGAGACGCTTGGCGGGGCCATCACGCACACGGAGATTTCCGCAGTGGCGCACTATGCGCTCGACAATGACGACGCCTGTATTGCCAAGTTGCGCGATCTGGTGGCCCGGCTGCCGAAGCCCCGCTCGCACGATACGCCGGCCCATCGCCCGCCGGCCGAACCCCCGCACGCGCTGTACGATTTGCTGCCGGCAGATCATCGCATGTCGTACGACATGCGCGCGCTGCTTCGCTCGGTGCTCGATGACGGCGCCCTCGACGAGTTCCAGCCGAACCTGGCCAAGGAGATGATTTGCGGCGACGCACGCATTGAAGGGATGCCCGTCGGCGTCATCGCCAACCAACGCGGACTCGTCAAAGGTCGTCCGGGTGAGCGCCCGCGCTTCGGTGGCATCATCTACGCGGAGAGCGCGGAGAAAGTCGCCTTCTTCATTGAGCGATGTGACCGGCAGGGACTGCCGTTGCTCTTTGTACAGGATGTGTCAGGGTTCATGGTGGGCCCCGACGCCGAGCACGAGGGCATCATCCGTGCCGGCGCGCGATTTGTCGAGGCCATGGCGTGCGCGCGCGTGCCGAAGATCGTGCTGACGGTCAACCATGCGAGCGGCGCCGGCTACTATGCCATGGCGGGGCAGGGATTCGATCCGGATTTCCTGTTCACGTGGCCAACTGGTCGCATGGCGGTCATGGAAGGCGAGGCGGCCATTCAGGCGGTGCACGGTCCCTCCATCGACGCCGCGCGTAAGGCGGGTACGCCGCCGGCGCCCGACGTGACCCAGTCGGTCGACGCGATGCGCGCGGACTACGAACATCAGCTCGACGCCCGATATGCTGCGGCCCGTGGTTTCGCGGATGCGATTCTCTATCCGGAAGATACGCGTGAAATTCTGGCACTCGCGTTGCGCGCCGCGTCGCACAACGCGGGTCCACACTTGGGTGCGTTCGTGCTCCCCCCTATGCCGACCTTCGGCGCGCCGGAATCCGGCATGGAGATGTCATGAGTGACGCATCGCGCATCGTGCGCGTCGCGAGCGGACAGGGATTCTGGGGCGATTGGCTGGAGGCCCCGCGACGCCAGGTGGAGGGCGGGCCGGTCGACTACCTGATGCTCGACTACCTCGCGGAAGTCACGATGTCGATCCTGCAGAAGCAACGCGAGCGCGATCCTCGCATGGGGTATGCGCGGGACTTTGTGGGCGCCATGGAAAGCGTGTTCCCCGCAGTGGCTGAGCGAGGAGTCAAAGTCATTGCCAACGCGGGCGGTGTGAACCCCTCGGCCTGCGCGGAAGCCGTATTGGCGGCGGCAACAGCCCAGGGCGTTCGCGGACGCATTCGCATTGGGGTGGTCAGCGGCGATGATATCCTCGACCGCCTCGATGAATTGCTTGCTGCCGGACATCCGTTAGCCAACATGGACACCGGCGAGCCGCTGAGCAGTATTCGGGACCGCGTGCTGTCGGCCAATGCGTACATCGGCTCCACACCGATTGTCGAGGCCCTTGAACAAGGCGCCAACGTGGTCATCACGGGACGCAGCACCGACACGGCGCTCACGATGGCGCCGTTGCGTCACGAATTCAAATGGGCGGCCGACGATTGGAATCGACTCGCCGCCGGTATCATTGCCGGTCACATCCTCGAGTGCGGCGCGCAAAGTTCCGGCGGCAACTGCCTGCACGAGTGGCGCACGATTCCCGATCTGGCCAATGTCGGGTATCCGATTGCTGAAGCATCGGCCGATGGCTCATTCGTGATCACCAAGCACCCGGGCACGGGCGGTCGCGTCTCGGTGCCCAGTGTAACCGAACAATTGGTGTACGAGATGGGCGACCCGAATGCCTACATCACGCCCGATGTCGTCGCCGATTTCACCAGCATTCATGTGGCGGCCGACGGGGAGAACCGCGTGCGCGTGCACGGGATCACCGGCGGCCCGCCGACACCGTTCCTCAAGGTCTCCATCGCGTATCGCGCCGGTTACAAGGCGGTGGGTTCGCTGGTGTACGCGTGGCCCGATGCGATGGAGAAGGCGCAGTTGGCCGATCGCGTGTTGCGCGAGCGACTGGACAATCTGGGATTGCGCTTCGACCAGGTGCTGACGGAATTCGTCGGCGCCAACGCCACGCATGGCTCACTCGCAGGCGATGGGCGGGACGCACCCGAAGTGCAATTCCGTATCGGCGTGCGTGGCAGTGATCGCGCCGCCGTCGAGCGCTTCACGCGCGAAATCGTCCCGCTGGTACTCAATGGCCCGCCCAGCGTCACCGGATTTGCGGCCGGTCGCCCCAAGGTCGAGGAGATCGTGGCCTACTGGCCGGCGTTGCTCGACAAACGTGCCGTGTCCACCGCCGTTCGCATCCTGGAGTAGACACATGCAGATACACCTGGTGGACATCGCCCACGCACGCAGCGGCGACAAGGGCGACACCGCAAACGTCGGACTCATCGCGCTCAAGCCCGAGTGGTATTCGGTGCTTGATCGCCACGTTACCCGCGAGCGCGTCGCACAGCATTTCGCGGGGCAACTCACCGGCGACGTGGTGCGCTACGAGCTCCCCAACCTCAGTGCGCTCAATTTCCTGTTGCACGGCGCCTTGGACGGTGGCGGCACCTTCTCGCTCAAGACCGACGCGCAGGGAAAGGTGTTTTCGACCGCGCTGCTGCGTATGGTGCTCGACGTGCCCGACGCCGAGGCGCGCGCGGCCGGGCTGCCCGGCCAATGATGCTCCGGGTTCGCCTGCTGTTACTGGTGGCGGGCGCCGCCGCATTCGGGGTGGCCATGCGCAGCGGCATGGAGTGGCTGCGCTGGGTGGGGATTGCACTGGTGGCGGCAGCGCTGCTGCTGCGCTTCGCGTCGAGACGGGAGAAGGGAGACGGGAGACGGTAGACCGTCGGAGCCGCGCTTTTGGGCAGCTAATCCAGATCGATCGGCCATCACGCGTCTCCCATCTCCATTCTGCCGTCTCCCGTCTGAAGGCGCTTAGCTTTCCTCATGCTTCCGATCCCAGAGTTGCTCGCCCCCGCCGGAACCCTTGACGCCGTTCGCGCGGCCGTCGCGAACGGCGCCAACGCGGTATACCTCGGCGCGTCGATGTACAACGCCCGCGACGAAGGCGCGCAACTGACGCTGGACGAGTTGGCGCAGGCGTGCGCCATCGCGCATGCCCGTGGCGCGCGGGTGTACCTCACGTTCAATGTGCTCATCAAGCCGTCCGAGCTGCACGAGGCGCTGGCCTACCTCGGGGAGTGCGTGGATCGCGGCATTGACGCGGCCATTGTGCAGGATCTGGGCGTCGTGCGGTTGATCCAGGCGGTGTATCCCCAACTCGAGATTCACGGGAGCACCCAGATGACCGTGCATGATGGCTCCGGGGCGCGTGTCATGCAGCGACTGGGCGTTGAGCGTGTGGTGCTCGCACGGGAGAATACCCTGGAGGACATTCGCCAGATTCGCGAGGCGGTGCCGGCACTGGGTCTTGAGACATTCGTCCACGGCGCGCTGTGCATCGCGTACTCCGGCCAGTGCTTCATGTCGGGTATGATCTCGGAGCGATCCGCCAACCGCGGGTCATGTGCGCAGTCCTGCCGCAAGGACTACACGCTGACGGATGAGGCAACCGGCGACACGCTCGACTCGGGATACCTGATTTCCGCCAAGGATCTGGCCGCCCACGATCACCTCGAGGCGATCGCGCAGCTGGGCGTCGGGTGCCTGAAGGTGGAAGGACGCAAGAAGAAGCCTGAGTACGTCGCGACCGTGACCAAGGCGTATCGCGGTTGGCTCGATGCGTTGGCGCGTGGCGAAACCGGCATCGCACCGACTGCCGAGGCCATCGAACCACTGGTGCAGATCTTCAGCCGTGGCAACACCGGCGGCATGTATGGAGGTCGCGAAGGCCGCGACTACATCACGCGGACACAGCCGGACAACAAGGGTGTCGAATTGGGAACGGTGGTCGGGCGCGAAGGTGGTGATCTTGTCGTCGAAATCACCCGGCCGCTTGCCATCGGTGATGGATTGGGATTCGCGCGGCCCGACGACGCTGCGGGCGCGACGGTAGGCGGAACGGTCAGCGTGGTTCGCTCGGCGTCAGTGCATGATGGCATGCATCGGCAGGTGATTTCCGTCCGAATGGCGACGCCGCGCCAGCACGTTCCGCTCGGGTGGCGGGTCGTGCGTTCCAGCGACGCCACCTTGCTTCGCACTGCGCAGGCGTCGTACGCTGCGGTACCAGTTCCCGAACGCGTGGGTGTAACGCGCGTGGATGTGCGGGTGTTCGGTCAGGCCGGCGGACCGCTCAAGATCTCGTGGAGTGCCGGCGACCTTGAGGTCACGGTGCGGGGAACCGTTCCTCTGGCCCCGGCCAGCAAACGCGCCCTCGATGTGACGCAACTACGCGAGCAACTGGGGCGGCTGGGCGAGACGACGTTCAAGCTTGGTCAGCTTGATGCGGCCGGGTTGGGTGAGGGACTGTTCCTCCCCGTCAGTGAGCTCAATCGCCTGCGCCAGGAGGCAACCGAGCAACTGATGGAGCAGAAGGGCTGGGCGCGCACGAGCGACGCCGCCGTGCGCGATGCGCGCATCGCCGATGTCGTGCAACGGACGTCGGTGCCGGCATTGACGCGCCCCACCGGTGCTGCTGAGGACCACGCCCGCGTGCGCGCCGTGGTCTTCGACCTGGCTGATGCGCGCGCGGCAGCGGCGGGCGGTGCGACCGACATCGTGCTGGATCCATTTCTTCGACATCCTTCACCGCCGCTGGCACGGGTGTCGGCGTTGCGGGACGAACTCGCCAGCCAAGGCATCGGACTGCGGTTGCGGACACCGAGTATCGTGCGCCCGGAAGAACGCCGGCGCCTCGACAAGTGGATGGCACTCGACCTGCCGTTGCTGTGTGGCCACCTTGGCCTCGTCGCCGAGTTCGGCGGCGCCGGTCGCGATGTGATCGGCGACTACGCCATCAACGTCTTCAATCAGCATACGGCGGCGTTGCTCTTCGAATTGGGGGCCCGTCGCCTGGTCACTTCCGTTGAATTGACGACGGATGAAGTGGGGCAGCTCGTCGCGCCCTGGCAGGGCGCCGGCTTTGACGTGCTGGTGTACGGCCGCCCGGAAGGGATGACCATCGAACACTGCGTCCTCTCTGCCGCGTTCGATCGAAAGCCCACCACCTGTCGAGATCTGTGTGTGCAGAAGCACACGAATGTCGCGCTCACGGACCCCGCAGGATACACGTTTGCCGTGGCGACTGATTCCGCGTGTCGGAATCGACTGCTGCATTCGCGGCCGATCGATGCGTCCGAGTATTTGCCGGCGCTGTGGCACCACGGGATTCGAGGGTACCATCTGGTATTCAACGTGCCGGGAGATCCGGTCGCAGCGATTGTGAGCGGTTATCGCGCGGCACTCGATGCGCTGCAGCACGACCGGACGCCCGACCTTGGCGTGACGCGCCGACTGCTGGACGGTGCATTCACGCGCGGACACTTTGCGCGAGCGGTGTAACACGGCGACTGTGGCCCGATGCGGGTAGGCACGCAAGGGATGAGGGCGGCGGCAGAACGATGGTGGTTGGTCGACCCGAAGGGGCTATGCTGACGCGACCGATCGGGCAACACGCGACCCATCGCCTGCCCTCGCCCCGCCTCCTTCCCGAGGACCTCGACCAAAGTGCCTCGACACTTGCCACCTGCGTTGGGCACGCTCGACGCGGCGCGCGCCGTTCTGCGCGCGCAGTTCGGGTATCCGGATTTTCGTCCGCCGCAGATTCGCGCTGTCCAGTCCGTGTTGTCGGGACGTGACGCACTGATTGTGCTGCCAACGGGCGGCGGAAAGTCGCTGTGCTATCAGGTGCCCGCGCTCGTGCGGGAAGGACTGACCGTCGTGGTGTCGCCTTTGATCTCACTGATGAAAGATCAGGTGGACGCGCTCGATCGTCGCGGAGTCGCGGCGACGTTCATCAACAGCACCCTCACGTCCGTGGAAGTGGCCAACCGCATGGCACGCGCCCGCGACGGCACACTGAAGTTGCTGTATCTGGCACCCGAGCGCATGGAGGCGGAGCGGACGCTGCTCACGCTCGTCGAGATCGGCGTGTCCTTGCTGGCGATCGATGAAGCGCACTGCATCAGCGAATGGGGACACGACTTCCGGCCAAGCTACCGGCGTCTCGGCCGTATTCGTGAACGACTGGGATCGCCACAGACCGTGGCGCTCACGGCCACCGCCACGCCGCATGTCCGGGAGGATATCGTTTCGCAGCTCGCGCTGTGCGAGCCCAGCCTGGTCGTCGGTGGATTCGATCGCACGAACCTCGCGTATTCTGTTGCCGCGACGCGCACGCAGCAGGACAAGGACCAGTCGGCAGTCCGGTGGCTGCGCGATGCGTCGGGGCCGGCCATCGTGTACGCGCCGACCCGCAAGGCCGTCGAGCGCGTGACCGCCATGCTGGTCCGCGCGCGCATCAAGGCCGTGGCCTATCACGCGGGCCTTGACGACGCCGTCAGACAGTGCGCGCAGGACGCCTTCATGAGGGAACGCACCCGCGTCATCGTCGCGACCAGCGCGTTCGGGATGGGGATCGACAAGCCGGACGTGCGACTGGTCGTGCATCATGCCATGCCCGGATCGCTGGAGTCGTATTACCAGGAAGCCGGGCGCGCGGGTCGTGACGGTCTCGCCAGCCGTTGCGTGCTCTTGCACGGCTATCCCGATCGGTTCACGCATGAGTACTTCATTGCCAATGCCAATCCGACGCGCCCGCTCATAGAGCACGTGTGGCGCGTCCTGCGCGCTGCGGCCGATCGGGAGCGAAGGGTCTCGCTGTCAGCGGACGAGCTGGTCGACCGACTGCCGCCCAAGGTCGGTGACCGGACCGTCGGTGCCGCGCTGCGCGTGCTGGCCGCCGTCGGCGCACTGACCCTCGAACCATCGACCACCGGCCGGGTCTGGGTGCGTCTGCTGGCCACGCCGATTCGCATCGTCACAGAGCTCGGAGGCGACCGATACTTTGATCGCGAGCTATTGCGGACGCTGTGGCGCGCGGTGGGCAAGCGGCTGGAGTCCGGGGCGTCCGTCGATCTGGACGGCCTGCCACCAGGTTTCGGCGGGCCAGCGACACTCGTCCCGGTTCTGGAGCGACTCGAAGCGGAACAGTTCCTGATGTGGACGCGGACCGGCGCCAGCCTTCGTCTGGATGAACGGGCGATGGACGCCGACCGGCTGCCGGTGGACTGGCGCGCAGTCGAACGGCGACGCCAGACCGACCTGGCACGCTTGGACGCCATGGAACGTTATTCTCAAACGCGCGCTTGCCGTCGCGCGTTCGTTCTGCGCTATTTCGGAGACCCTGATGCGCGTGATCATTGCGATGCGTGCGATCGATGCCTTGGCACCACAGCCGGTTTGCCTGAGCGCGCGCTGGCGCGCCCGGTGAATACGCTGTCTCGCCCTCGACGGACCTAAAGAACCCCATGGACGACCGACTGTATTTTTCTGAACAGCATGAAGCCGTGCGCGATATGGTGCGGACATTTGCCCGCGACCACGTGGCCCCTGTCGCCGCGCAGCACGATGCCGACTCGACATTCCCATGGGCGAATGTGAAGCGGATGGGTGAACTGGGACTGATGGGTGTACCGTGGCCGGAAGACATGGGCGGCGCCGGATTCGACACCCTCAGTTTCATGATCGCTCTCGAGGAGCTGGGCAAGGTCGACGCCTCGCACTCATTGACCATCAGTGCGCATACCACACTGGGCACGTCGCCCATCGTCAACTTCGGCACGAAAGCGCAAATCGAGCGATACGTGCCGCTGCTGGCCAGCGGCTCGGTGCTGGGCGGATTCGGGTTGACCGAGGAAAGCGCGGGCAGCGATGCGGGCGGCACGCGCACCACGGCGGTCAAGAGGAACGGGCACTATGTGTTGAATGGATCCAAGCGATTCATCACGCACGCCGGCGTCGGCGAAATCTTCGTCGTAACCGCGGTGACGGACCCGTCGAAGGGCACGAAGGGTATTTCGTCGTTCATCCTCACCAAGGACACGTGCGATCTCGATACCTGTCGCAGCCTTGGCGTGGGCCATGACGACACGCTGCCGAGCATGGCCGGATTCACGTCGGGCAAGAAGGAAGACAAGCTGGGGTGGCGGGCGTCGGATACGCGCGAGTTGTTGTTTGACAATGTGGAGGTGCCGGCGGAAAATCTGTTGGGAACCGAGGGGCTGGGTTTCGTCAACTTCATGCGGACGCTGGACGCGGGCCGTATCGGCATTGCCGCCCTCTCGCTGGGGATCGCCCAAGGGGCGTTTGACGAGGCGCTCAAGTACGCCTCGGTCCGCAAGCAGTTCGGCGCCGCCATTGCGACGTTCCAGGGCGTGCAATTCCAGCTC
The DNA here is from genome assembly GCA_016720905.1 of Gemmatimonadaceae bacterium. Classification (NCBI taxonomy): domain Bacteria; kingdom Pseudomonadati; phylum Gemmatimonadota; class Gemmatimonadia; order Gemmatimonadales; family Gemmatimonadaceae; species Gemmatimonadaceae bacterium. Next base: position 182,714 of record JADKJT010000029.1, on the reverse strand, counting down.
TCGGATATGGCCACCGAGATCGAGGCCGGCCGTCATTTGATGTACCACGCCGCCTGGCTGTCACAGAACGGCCACCCGTTCGGCAAGGAGGCGGCGATGGCCAAGTTGTTCTGCTCGGAGATGGCCATGCGGGCCACCATCAAGGCGATCCAGATTCACGGCGGCTACGGCTACACCAAGGATTATCCGGTCGAACGGTTCATGCGTGACGCCAAGATCTGCGAAATCGGCGAAGGGACGAGCGAGATTCAGCGCCTCGTCATTGGCCGACATCTCCTCAAAGGGATTGCTGGAGTGACCACCGCCGGGTAACCTTCGGGCGTTGCCCGGTTTTGCCGATGCTTGGAGTGCCGTTGTTTCGTAGCCGTCGCATAAGGCGCCGGCGGCCCGCGCGACTCGCGGGCCGTTTGCGTATCTGACGGGGGCCGGACGAGGTCAGCGTATCGACGTCCGACGCCCGCCGATCGCCCCACCGCGCGTCACGCCGACGTGCATTGATCGCATGCTGCCGCGTTTCCCCCGAGACGTGTGCCATCTGCTTGCCGAGTGCTCTGCGAGATTCGCACTGCACCGCCCGCAGGGTGAGCACCGCACCGGGCGCGTGTGGCATGAACGATCAGGCGCGCAGGGTGGGGGAGCCCGTGACGTGGTCCGTGCCGCTTGCCGAGGTGAATGGCCGGGCTGTTCTGTGGGATCACCGTGTGCGTCGCCAGCTGGGTCAAGCGGAGTCGCCGCCGCTCAGTACGCGGACATCAATTATGAAGCGTGAAATCCTGGTGAATGCGACCCCGCGTGAGACGCGAGTCGCAATCATCGAGGACGGCCTGTTGGTGGAACTGCTCGTCGATCGCCCTGACGCGCGCCGCATGGTCGGCGACGTGTATCTGGGAAAGGTCGAGGCCGTGCTGCCGGGTATTCAGGCCGCCTTCGTCAACATCGGTACGGAAAAGTCCGCCTTTCTGCACGCCGCCGACGTCGTCGTCGACGATGCGGCAGACGTCTCGGAAGACGACGAGGAGGAGGAGGCCAGCGAGGACAGCGGCGGCGGCGGTGGTGGCCGTCGCGGCCGTCGCGAGGTCCGTCCCATTCAGGACCTGCTAAAGCGCGGGCAGGACATCCTCGTCCAGATCACCAAAGAGCCCATCAGTACCAAAGGGCCGCGCGTGACGGCGCAGGTGTCGCTCGCCGGGCGATTCCTGGTATACATGCCGTTTGCGTCGAAGGTCGGCGTCAGCCGCAAGATCGACGAACGCAGCGAGCGGCAGCGCCTTCGCCAGATGGTGCAGGAGATCCTGCCCGACGACGTCGGCGGCGTGATTGTGCGCACGGTGTCCGAAGACTCGACGCAGGACACGTTCAAGCGCGAACTCGAGACGCTGATCAACAACTGGACGCGCATCAAGCGGAAGACGCAGTTCACGCGTGCGCCGGCCCTGGTGCATCGTGAGACCAATGTCACCCGCGGCCTCGTGCGCGATCTGTTCAGCGCAAAGGTGGAAGGCGTGACCGTCGATTCGAAGCAGGTGTTCAACGAGATCACCGAGTACCTCACGGGCATCGCACCGGAACTCGTGGAGCGCGTCAAGCTGTACGAAGACACGGTGCCACTGTTCGACAAGGCGGGCATCGAAGTCGAGTTGCGGGACATCTTCAAGCGGCGCTGCGAACTGCCCAGTGGCGGATACCTGATCATCGAGCCTACGGAAGCGCTCGTGTCGATCGACGTCAATTCGGGGCGGTATACCGGCAAGCGCGATCCCGAAAAGACCATTCTCAAAACCAACACCGAGGCGGCACGGGAAATTGCGCGCCAACTCCGGTTGCGCGATGTCGGCGGCATTATCGTCTGCGACTTCATCGACATGGAGACCCAGTCGAATCGCGACCGTGTGCTGCATGAGCTCCGGGGACATCTGGGCCGTGACCGGGCCAGAACGCGGGCCTTTGCGGTCAGTGACCTCGGCCTGATCGAAATGACGCGCCAACGGGTCCGCCAGAGTCATTGGCAGAGCATGACCGAGGCGTGCCCCACCTGCACCGGGACCGGCCGTGTCTTTACACCGGAGGCCATTGTCCGGCGAACGGAACGGGCCGTGCGACGGATGGCGGCCGAGGGGCGCAAGGAACCGGTAACCCTGCGGTTTCACCCGGAGGTGGCGCTCCATGTGCTCGAGCAGGAGCACGACTTCGTGAAGCGGCTTGAGAAGCTGGCCGGCTTTGCCATCGAGTTACGGGACGATCCGTTGCTCAAACCCGACGAGATCAAGCTGGTGATGAAGGGCGCGCAGCGGGACGTGACTCAGCAGTACGCGCTGGCGTAAGGGGAGAATGGAGACGGGAGACTGGAGACAGGAGACGTCCAGCCGGCTGCGAGTCTCCCGTCTCCTGTCTCCCGTCTCCCGTCTTTCTCCGCTTGACTCCTAACCCCAAGCGGGATAGCCTTATAGGCTACGTTTCACACGCCTTACACTCGACGGTACCATGAGCTACGCGATTATCCGCACTGGCGGCAAGCAGTTTCGGGCTGAGCCGGGCAAGTCTCTTCGTATTCCTTCCCTGCTGGGTGACGCTGGGACGGCTGTCGAGTTCAACGAGGTCCTCCTCGGCTCAGATGGCTCGACCGTGCGTACGGGAATCCCGACGCTGTCCGGCGCCAAAGTGACTGGCGAGATCGTCAAGCACGGCCTCGACGACAAGGTCATCGTTTTCAAGTTCAAGCGCCGGAAGAATTACGCCCGCAAGCAGGGCCATCGGCAGAAGTTCACGGAAGTCCGCATCAAGGACATCACCCTCGGCTGAGCGCCGGCGGCGCGCGACCTCGCGTGCTTCCCTCCTGGAGTTTTAGCAATGGCACATAAGAAAGGCGTCGGCTCCTCACGCAACGGCCGCGACTCGAACCCGAAGTACCGCGGTATCAAAAAGTACGGCGGAGAGTTCGTGACGGCGGGAAACATCATTCTCCGTCAGTGCGGTACCAAGTGGCATCCGGGCAGCAACGTCGGGATGGGCACGGATTACACGATCTACTCGCTTGTGGATGGTGTGGTGCAATTCCAGCACAAGAACAAGCGCCGCTTCAAGGTGAGCGTCCTCCCCGTCGAGTACGTCGAGGAGTTGGTGCAGGCCTGAGCGTGAGTGGACGACAATCGAAATAGGCCCACGCTTCGGCGGGGGCCTTTTTCGTTGGTTGAACGCAATCCGGAACTCCACCACGCCGGAACACGTAAGGGGCAGGGCAGACTGGCTCTGCAGGACTCACGACCCACTACTCTGTCGTAGGAGCGGTACCATGGCGATCTGGGATAAGGTCAAAGAAGGCATCGACAAGGCGGGAAAAGCCGCACAAGACGTCTTCGACGAAGGCAAGCTGCGCATCGATGCGTATCGGGCCCGCGAACAGGCAGACAAGGCCGCTGAGGCGCTCGGCTATGCGGTCTTCCGGGCTTGGGAGAGCAGTGCGGACCTCGATGCGGATGCCCGAGAGCGACTTGCCGGCGCCTTGCGATCGCGTGAGGCAGACGCACGAAGACTCGAAACCGAACTCGCCGAGGCTCGGGCAAAGGCAGGTGTGGACGAACCGGCCGCAAGCGAAACCACGCCGAACCCAACGGCCACGCCACCCGAATCCACGCCGCCGGGCGCCTAGGCCCCCGCCTCAGGCCCCCAGCGCGGTGCGGAGCAGGCCAGGGGTATCGGTACATAGTGCGTCCACGCCCATGGCAATCAACGCTCGGGCGTGGACCACGTCATTCACGGTCCAGGCCACCACGCGCGTTCCCAGTTCGTGAGCCTCGGTGACAAGCGCCGCGTCAATCAGGTGTGCTTGCTGCCACAGGGATGTCGGACGGGCTCCTCCCAGGAATCCGGCGAGACTGAGTGGATAGCTGGTGCTCAATAGGCCGATTGGCAGGTCCGGGCGTTTGGCGCGGACCGCGACGGGGATTCGGTGATCGAAGGCGTGTATCGCCAACCGGCTCCCCTGATGTCGGTCGAGGCAGTCGATCAAGGGGCCTTCGATTCCCGCCGATTTCACTTCGATGTACACCACGGCGCGAGCCCCAATGAAGGCCAGCGTCTCGTCGAGCGTGGGCATCGTGGCGCCACCCGCCAGCGGCAGGCCGATCGCTTCAGCGGCCGTCAGTTCGCAGATCGGGACGACCCTCGAAACTCCGTCATCAAGGACCCGAACGGCCGGGTCGTGGTGGACCACCACCACACCATCCTTGGTGGCGTGGACGTCCAGTTCGATGCCGTCGGCTTCCTGATCCAGCGCAATCCGAAAGGCCAACAGGGTATTCTCAAGGGCCTCGCGCGGCGCGCCGCGGTGGGCGATGATCTTCGGGATGCCGGTCACCTGATACTCACTTGGAGAGGCGTTTGAGGGTTACAAGGCACCGACCGTCCCCCGTATGGTGGACCAAGGTCCATTCGGAAGCGCCCTGCCGTCAACGGACTCCGGTCTGGGGAAGGACCTTAACGCGGGCCCGGCCGCGTCGTCCAATCTACCGACGCGTATGATCGAGGCCGAACGGGAAGACGATGCGGCGCTCGACCGCGCGCTCATCGAGCGATGGAAGGCAGGGGATGAGCGGGCCGCCACGAGCATCGTGGAACGGCACGCGTCGGCCTTGGCCCGATTTGCCATTCGGTTGGGGATGCGTGAGGAGGCTGACGAACTCGTACAGGACACGTTCATTCGCGCGTTCGGCGCCTTGGAGTCGTTTCGGTCGGACAGCTCATTGCGAACTTGGCTGTTTACGATCGAGCGCCGGTTGGTGATCGACCGGCGGCGGGCGTCGGCGCGTCGCAGCAAGGATGTCGAGGTGGAGGACGAACACGCGGCGAGTGGCTACGATGCACTGGATGCGCTGGTGGCGGATGAAACATCCCGACGAATGGCCACGGCCATCGCCGGACTTACACGGATGCAGCGTGACGTCTTCACGCTGCGGGTGCAGGAAGGGCGCAGCTACAAGGAGATTGCGGAAGTGCTGGATACCTCCGAAGGAGCGGCGCGGGTGCACTATCACAACGCGATGCGTGCGGTGAAGGAGTTTCTCGATGACTGACTGCGGAAACGCGGAAATTCGTGACCTGCTACCGGATCTCGCCGCCGACGCCCTGTCGCCGGTGGAGACCTTGCGCGTGCAGGCGCACGTCGATGCCTGCAGCGAATGCGCGGCGGAACTCGCGCTGCTGCGCATCGCTCGCGCGATTCGGCCCCTTGTGGCACCGGTGGACGTGGCCAGGATCGTCGCGCAGCTGCCGCGTGTGAACGCGCGGACAGTCGGTACCAACGATGGCTCCGTGATTTCGCTTGATGCCCACCGAGTGGCCGCCACGCCGTCCTCGCGGGCAGCCACATGGCGGGCGCGCGGCGTATGGCGGATGGCCGCGGCCATTGGTGTCATCATCGCCGGTGGCTGGTCAATCATGCTGGTGCGCGCGGGAGGCGTGACCATGGTCGGCGGTGGTCGGGCGGACAGCATGCGGTTCGCCAATGCGGTCGAGCGTGTCGATACGCCCGCAAGTCCGAAAGTGCCCGGAATGGTCGCGAACGGGACCGATTCGATCGCGACCGCGGTGTCGTTCGGTGGTCTGAGTAACTACTCGGACGAGGAGCTGCAGCGGGTCCTCGATCGACTCGACAAGTGGGATGGCGCGACATCGACCGAAGGGGTCACCACGACCCCCATCCTGCCGGCATCCCGGGGAGGGGCGGAATGACCATGCACAGGATGCGACGGACGCTGGCCGTGGCTGTGCTCGTGGCGGGAACGGCGTTCAACTCCATCAGCGCGCAGGGTGGGCCTCCGCCAGTCGATCGGCCGCGGGGCGGGATGCCGCGCGCGGGTATGCGGGGGAACGATCCGCGACTGTCCGACGAGCAGCGACAGCAGGTGGAGCGCCGACTCCAGGCGCGAATCGATCAGGTCGTCCGGCAGCGACTGGCCCTGACTGACGAGCAATTCGCCAGGATGCGGGAAGTAGCCTCACGCATCGAGGACGATCGGCGCGCGTTGCGCACGGACGAGATGAGCACCCGTTTCGCGATGCGACAGGAGTTGTTGGCTGGTGATCGTGCCAACGAGAAGCGCGTCGCCGAACTCCTCGACGACATGACGCGACTCGAGCGGCGGCGCATCGAACTGCAGGAGCGCGAGCAGCGCGATCTGGCCAAGTTCTTGTCGGCCACGCAACGCGCGCGGTATATCGGTCTGCAGGACGAGTTGCGACGGAGCATGCAGGAGCTGCAACGCCGTCGGCTGGACCCCGATTCCTCTGGGGCGGCGCTTGTGCGTCCTGGGGTGCGACGCTTGCAGCGCCCCCCCGGCTGACGATCGGTCCGGCGAACTCGTCGTGCAAGGCGGTGGAAATCCGCTGCGGTGCCGACTACACTTGTCAGACGTGCCGCGGTTGCCGTTGCAGTCGCGCGCGTGCCCAGGTGGCGGAACTGGCAGACGCAGGGGACTCAAAATCCCCCACTCGCAAGGGTATCCGGGTTCGACCCCCGGCTTGGGCACTTTGATTCGACCCCTTTTCGGAATGCGAGAGGTGGCGATACCTTGATCGCCGTGTCGTGGCGGTACCGCACGCTCGTGCGCGATGGGGTGTAGCTCAATGGCAGAGCGCTCGACTGTTAATCGAGTGGTTGGAGGTTCGACTCCTCCCGCCCCAGTTGCTGACAGGCGCCTGTTCCACATCGGTGGGACAGGCGCTTTGTCGTTCCGGCACTCGCTTGCCGTCGTTGGCGTGTGCCTTCTAGCTTGCGCGTCTGGACGCCCGACGTTGTTGTCACTTTCGCCCTGGTCGCACCTATGCCACTGACACTCCACATCGCACAGAACACACCCGCAGCCGTGGAGACGCCGCTGCTGGTCATCGTGCTGCCGCAACCACCGGTGTTGAACGCCGAACTCGACGCCGTCGATGTCGCGCTCGGGGGATCGATCTCGCGTTCGATCGCGCGCAGGGACTTCCGCGGTGGACGCGACGAAACGCTACTGGTGATCGGTGGCGATCGGGGCATATTGCGCGCGCTGTTGGTTGGGCGTGGCGCGCCGCCGTTGACGCGAACATCCGCGCGACGCGCCGCCGCCATTGGCGCGCGACAGGCCATGAAGCTCGGCACGGGTGCGATGCATGTCTATGCCGCCGATGCGACCGACGAGGCCATTGAAGGACTGACGATTGGCGCGGCGGCGGGCGCCTGGGAGTATGCGGATCTCCGCACACCACCTCCCGACGCGGAGCGGCGCTCGCCGCTGGCGGCGGCAACCATCATGGCACCCGACACCCCCGGCGCGCGCGCCGCTTTCGACGCGGGAGTTGCCCTTGGTGAAGGTCAGGCGATTGCGAAACGGCTCGGTCAAATGCCGGCCAACTACTGCGTGCCGGACACGTTTGTCGAGGTTGGTCGCGAGATTGCCGCTCGCCACAACATGACCCTTACCGTTCTCGGCCGGGCGGAATTGGCGCAAGAACGCATGGGCGCGTTTCTCGCGGTTGCCCAGGCGACCCCGGAAGAACCGCGACTGGTGGCGCTCGAATACCGCGGCGGCGCGTCGGATCAGCAGCCGGTGGTGCTGATTGGCAAGGGGATTTGCTTCGATACCGGTGGTATCTCGATCAAGCCCGCTCCCGAGATGGAGTGGATGAAGTTCGACATGTCCGGTGCTGGCGGCGTGATGGGCGCCATGGAGACGATCGGACGGATGAAGCTGCCGATCAATGTCGTAGGCATCGTTGGCTCCACGACGAACATGCTGTCCGGCACGGCGTACAAACCGGGTGATGTGGTGCGGGCCTCGAACGGCAAGACGATCGAGGTCGTCAACACCGATGCCGAGGGGCGTATGGTGCTGGCGGATCTGCTGGTGTTTGCCAAACGGTTCAACCCGGCCGTCGCTATCGATGCCGCCACCCTCACCGGCGCGATCGTCATCGGGCTCGGACACAGCGCGGTGGGAGTCTTCGGTGCGGAACGCAATATCGTGGACGAGGTATTGGCTGCAGGCGAACGCGCCGGCGAACCGGGCTGGCCGATGCCGCTGTGGGACGACTACAAAGAGCAGATCAAATCGGACGTCGCCGATGTCCGCCAGACGGGTGGTCGGGCGGGTGGATCGATCACGGCCGCCCTGTTTCTCAAGGAATTCGTGGACGGATATCCGTGGGTGCATCTCGATGTCGCCGGAACGGCCTATTCGCAGACCGATCTCGGCTGGTTGCCGAAAGGCCCGACGGGAACGCCCGTCGGGACGTTCGTCGAATTCGTGCGCGCCCGCGCCCGTTGAGCGCACGTCGGGGACGTCTCGTGCTCGCGCGGGCGATCGGCGTCCTCATGGTCGGCGTTGCCGTCCGTTCGCTTGGCGCGCAAGTCGTGCCGGACAGTACCAAGCGAACGGCACGCGACAGCCTGGCGGTTCGCGCGGCACAGGATAGCGTGCGCGCCGAGCGCAATCGACTGGCCCAGGCGCGGGTTGACAGCATCGCCCGTATCAAGGCCGCGGACACCATCAAGGCGCCGTTGGCGCACTTCGAAGTTCCGGACAACGTCGAACTCAGCAATCGGTTGCGTTTCTCGCGACAGCAGATCCTCATGTCGGGGGCAACCAACCTGGCGGATCTTCTCGACAACGTGCCGGGTGTCACCTCGTATCGGACGCGTTGGATGGCGGGCATTCACGCCGTCGCATTCAATGGGGATTTCCGGCGCATCCGTGTGTTCTTTGACGGGGTCGAACGCGACGCCATCGAGGCGCGCAATGGCCGCGTCCTCGATCTCTCGGACATTCCCATCTGGAACCTCGACGAGATGATCGTCGAACGCGTCGCCGGCGAAGTGCGCGTATGGCTTCGTGGTTGGACCGTTCAGCGAACCACCGCTTCTACACGCGTCGATATCTTCACGGGTGATCTGAACACCAATGGATTTCGCGGGTTGTTCGCGCGTCGCTTTTCGAATGGATTTTCACTGCAGTTCATCGGTCAGCAGATGGCCACGCAGTCCGGACGCGTATCGGCGTTCACCACCACGGGAACGGCACAGGGCGCCGGAGACGGCGATGGCAAACTGCTGGACCTTCGCGCCGGATGGGCTCGAGGCCGGTTCACGATCGACGCACAAGGTTCTGCCACGTCGCGAAACCGCGACCCGCAGTCGGCGCGTGAAGGCTTCACGAACCTGCCAGCCTACAAGGGTACCCGCCGAGAAGGCTTTGCCCGTTTCGCGTACGGCGACTCCGCGCGCGGATTGTGGACACACGCCATTGTGGGTGCGTTGCGGACTCGCCTGGAGGGGATAGCGGCGACCGGAACCACGGTGGACTCGTCCGCCAGTCGTGACACCACCGAGGCACGGACGCAGCAGATTCTCGCGGTCGGCTATCGCAGTCGTCTATGGCACGTGTCTGCCGTCGATCGCGTGCGTCCAGTGTCCGGCACGTCATACCATGCGCCGGCACTGCGGGCCGGGGCCGGCACCGAGCGCTACGCGGTGGCGGTATATGGCGAGCAGCGTCCGCTTGATTCACTGACGCAAGTCGACCTGACCGTGCGGGCGCAACCGGTGCCCTGGTTGACTGTGGTGGCCTCGCAATCGCGCCGTACACCCGATCACGACACCGCACGGACGGCACTGACGTCCACGAGACTCGAAGGCGCGGTGCGCCTGCGCGGTCTCTGGCTTGGCGGCGGCATCCTGCGCGACGGAGCGACCCGATACGACTCCCCGGTATTGCTGGGTGCACCGACATCGAACGTACCATCCGTCGCCGCCAATGGATTCGTGGCATCCGGACGTGGTGCGCTCTACAAAGCTCTGTCCATCGACGTACAAGCGGTGCACTGGCAGCAGGCGCAATATTCGCGCCCCCGAACATCGGTGCGCACCGAACTCGCGCTGGTCAGCAACTGGCTGGGTCACTTTCCCAAGGGCCAGTTCACGATCAATACCCGCGTCATTCACGAACTGCGCGGTTCGGTACCGTTCTACTTTGCGTCCGGGTCGGGGTTGACGCCGCGCGTCGCCACCAACTCGCAGGTCGTAACCGGGTTACTGGAAATTCGCATTCAGAGCGCCACCATCTTTTATCGATACCAGAACATCACCGGTCGCGCCTACGAACAGATTCCGGGGATAACCATGCCGCCCATGGTGCAGATGTACGGAGTGCGATGGGAGTTCTGGAATTGACCGGCTGCGCCCGGCAAGTGGGATGGAAGGCCGACCGGCGATTGACGACGCCGCCACGAGGCGTTTCATTGCCGCCGGCATGATACGATCCATGACCGGCTTCGGGCAGGCCGAGGGCATAGTGGGGTCCGCACGCGTCAGCGTGGAGGTCCGCACGGTGAATCATCGGTTCTTCTCACCCAGCATCAAGTTGCCTGGCCCGTTTGCGCGCTGGGAGGCGGACGTGCGCGAAGCCATGCGCGCTCGGGTCAGTCGCGGACACGTGACACTGACCGCCCGTGCGGAGCGCACTGCGGCCGCCGCGGCGGCGATCGACGAAAGCCGTTTGGCCGAGGTGGTGGCCAATCTGCGCGCCATCCAACAGCGCTTCGCACTCGATGGCGGGGTCGACCTCGCGACCGTTTTGCGAATGCCCGACGTGATCGCGTCGCCCAAGGATGATGAGGAATCAGGAACCGCCGCGGAGCTCGTGGTCATCGTCGAGAAGGCACTCGAGGAACTCGGCCGAGCACGGGCCGAAGAAGGACATCGGCTCGCAGCCATCCTTGCCGAGCGCCTCGATGTGCTGGCGGCCTCTCTGACCCGAATCGCGGCGCGAGCACCCGAGCGACTCGTGGCGCAGCGTGACCGCCTGCGCGCGGCCGTTCGTGAGCTGACAGAGGGTCTGGCCATCGATGAAGGGCGACTCGCCCAGGAAATCGCCATTTTGGCCGACCGGCTCGATGTCAGCGAGGAAATGGATCGCTTCCGCTCGCATATCACGGCATTCCGGACCGCGCTTGCCGATGGGGCCGGTGAGGCCATCGGCAAGCGCCTTGGGTTCCTTTTGCAGGAGATGCTGCGCGAGGCGAATACCACCGGAAGCAAGGGTGCCGATTCGATTATCCTTCACGAGGTCGTGACGGTCAAAGAGGAACTGGAACGGATTCGCGAGCAGGTGGAGAACCTCGAGTGAGTCCATTTCCGGTCATTCTGTCCGCACCGTCCGGGGGTGGAAAGACCACCATTGCGCGCCGCTTGCTGGAGCGCCGGACCGATGTGGGTTATTCTGTCAGTTGTACCACGCGCCCACCCCGCGAAAGTGAGGTGGACGGACGCGACTATCAGTTTATGAGCCCTGAGCAGTTTCTTGCCGCGCGGGCGGCGGGCGAGTTCGCTGAGTGGGCCGAAGTGCACGGGTCGTTGTACGGGACGTTGCGGGCGGAAGTGACGCGGGTACTTCAGGCAGGTCGACACGTGCTCATGGATATCGATGTTCAGGGGGCGCGGCAGTTTCATGCCGCTTTTCCTGACACCGTGATGGTGTTTGTTTTGCCACCGTCTGGCGAGGTCCTCAAGACCCGACTGGCCGGTCGGAAGAGCGAGAGTCGGGAGCGGTTGTTAGTGCGCCTGCGCAATGCGCGCGCCGAGTTGGGCGAGGTCGGTCGGTATCACTATGTGGTGGTGAACGACGATCTCACGCGCGCGGTTGATCAGGTGAGTGCCATCATCGATGCGGAAGGGTTGCGACATGATCGTGTGCATGAAGTCGAGGCACAGGTCGAAGCGCTCATCGCACAGCTGGAACTGGAAATCAACGACTTTACCAAGGGCGACTGACGCATGCAGGTATTCACGCCAGCAGAAGTAGCGAAGCACGCAACGAACAAGTACCTCAGTGTCCTGATCGCCGCGAAGTTCGCGCGCGTGCTCAACGAATTTCCACGCGATCGGTCGCTGCACGAAAAGAAGCTCACTACTCGGGCGCTCGAAGAGTTGTCAGCGGGTGAGATCGAGTATCGGGTGATGCCGCGCCGCAAGCCCGGCTGAGCCACCCACCACCTGCAGTCTCCGCGCCGCGCCGCGACCCATGTCGCGGCGCGGCGCCGTCCTTCTCCCCCCGTCGCGTGCGTCCCTTCGATCGTCAGCGCGTTCTGCTTGGAGTGACCGGCGGGATCGCGTCGTACAAATCGGCGTGGCTGGCCCGCTTGCTCACGCAAGCCGGCGCCGAGGTCGACGTGGTGCTGACGCGTTCCGCGCGCGAGTTCATTGGAGACGTCACGTTCGAAGCGCTCACCGGTCGCCCGGTCCATTCGGCACTGATTGCCTCTGGACACGCGCTTGATCATATCAAGCTTGCCCGCGCCGCCAAGGTCGTGATCGTGGCGCCGACAACGGCCGATTTTCTGGCGCGAGCGGTTGGCGGTCACGCAGACGACCTGCTCTCGGCGTGTCTGTTGGCGACAACCGCCCCCGTGTTACTGGCACCGGCGATGAACGATCGCATGTGGGCGCACCCGCAGGTGCGGCACAATGTCACCTCGGCGCGCGCGCTCGGGTATCATGTGCTCGAACCCGACACGGGCGCCCTGGCCGTCGGTGAGGGCAGCGGTCCTGGACGTATGCCGGAGCCTGAGGCCATCCTCGCGCACATTGGCCGACTGCTGGAACCGGCGTCGGCGTTGCGCGGACGACGTGTGCTGGTGACGGCCGGTCCGACGCGTGAGCCCGTTGACCCGGTGCGTTTCCTCTCCAATCGGTCGAGTGGACGCATGGGTGTCGAAATCGCGGCGGCTGCCTGGCGACGTGGTGCCGCAGTCACGTTGATTGCGGGACCGCTTGAGGTGGCGTCACCGGAAGGCGCGCACCTGATTTCCGTTGCCACCACACACGACATGCGCGAAGCAGTCGCCGAGGCGTTGCCCATCGCCGATGTGTTTGTCATGTCGGCTGCGCCGGCTGATTTCTCGGCGGCGGCGCCAGCCGAAGCGAAGATCAAGAAGGCGCAAGCACCAGGCGCCATCGCGTTAACCCCCACGCCGGACATCCTGCTGACCACGCGAGACGTGCGGCCGCCACACTGCGTCATTGTCGGTTTCGCGCTCGAAACCGGGAATGCGGTCAACGAGGGTCGCCGCAAGCGACGCGACAAGGCGATGGATCTGGTGGTGATCAACGATGCGACCGAACCCGGCGCCGGCTTTGGGGTGGACACCAATCGCGTCACCCTTGTCGGCCCGGATGATCGCGACGAGGTCCTGCCGTTGCAGAGCAAGCGCGAAGTCGCCGACGCCATTCTTGACCGCGTCGAGGTCCTGCTGCATGGACGCTAGAGAACGCCTGCGCCTGTATCTTGAACAACGTCGCGAGCTCGGCGAATCGGAACTCGTGCTCGACAGTCTGGCGGTCGACGACGTGATGGCCATGCTGGGCGCGCGCACCACGGCGAAACCGCCCCGCGGGGTGCGCGGTCCCGTATCCGCCATGGTACCGCCATCGAGTGCCACACCCGCCATGCACGCTGCGCCGCTCGCCGCGCCGACTCCCCCATTGGTCGTTCCGCCGTCAGTTCCGGAGACGCGATTCGACGAGACCGCCGCGAGCAGCGACTGGCGACAGACGTTGCGGAACGCCGACTCGACAGGCGTCGGATCGCCCGGCATCGCGCCTGGAAGCGCGCCGGCGCAGCCGGCGGCCCCCCGCGCCGCCGTGCTGCCGCCGTGGCTCATGACGCTGGGAATCCCGGCCGGGATGTCCGTCGAGCCGGAGATCGCCCCAGTCGCGGGATTGACTGCTCACGCCTCGGTGAGCGTGGACAACCTGGAGGCCATCGCGGAACTGATCCGCCTGTGTACGCGCTGTGCGTTGCACACGACCGCGCGCAATCCGGTGCCGGGTGAAGGCAACCCGCACGCTGAATTGCTGTGCGTGGGTGAAGCGCCCGGAGCGACGGAAGATGAGCAAGGCCGACCGTTCGTGGGTGAAGCGGGGCAACTCCTCACCAAGATCCTCGCGGCGATTCAACTCTCCCGGGACAGCGTGTACATCTGCAACGTCCTGAAGCATCGTCCGCCGGCGAATCGTGACCCGCTGCCGGAGGAGGTCACGGCCTGCCGGCCGTTTCTCCAGCGACAGGTGGAGCTTATCCGGCCACGGGTCATCCTGGCCCTCGGACGATTCGCGGCGCAGACACTTCTCGGCACCTCGACGTCACTTGGACAGTTGCGCGGACACGTGCACCAGTATCGTGGCATTCCCGTGATCGCGACATATCATCCGGCAGCGCTGTTGCGCAACGATGCCTGGAAACGGCCCACGTGGGACGATGTGAAGCTCGCCCGTTCAATTCTTGATGCCTCGCGCGCTGCTGACCGCCGCGTTGGCGACCAGTAGACTCCGCCCATGACCAGTCTCGCCATTCCCGGACCGTCGGCCGTCCCCGCAGTGCGCAATCCGTACAAGGAGCGTCTCGCGCCTTGGTCGCAGGAAGCTGAACAGGCCGTGCTGGGCGCCATGTTGCTCGATGCGGACGCGGTCATGCGCGCCATCGAGCATGTGGATGACACGATGTTCTATCAGGAAGGACATCGTCGGCTCTTTCGGGCGATGTATGCCATCACCGAACGCGGCGGGGTCATCGACCCGCTGACGTTGGCCGACGAACTCGAACGGCGCGGCGAGTTGGCGCACGCGGGTGGACGCGAGTATCTGGCATTCCTGCTGGACGCGGTGCCCACCGTGGCGAACGTCGAGTATCACGCGCGCATCGTCAAGGAAAAGGCGCTGTTGCGTCGGCTGATTGAAGTGTCGACGGAAGTCGTCAGTGAAGCCTTTGAAGGGCGCACCACCGCGTCCGACCTGCTCGATTCCGCCGAAGCGCGCATCTTTTCGCTGGGTCAGTCGAAGGAACGCACCGGCTTCTCGCGCATCAAGGAACTGCTCTGGCCCGCCATGGAGAAGCTGGAACTCCTGGCCCAGCGCGAATCCGCCATTACCGGGGTGCCCAGTGGATTTTATGACCTCGACAATCTGACCTCGGGCTTCCAGCCGGCCGACCTGGTGATTGTGGCGGCCCGTCCGTCAATGGGCAAGACCGCGTTCACGTTGAATATCGCGCAGCACGCCGCAATCACGGCCAAGACCGGTGTCGCGTTTTTTTCGCTGGAAATGAGCAAGGAATCGCTGGTGCAGCGTATGCTCGCCAGTGAAGCGCTCATCGACGCGCAGGCGTTGCGGAAAGGTGGTAGGGCGCTCGATGAATCGATGCCGCGCTTGGCGCAAGCTGCGGGTATTCTCAGTCATGCGCCAATCTTCATCGATGACACGCCGGGTATCGGTCTCTTGGAAATGCGCGCCAAGGCGCGACGTCTCAAGGCGGAACACGATATCGGCCTCATCATGGTCGACTACCTGCAACTCATGAGCGGACCGTCCAATTCCGAGAACCGTCAGCAGGAGGTGTCGCAGATCTCGCGCGGCCTCAAGGGACTGGCGAAGGAACTCGGCGTGCCGGTCATCGCGTTGTCGCAGCTCTCGCGCGCGCCGGAACAACGCACTGGCGATGATAAGGGCCGGCCGCAACTTTCCGACTTGCGTGAGTCGGGCGCCATTGAGCAGGACGCCGATGTCATCATGTTCATCTTTCGACAGGAAGTGTACGCCGAGCGTGATGAAACTGGGCGTCTCAAGGATCCGACGCTGGAAGGCAAGGCCGAGATCATCATCGGCAAGCAGCGCAACGGACCCATCGGCAGTGCGCGGCTGTTCTTTCACAAGCAATACACGCGCTTCGACAACTTCTCGAGTCGACAGGCGCCCACCGATGCCGGGATGGGGCCGAAGCTGGTGAAAGGTCCCGATGACTACGCGCCCTTCTGATGGCGAAGGCGCGCACGGTGTACCGCTGCACAGAGTGCGGCGCGGAATTTCCGAAATGGGCCGGGCGATGTGAAAGTTGCGCGGCCTGGAACACCTTGGCCGAAGAGCCGGTCGCGGCGACCACGGTCAGCAAGCGCACCGCGGCGCGCGTCGCAGGCGGTCTCGCGGGAGCGACCGTCCAGTTGCGTTCGGTCACGGGGGCGGAGACCCATCGGTGGCGCACCGGGCTCAATGAGTTCGACTTTGTCCTCGGCGGCGGTATCGTGCCGGGCAGTATGGTGCTGGTCGGTGGCGAGCCGGGCATCGGCAAGAGCACGCTGTTGCTGCAGGTTGCGGCGCGCCTCGAAACCGGGAAGCACGCCACGCTGTACGTCTCCGGGGAAGAGTCGGCGCTGCAGGTGAAGCTGCGGGCCGACCGTCTGACCGAAGCAGCGGGCTCCGTGTCGTTGCTCACCGAGACGTCGCTCGAAACCATCCTCGCCACTGCATCGCAGGCGCGGGACGATGGACAGCGCATCGACGCATTGGTGATTGATTCCATCCAGACCGTCCACACCGAGTTGCTGGAAGGCGCGCCGGGCAATGTCGGGCAGGTGCGAGAGTGCGCCGCACGGCTGATGCGGTTCGCCAAGGAAACCGGCACGACCGTGTTCGTGATCGGTCATGTCACGAAGGGTGGCGGTATTGCCGGGCCCAAGACGCTCGAGCACATCGTCGATACGGTGCTGTACTTCGAGGGTGACGGCACGCTGGATCATCGCGTGCTTCGCGCCACGAAGAACCGCTTTGGCTCCGTTGATGAGATCGGCGTCTTCCGCATGCTGCCGACTGGACTGGTGCCGGTGGAAAACCCGTCGGCGCTATTCGTGGGCGATCGCTCCGATGTCGCCAGCGGCAGCGCCGTCTGTGCCCTCATGGAGGGCACCCGTCCCGTGCTCGTGGAAGTGCAGGCGCTGGCGGTGCGTGCGGGATTCGGCACGCCGCAGCGAGTGGCCAGCGGCATCGACTCGCGGAGACTGGCATTGCTGCTGGCGGTGCTCGACAAGCGCGGCGGATTCTCGTGCGCCCAACTCGACGTGTTCTGCAACGTGGTCGGGGGGATGCGCGTGCAGGAACCGGCAGTGGACCTGGCCGTGGTAGCGGCGTTGGCGTCAAGCGTGGTGGACCGACCGCTGCCGGCGCGGGCCGTCTTTCTTGGTGAACTTGGCCTTGGCGGCGAAGTACGTCCGGTGTCGCAGGCCGAACGTCGACTCTCCGAGGCCTCGAAACTCGGCATGACGCAAGCGTTTCTGTCCGATCGCGCGGTACCGCGTCGGGTGCCCAAAGACATGGAGGTTGTCGGCGTGCGCACGTTACGCGATGTGCTCCAGCGAACCGTCGGTGCCGGCGCCGCCTCGTGAGGGCCTCTCAGATATGACCGCCTCTGACTTGCCGCATCCGCGTCGCCACGTCCCGCCGCCGACACCCGCGCGATCTCGGGACGATGCCGTGTCACTCACCAACACGTCCGTGACCCGTGATGTGGGTGTCGTGATTGTTGCCGGCGGGACCGGATCGCGCACCGGCAGCACGGAACTGAAGCAATTCCGCTGGGTGGCCGGTAAGCCGGCGCTGCTCCACAGTGTGCAGGCGTTCATGGCGCGACCCGACGTGGCCATCGTGGTGGTGGTCCTGCCCAAAGCGTACGCGGCCGATCCGCCGCCCTGGCTGTTTCAATGCGACGTCGATCGTCTGCTGGTGAGCACGGGCGGCGCCCATCGGCATGAGAGCGTCGTCAACGGCCTCGAGGATTTGCCGGAGGACGTGGTCATTGCCGTCGTGCATGATGCGGCGCGACCGCTGGTGACCGATGATACGATCGATCGGGTGATCGCCGAGGCACGCAAAGGGCACGGCGCTATCGCCGCATTGCCGGTGGTCGATACGCTCAAGGAAGTCGATGACACGGGTCGCATCGTACGGACCATTGATCGCGCGCATCTCTGGCGTGCGCAAACGCCTCAGGCATTCCCTCGCGCAATCCTTGAGCGCGCGCACGTCGAAGCGCAGCGCGACCGCATCGTGGCCACCGACGACGCGGCACTGGTCGAGCGCCTCGGACTGCCGGTCATGGTGGTGCAGGGGAGTGAGCGCGGCCTCAAGATCACCACGGATTCCGACTTCGCGCGCGCGGATGCGCTGAGCACGATTCCGGAATGAGCATGCAGTCGCTCACCATCCCGTTCTGGTCACCGGCCGAGATCGATGCTGCGCTGCGTGGCGTCATTGAGCACCTGACGAATCGCGGTGTCCTGGCTTATCCGACCGAGACTGTGTATGGCTTTGGGACGGCGGTCGATCATGAGTCGGTGGAGTCGTTGGTGACGCTCAAGGGTCGTCCTCCCGGCAAACCATTCCTCATGTTGATCGGTGACCCCGGGCAAGTGGCGCGACTTGACCTGCACCTGCCCACCTATGCGGCGCATCTGGCGGCCCGCTTCTGGCCGGGTCCACTCACGCTGGTTCTGAAAGGCGGGGATGGACGCGTTCCGACCCGATTGCGCGGTCCCGAAGGCGGCGTGGCGGTGCGGTGGACGCCGCATCCTGGACTGCAACGGCTCCTCACCGCCTACGGCGAACCGATCACCAGCACCAGCGCCAATCGCCCCAGGGTACCGCCAGCCATGACGTGTGGGGAGATTGTGGAACAGTGGTCGGAGGCGATTCATCGGGGCATACTGCACGTGCTCGATGGCGGCCGGTTGTCGCCCTCGCCACCATCCACCGTGGTCGATTGCACCGGACGACGTGGCCGCGTCATCCGACCAGGCGTGTTGTCGGCAGCGCTGCTTCGCGAGTGTGTCCCCGATCTCGTTGGTGATACCTGAACCCATGCACATTCTCTTTGTCTGCACGGGCAACACCTGCCGCAGTCCGATGGCCGAGGGGATTGCGCGCCGACTGATCGCCGACCGCGGCCTGCGTGATCTGGCCGTTTCGAGCGCGGGCACCAGCGCGTGGACGGACGCGCCGGCGTCTGACGGTTCGCTCCTCGTGGCGATGGAACACGGGATCGATCTGGCTGAGCACCGCGCGCGACAACTCTCCCCCGACATTGTGGCGGCCAGCGAGATCATCCTCGCGATGGGACCGCATCATCTCGAACGTGCGGAAGCGCTGGGCGGCAGCGGTCGGACCTGGCTGTTGACGGGTTTCGTCGATGCCAATCGTGCCCGGCCGGTCAGTGATCCGTTTGGCGGAGAACTCGACATCTATCGCGCCACCTACGATGAGTTGGAGGATGAGATCGGTCTGGTGCTTGATCGCATTGTCCGCGACCGCCGTGGGCCCTCGACCTGAGTTCGCCATGTCCGCGCTCGTGAAGCCGTCGCGACTGGTGTTACTCGGACACCCGATCGCGCATTCGCTGTCGCCGGTGTTCCAGAACGCCGCCCTGCGATACATCGGGTCCACGCTGCGCTATGAACTGCTCGATGTGACACCGGCGCGACTCCATGACACGTTGGATGCGCTGGCCGCGGAAGGCGCCGCGGGAAATGTCACCGTCCCGCATAAGTCTGCGGTAGCATCACGAGCCCGATGCACCGCGTTGGCCGAACGGGTCGGCGCCGTCAACACCTTCTGGCACGTTGATGGCATGCTCCATGGCGACAATACCGACGTCGCCGGCGTCTCGGCCTCGATCACCGCGTTGTGCCCCTTTGGCGTCGCAGAGACGCGCTGTGTCGTGATCGGGGCTGGGGGATCCGCCGCGGCCGCCATTGTCGCGTTGAGTACGCTCGGCTGTGGAGACATTGTGATTGCCGCTCGCAACGCCGAGGGGGCGCGTCGTCTCGCCGCGCATGCGGGCATCAGCGTGCGAGTGGTGTCCATCGACGACCCGGGTGTTGGCACCGCCGGATTGGTGATCAATGCCACACCGATTGGCATGACCGACGAATGCATGCCGGTACCGCCGTCCGCCTTGTCGGCCAACACCGCGGCCCTCGATCTGGTTTATCGGCGGAACGCCACCGCGTGGGTGCGGGCGTGCCGCGAGCGCGGTCACCGCGCTGAAGATGGGTTGCGCATGCTCCTGGCACAGGGCGCATCGGCGTTCGAACGGTGGTTTGGAGTCCCGGCCCCTCGCGAAGCCATGTCACGCGCCCTCATCGCGGAAGCCGGTCGGTGCGCCTGATGGTTGCAACCACCAGCCTCTCCCGATTCACCGGTGCCTCACACGCATTCCGGCGCGTCGCCATCGGACTCACCTCGGTGCTGATGCCGCCGGCATGCGCCGCATGTCGGGCCCCCTGGACTCCTGCGGTGAAGGCATCGTGTGTCGCCTGTGCGTGGCGCGCCTGGTTTCCTTTGTCGACCCTCGGTGCGTGCGATGCGGTCACCCGAGACTCGCGCCGTGGACCCCGCTTCCGGCAGGTGCGTCGGCGACCGGTTCGCCCGATGCCATCCCTCCCTGCCGCTGGTGTGCGCGTCTCCCGGCATTTGTGCGAGCCGTACGGTCAGTCTGCCGCATGGATGTCGGAACCGGGGCGTCCCTTGTGCATGCGCTCAAATACGAAGGGTGGCGCGGCACGGCACATGCCATGGCCCGCCGGATGTCCCGCGTGGATTTTCCGGATGACGTGGTGCGAGAACGGACGGCGCTTGTGCCGGTCCCGTTGGCCGCCACGCGTCAACGTGAGCGAGGCTACAATCAGGCCGAATGCCTCGCGGACGCCTTGTCGTTGCACTGGCGCGTGCCGGTGTGGAACGACGTCGTGTGTCGAACGCGACATACCAGATCGCAGGTGCGGTTGACACCGTCCGAGAGGACTGGCAACGTGTTGCATGCCTTCGCGGTCGGTGATTCGGCTGCGGGTCGGCTGCGTGGTGCGCATGTCGTGCTGGTCGACGACGTAATCACCACGGCGGCCACCCTCAACGCCGCTGCTCGGGCGCTGACGGATGGCGGGGCGCGTATCATCAGCTATATCACCTTCGGGCGGGCGCCGGATCCGGGCGACCGAGCCGACACCGACTTTGACTCTGACCAGGACTGACCGGAATGGCTATTCGTGTTGGCATCAACGGCTTCGGCCGCATCGGCCGTCAGGTGCTTCGTGCCGCCAAGCAGCAAGGCGTTGCCGATATTGATTTCGTCGCGGTCAATGACCTGACGGACACCAAGACGCTGGCGCACCTCTTCAAGTACGACTCGGTGCACGGCCAGTTCGAGGGAGAGGTCAGTGCCGACGCCGACGGCATTACGGTGGACGGCGATCGTATTCGCATCCTTGCCGAACGCGATCCCGCCAAGCTGCCATGGAAAGAACTCGGCGTGGATATCGTGCTCGAATCCACGGGACGCTTCACTGAACGCTCGGACGCGGCCAAGCACATCGCCGGTGGCGCCAGGAAGGTGATCATTTCCGCTCCGGCCACCAACGAAGACATCACCATCGTGATGGGGGTGAACAGCGACAAGTATGATCCGGCCGCGCACCACGTCATCTCCAACGCCTCGTGCACGACCAATTGCCTGGTGCCGATGGTAAAGGTGATTCGCGACAATTTCGGATTTGTGCACGGCTCGATGGTCACGATTCACAGCTACACCAACGATCAGTCCATTCTCGACCTGCCGCACAAGGACTTGCGCCGTGCCCGTGCGGCGGCGGTCTCGATGATTCCCACCACGACGGGTGCCGCGAAAGCCACCGCGCTCGTGATTCCCGAGGTGAAAGGCAAGATCGATGGCATTGCGGTGCGGGTGCCGACACCCGATGTCTCGCTGACGGACCTGACCTGTGTCGTTGAGCGGGTCGTGACAAAGGACGAGGTCAACGCCGCGTTCAAGGCCGCCTCCGAGCGGTCGCTGGCGGGGGTGCTTGGCTACAGCGAAGTCCCGCTCGTCTCCATCGACTACGTGGGCAATCCGAATTCCTGCACGTTGGATGCCCTGAGCACGATCGTCATCAACGGCACGATGGTGAAGATTTCCGGCTGGTACGACAACGAGTGGGGATACTCCTCCCGGTGCGTCGACTTGCTGCGTTTTGTGGGCGCGCGTCTCTGATCGCGCTGACGGCCCGCGATATTGACCGAGAACCGTCGAGCCCCGGTGCCCATGTGCCGGGGCTCGCGCACAACCGACTATGACCACTCGCACCATTCGTGACCTGACGTCGGCGGACCTCGCCGGCAAGCGCGCCCTCGTGCGCGTGGACTTCAATGTGCCGCTGGATGAGCACGGGCACGTCGCCGATGCGACGCGCATTGCCGCCGCGGTTCCGACGATCAACGCGTTGCTCGATGCCGGCGCGAAAGTCATCCTGCTGGCCCATTTCGGCCGACCCAAGGGCGCTCCCGAACCGAAGTATTCGCTGGCTCCGGTCGTCGGAACGCTGCGCGAATTGTTGGGGCGTCCCGTGTCATTCTTGCCTGAGACCGTTGGGGCGTCGGTCGTTGCGGCGACACGGGCACTCGCCCCGGGCGAGACACTGCTGCTGGAGAATACGCGATTCCTGCCGGGTGAGGAGAAGAACGACGACGCACTCGCGCGCCAGTTGGCCGAGTTGGGCGATGTGTATGTGAACGATGCGTTCGGCGCCGCGCATCGCGCGCACGCCAGCACGGCCGGCGTGGCGAAGTACTGCCATCCAGCGGTCGCCGGGCTGCTCATGGAGAAGGAACTCGCCTATCTCGGCGGCGCGCTGGCGGCGCCGAAGCGACCGTTCGTGGCGATTCTCGGCGGATCCAAGATTTCTGGCAAGATCGATGTGGTGGAAGCGCTGCTGCCCAAGGTTGATCATCTCCTGATCGGCGGCGCGATGGCGTGCACGTTCTTCAAGGCGATGGGGCTGGAGACCGGAAATTCACTGGTCGAACCCGATCGACTGGACATGGCCAAGGATCTGCTGGCTCGCGCTGGTGCCAAGCTGGTGCTG
Organism: Gemmatimonadaceae bacterium; assembly: GCA_016720905.1. Taxonomy (NCBI): domain Bacteria; kingdom Pseudomonadati; phylum Gemmatimonadota; class Gemmatimonadia; order Gemmatimonadales; family Gemmatimonadaceae; species Gemmatimonadaceae bacterium. Next base: position 159,953 of record JADKJT010000029.1, on the reverse strand, counting down.
CCAGTGGATGCGATGATCGCGCCGGCCATGGACGCAACCGATCAGGCGCACGTGGTTGCCCGCGAGGCCATTCCCGTCGGACAGGCCATGTTCGACATAGGCCCTGAAACCATTGCGACCTATCGCGGCCTGGTGACCGGCGCGAAGACCGTGCTGTGGAACGGACCCATGGGCGTGTTCGAGAAGCCACCTTTCGACGCCGGCACGTTGTTGGTTGCCCGTGCGATGGCCGATGCGACTGACGCAGGCGCGACGACGATTATCGGCGGAGGCGATTCGGCGGCCGCCGTCACGGAAGCCGGACTTGAGCATCGCATGTCGCATGTGTCCACCGGTGGCGGAGCGTCACTGGAATTTCTCGAAGGAAAGGACCTCCCCGGCGTCTCGGCGCTGGACACCCACTGACGTCAGCACGTCGTTTCTGCACTCCGCCATCTGACCCGACTGATCATGCATCGCAAGCCCGTGTTCGCGGCAAACTGGAAGCTCAACCTGACGCCCACAGATGCGCGTGCGTTCCTCCAGCGATTTCTTGCGCTCACGCCACGGCAACAGGACCGCACCATCATCCTGTGCCCCTCGGCGATGACCGCCAGCACCGTGGCCGACGCCTTGCGCGATCGCCCGGACATCTGGGTGGGTGTACAAAACGTCCACAGCGAGGCGCAGGGGGCGTTCACGGGGGAGAACTCGGTCTTGATGGTCCGTGATATCGGGGCACGGGTCGTTCTGGTCGGTCACTCCGAGCGTCGACATGTCTTCGGAGAGACCGACGAGATGACGACGAAGAAATGCGCATTGGTGGCCAACGCACGACTCATCCCCATCCTCTGCGTGGGCGAGACGCTTTCGGAAAGGGAGTCTGGCGCGACCGCTTCCGTGGTCGAGCGTCAGCTGGCGGCGGGCATCGCCGAAATGGATGATGTGCAGGTTGGTGCGATGATGCTGGCCTACGAGCCGGTGTGGGCCATCGGGACGGGCAAGACCGCAACCCCTGAGGACGCGAGCGACATCCACGGCGTTTTGCGGCGCGCGCTGACGGGGCGCGTTGGCGAAAAGGCGGCGCAGGCGGTCCCGATTCTCTATGGCGGGTCGGTGAATCGCGGCAATGCCTCGACCCTTCTGGCGTCCACTGACGTGGACGGGCTGCTGGTTGGAGGGGCCTCGCTGGATCCCGACGGATGGAGCAGCATTACTCGCAGCTGACGGAAAAAGCCGAGTCTGTCGCAAGCCTCGGCAAGGGAAGGACTTGAATCCCGTCGCGCGAAGCGTGATTTTACAGGGCTAACGGTTTCCGTAGTCGCCTCGCACCTCATTCGCACCATGTACACGTTTCTCCTCGTCCTGCTCATCCTCGATGCGCTCGTGCTCGGCGCCGCCATCCTGCTCCAGTCGGGGAAGGGGGGTGGCCTCGCCGCCAACTTCGGTGGCGCGAGTTCCTCGTCCGATTCCGTGATGGGTACGCGACAGGCGGGAAACCTGCTCACGAAGGCCAGCTGGTGGTGCGGAGGGATCTTCCTCGGTCTCGCTTTCATACTCCAGCTGATGTCGTCGCGTAGCGCGGCTCCGAAGTCGGTGCTCGACAAGATCGGCGGCCCAGCGGCCGTTCCGACGGCGCCATCGACAGGCGCCCCGGGCGCGGCCCCCGCGTCTCCGCTCACGTCGCCCGCTGCGGCTCCCGCCGCGCAGCCCGTCACCCTCCCGTCAAGCCGTAACGCGCGTGGATGCACTCGCACCCAAAGGGTTCCTCCTCCTCGAGGACGGAACCCTTTTTCTCGGGCGGCTGATCGGGCCGACGCTGCCGACGGTGGCCGAGGTGGTCTTCACCACCAACATGACCGGCTATCAGGAGGTCTTCACGGATCCGTCATATCGCGGCCAGATCGTGGTCATGACGGCGCCGCAGATCGGGAATTACGGCGTGAACACGGAGGACCCCGAGTCGGCACGGCCGCAGGTCGCTGGCATCGTGGTCCGCGAATTGTCGCGCACGTATTCGAATTGGCGCGCCACGGGAAGCCTGCGTGACTGGCTCCTGGAGGGGGGAGTGCCCGCCCTCACCGAGGTGGACACGCGACGACTCACCAAGCACTTGCGATCGTCCGGCGTAATGCGCGGAGTAATCGGGCTTGGAGAAACTCCATCGCGCGAGGCGCTGGAGGTGCTGGATGCCTGTCCCAGCATGGAAGGGATGGACCTCGCCACCGTGGTCTCGACGCGCGAGAGCTATTAGTGGGGTCGTGAAGACGCCCAGTATCACGTGGTGGCCTTCGATTACGGGATCAAGCGAAATATCCTTCGGTTGCTGGAGGCTCATGATTGCCGGGTGACGGTCGTTCCGTCGGACACGTCGGCGGCGGCGGTCATGGCGATGCATCCCGACGGTGTATTCCTGTCCAACGGTCCCGGCGATCCCGCGGCGGTTACGTATGCGCCAGCGACCATTCGAACCCTCGCCGGTGCGCAGATGCCGATGTTCGGAATCTGCCTTGGTCACCAATTGATCGGGCTCAGCTTTGGCGGCCATACGCAGAAGATGCCGTACGGCCACCGCGGCGGGAACCAGCCGGTGAAGGACCTGGCCACCGGGAGCGTCCTGATCACGTCCCAGAACCATGGATTCGCCGTCGCCGGATCTGCCTCCGGGGTTGATGGGGCACCGGATCTGGCGGTAACGCACATCAATTTGAACGATGGGACGGTTGAGGGGCTGAGGCACCGTACACTGCCGATCTTCGCCGTCCAGTACCACCCCGAAGCGGCTCCTGGACCCCATGATGCGGTCCCCCTCTTCGACCAGTTCGTGACGGCCCTCGAGTCCCGTCGTGTCTCAAGTGAGCCAACCGCTTGACTGATAAGCACTAAGGTCATACGTTCGGACCTTCGGTACGCTGCGTCTTTTGCCCCCGCTGGCGCGCGTCGAACCCCTGGTAGAGCCCATGACGAAAGCCGATCTGGTGGAGAACGTCACGGCGCGTATTGCGCAGACGGCCGGTCCGACGATCTCCAAGAAGGACTGTGCGCGGGTCGTCGACGCGTTTCTGGACGCGATCAAAGACGCCCTGCAGGAACAGAAGAACATCGAGGTTCGAGGTTTCGGGACGTTCAAGATCCGTCAGCGGAAGACCCGTATGGCGCGCAACCCGCGTACCGGATCCCCGGTCGAGGTATCGGCGCGTCCGGTTCCCGTCTTCAAGCCATCGAAAGAACTGCGTGCCATGGTGGCCGGCATCGACATCGCGCATCTCGACGATCACGACGACGACGATTACGAATCCTGACGCATGCGAACACCTGACAGCGCCCCGCGACGTGAGAGTGTCGCGGGGCGTTTGTGTTGACCGTGGATCGGGAACCAAATGAGGTGTCACGTGCTATCTTCAACAGTCACATGAGTATCCACGTGTTGCTCTTCGCGTCTTACGCCGATGCCTTCGGCGCGCGCCGGATTACGATTCCGGTCACCTTGCCCTGCACGATTCGCGATCTGGTGACAAGTCTCCGTCGACTCCCTGGTGGACACGTGCTTCCGGATGAGCCGTTGGTGGCCGTCAATCACGAATGGGTGCGTGACGAACGCGCGATTGTCGCGGGGGATGAGGTCGCGATCATTCCGCCGGTTGCCGGCGGCTGACATGGCGGTCGAGGATATCGGAGTCCCCCACGTGGCCATCGTGAACGGGCCCATCGACATCACGCGGTTGACGTCGTACGTGGAAGACTCGGGCGTCGGCGCGATATCGCTGTTCTTGGGCACCGTGCGCAATCTCAACGATGGGCGTCAAGTGACCGGCATCGATTACGAGGCGTACCAGCCGATGGCTGAGCGCGAGTTGCAGGCGATTGTGCGTGAGACCTGCGACGCCGTTCCGGGGCTGCGGTTAGCCGTCGAGCATCGAGTTGGAGCCCTGGTCGTCGGAGACGTGAGCGTGGCGATTGCCGCCGGGCATGCTCGTCGAGCTCCCGCCATGGCGGCGGCGCAACGGGTTATCGAAACTCTCAAGTTGCGCGTCCCGATCTGGAAGCGTGAACACTATGTCGACGGAGAGCGCCGGTGGGTGGACCCGACCGTATGACATCTGGCGGCGAGACGCTGACGGACCAGTTTGGTCGGTCGATCGAGTACCTGCGTATCTCGGTGACCGATCGCTGCAACTTCCGGTGCCAGTATTGCATGCCGATGGAAGGCCTGCCGTGGCTCCCGAAGGCGGACATCCTGCGTTACGAGGAGATTGCAGCCATCGTGCGCCAGTTGGCGCCGCTGGGCCTCAGGCGACTTCGCATTACCGGCGGCGAACCGACCATCCGGCCACGACTTGCGGCGCTGGTGCGTATGTTGCACGAGATCCCCGGCATCGAGGATATCTCGCTCTCGACCAATGGCGTGAAACTGCCGGAACTGGCCGCCGAACTGCGCGACGCGGGCCTCAATCGCGTGAACATCAGTGCCGACTCCATGCGGGCCGAACGGGTGGTCGCGATTGCCAGACGCGACCTGGGGTTCGACATCGTGCAATCAGCGCTCGCGGCGGAGCGGGCCGGATTGGCGCCGGTCAAGATCAACGTCGTGGTCATGCGCGGCGTGAACGACGATGAAATCGCCGACTTCGCCGAACTGACCCGATCGCACCCGTGGCACGTGCGGTTTATCGAGCTCATGCCCGTGGGCGACCTGCGTGAGCTCACCTGGGAACACGTGGTTTCCAGCGATGAGGTGCTTGCGCGGGTGCGCGGCCTCGGCACGCTCGTGCCGGATCCGGGGCCGGCGCGCGGGAACGGGCCGGCCGTCTACTGGCGTTTTCAGGACGCGCCGGGTTCGATCGGCGTCATTACCCCGATGTCCCACACCTATTGTGAGCGGTGCAACCGGGTTCGCCTGACTGCCGATGGCCGGCTGCGAACCTGCTTGTTCGGCGACCATGAGGTCCTGCTGCGGGATGCGTTGCGCGAGGGCCAACCGTTGGAGCCGCTTTTCCGACAGGCCTTGGCCAACAAGCCCAAAGCGCATGATCTGCTCCAAATGCGCGTCGGTGGCCTGCGGGCGCTCAGCGAAGTTGGCGGCTGATGTGCCGGTGTTGCGGCGGCGTTGCTCGCCGTGCCGCAGCGACCTAACTTGCGACCACAGCTCATCACGAACGCCGGGTGTGCACCACGACTCGTGCGCTCACAGTGGTGTTTCGCATCGTCATCTGCACGGACCCTGGTCCGGAGAACCGACACAACATGGTCAACAAGATCACGGTCGTTGGCGCGGGCAATGTAGGCGCGACCACGGCCCAGCGCATTGCCGAGAAGTCCCTCGGGCGAACGGTCGTCATGGTGGACGTCGTCGAGGGGATTCCACAGGGGAAGGGTCTCGACCAGTGGGAGTCCGCGCCCATTGAGGGATTTGACTCTCGAGTGATCGGTACGAACGACTACGCGGCCACAGCCGATTCCGACATTGTCGTGATCACGGCCGGGATCGCCCGCAAGCCCGGGATGACCCGCGACGACTTGCTGAACACCAATGCCGGCATCGTGAAGTCGGTGTCCGAGCAGGTTCGTGCGACCTCGCCGAACGCGATCGTGATCGTCGTGTCGAATCCGCTCGACGTCATGTGCTATGTCGCCAAGCAGGTGACGGGCTTCCCGCGCGAACGCGTGATCGGCATGGCGGGCGTGCTGGATACGGCGCGCTATCGCTCGTTCCTGGCAGAAGCGTTGGATGTCTCGGTGCTGGACATTCAGGCCATGGTCCTCGGCGGCCACGGCGATACCATGGTGCCACTGATTTCGTACACCACCGTGAGCGGCATTCCCGTGACGCAGCTGATGCCGCGCGAGCAGCTCGACGCGATTGTGCAACGGGCACGCGACGGCGGTGCCGAGATCGTGAAGCATCTCAAGACCGGCTCAGCGTACTATGCGCCGTCCGCCGGTGCGGTCCAGATGGTGGACGCCATCGTGAACGATCGCAAACGCATTCTCCCATGCGCCGCCTGGCTCGATGGCGAGTACGGGATGTCCGGCCTGTTCCTTGGCGTTCCCTGCAAACTCGGGCGCCGCGGACTCGAGAAGGTGCTTGAGATCGAACTCACCGCCGATGAGCGAGCCGCGCTCGAAAATCGGCGCACGCCGTTCGCGAACCGATGTCGGTTCTCTCCCTCTAGTCTTTCGGCACCGGCGCGGCCTTTCCAGGTCGCGCCGGTACTGTCTTCTACCCCCTCCATGTACGGACTCTCTCGATTCTGGCAGAGCACGATCGGCAAGAAGATCGTGATGGCGGTGACGGGGATCATCGGGATCCTGTTCGTCATCGGCCACATGTCCGGCAACCTGCTGATGTTCAAGGGGCAGGATGCCATGCATCACTATGCGCTGCTGCTGCGCACCAGCATGCCGCTGCTGTACGTCGTTCGCAGCGTCCTGTTGGCCGCCGTGGTGCTGCATGCCGTGTCGGCCTACCAGCTCACCATGCGCGCTCGTGCCGCGCGTCCCGATGATTACGCGGTTCGCAAACCGCAAGTCACGACCCTGGCCGCGAAGACGCTGCGCTGGGGCGGCGTGTTGCTGCTGGCCTTCATCGTCTTTCACTTGCTCCAGTTGACGTTGGGGGTCGTGCACCCGCGGTTCACGCATCTCGACCCGTACAACAATGTCGTCATCGGATTGTCGAATCCGTTCGTGGCCGCGCTGTACATCGTCGCCATGCTGGCGCTGGCGATGCACCTGTATCACGGCATTTGGGCGGTCGTGCGAACACTGGGGATGGCGCGACCGTCCACGCAGCCGTTGAAGCGCACGGTGGCCCTCGTGGTGGCCGTCGTCGTGGCCGCCGGTTTCCTGATCATCCCCATCGCCACGCTGGCGGGCGCCTTTGCTGAAGCCCCGCCATTGGTGGACACCGCGTCGACGTCGGTCGAACAGAACTCGCTACCGGCACCAGTTGCCGCGTTGCCCGCCGGGGAGACCCGCTGACATGGCTGATCTGAATCCGAAGGTCCCCAACGGCCCGCTCGAACAGAAGTGGGACGAACACCGCTTCTCCATGAAGCTGGTCAATCCGGCCAACAAGCGCCGACACTCGGTCCTTGTCGTCGGCGCGGGGTTGGCTGGTGCGTCGGCCGCCGCCACCATGGCGGAGTTGGGCTACAAGGTGTCGTGTTTCGTGTTTCACGATTCGCCGCGCCGGGCCCACTCCATCGCCGCCCAGGGCGGCATCAATGCGGCCAAGAACTACCAGAATGACGGCGACAGCGTGCGCCGCCTGTTCTACGACACGATCAAGGGCGGTGACTTCCGTGCCCGCGAGGCGAACGTGTATCGCCTGGCGCAGGTGTCGGTGAACATCATCGACCAGTGTGTGGCGCAAGGCGTGCCCTTCGCGCGCGAGTACGGTGGCCTGCTGGCCAATCGGTCATTCGGCGGATCGCAGGTATCTCGCACATTCTATGCGCGCGGCCAAACGGGACAGCAGCTGTTGCTGGGTGCCTACCAGGCGCTGGAGCGACAGGTGGGACTGGGCAGCGTCGCGATGCACACGCACGAGGAAATGCTCGATGTGGTCGTGGTGGACGGGCACGCGCGCGGAATCGTCACGCGCAACCTGGTCACCGGCGCGATCACGTCGCATGCTGCCGACGCGGTGGTGCTGGCCACTGGTGGATACGGCAACGTGTACTACCTGAGCACCAACGCGATGTATTCGAATGCGACCGCCATTTGGCGGGCGTACAAGAAGGGCGCCGCATTTGCCAATCCGTGCTACACGCAGATCCATCCCACCTGCATTCCGGTGAGCGGAGACCATCAGTCCAAGCTGACGTTGATGTCCGAATCACTGCGCAACGACGGCCGCGTGTGGGTGCCGTTGAAACAGGGTGACCACCGCGCCCCGTCGCAGATTCCCGATGCGGAACGCGACTACTTCCTGGAGCGGAAGTACCCGAGCTTCGGCAACCTCGCGCCGCGTGACATTGCGTCGCGGGCCGCCAAGGAAGCCTGCGACGACGGTCGTGGCGTGGGCCCCGGCGGATTGGGCGTGTACCTCGACTTCGCGGATGCCATCAAGCGACTTGGCCGGGATACGATTGCCGAACGCTATGGGAACCTGTTCGACATGTACCAGCGCATCACCGACGAAAATCCGTATGAAGTGCCGATGCGCATTTATCCGGCCGTGCACTATACCATGGGCGGACTGTGGGTCGACTACAACCTCATGAGCACCATCCCCGGCTTGCATGTGGCCGGAGAGGCCAACTTCTCCGATCACGGGGCGAATCGGCTGGGGGCGTCGGCGCTCATGCAAGGGCTGGCGGATGGGTACTTCGTGCTCCCGTACACCATCGGTGATTACATCGCCAGCACGAAACTCGCGCCGGTCGACACCACGCATGCCGCGTTCACGTCGGCCGAGGCGGCGGTGCGTGCGCAGCAGGAGACCTTTCTCTCCATTGGCGGCAAGCGCACGGTGGACTCGTTCCACAAGGCCCTTGGCAAGATCATGTGGGATCATTGCGGCATGGCGCGCACGCGCGAGGGGCTGACGAAGGCCCTTGCGCTGATCCCCGCGCTGCGCGAGGAGTTCTGGCGCGATCTGAACGTGCCGGGCAGCGGGAATTCGTTGAACCAGTCCCTTGAGAAAGCCGGGCGCGTGGCGGATTTCCTGGAGTTGGGTGAACTGATGTGCCGCGACGCGCTGCATCGGGAGGAGTCCTGCGGCGGACACTTCCGTGTCGAGTATCAGGAGGCAGGGGAAGCCAAGCGCAACGACGAGCAGTTTGCGTATGTGGGCGCGTGGGAGTACGCGGGTGACGGCAACACACCGATCCTCAACAAGGAACCGCTCGTGTACGAGAACGTGCACTTGTCCACGCGGAGCTACAAATAATGAAGCTTACTCTCAACGTGTGGCGTCAACCGGCGTCCAAGGCGCCCGGCAAGCTCGAGACGTATACACTCGATGGCGTCAGTGCCGACATGTCGTTCCTCGAGATGTTCGACATGCTCAACGAGCAGCTGACGCATCAAGGCAAGGAACCCGTCGCGTTCGCCCACGACTGTCGCGAAGGAATCTGCGGGTCCTGTGCCATGATGATCAACGGGCAGGCGCACGGTCCGTGGAAGGGAACCGCCACATGCCAACTGCACATGCGCGCGTTCAAGGACGGTGACATCATCACGGTGGAACCGTGGCGGGCGTCGTCGTTCCCCATCGTGAAGGATCTCGTGGTCAACCGCGGATCGCTGGACCGGATCATACAGGCCGGCGGATTCGTGTCGGTCAATACCGGCGGGGCGCGGGACGCCAACGAGATTCTGATCGGCAAGGAAGTCCTGGAGGAGTCCATGGATGCGGCGGCCTGCATCGGCTGTGGTGCCTGTGTGGCAGCCTGTCCGAATGCGTCCGCGTCGCTGTTCACGGGCGCAAAGATTGCGCATCTGGGCGCGTTGCCCCAGGGACAGCCCGAGCGTGATCGCCGCGCGTTGTCCATGGTCGAACAGATGGATCTCGAAGGATTTGGGCATTGCACGCTGGTGGGTGAATGCCAGGAAGCGTGTCCCAAGGAGATCAGCATTGATGTGATCAAGCAGATGAACCGCGATTACCTGATGGCCAGCGTCAAACGACGCGAACCGCGGGCGGGTGTCGGGGCGGGCTGAGTATCGCTGCGGCGACTCCATGAAATCGGGGTGGTGGTACGTCACGGCCGTGAGCGCACTGAGTACGGCACTTTGGGCCGTGGGCGGGGCGTTCGCGCGCGGTGCGCCACACCGCGCGGCCTGGACGCAGGGCGTCGCCGCGCCGGAGAGTGACCCCGGCCGCGGACTCGCGCTCATGAACGCGTTCCGGGATTCGCTGCCGCGCCACAGTGGTAATCGACTGCGATGCACGAGTTGTCACCTCGACAACGGCACACGACCCAACGCCATGCCGTGGTTGGGGACAGCCGCGCGGTATCCGCGCTATCGCGGCCGGCGGGGAAGCGAGGAGACCATCACGCAACGCATCAATGAGTGCATTGGTCGTAGTCTGGCCGGACGACCGTTGTTGGAGGACAGTCGGGACATGCGCGACATGGTGGCGTACCTGTCCACTTTGAAAAGCGCCGAGCGCCCGGCGGGTCCGGACACGGTCAGACTTGAGGGATCCTTCCGCGCGGGTCGTCGCGTGTATTCGAAGACGTGTGCGCGCTGCCACGGGGCCACGGGTGCCGGTTTGCTCGCGCCGGCCGTCTGGGGACGCCACAGCTATTCCATTGGTGCCGGACTGGCGCGGCAAAGTGTATTGGCCACGTTTCTGCAAGAGAACATGCCGTATGATCGTGCCGATACCCTCTCGGCGCAGCAAGCGGCCGATGTCGCCGCGTACGTGCTGGCGCAACCGCGGCAGGATCATCCCGGCAAGGAGCTCGACTGGCCCAAGGGCGATCCGCCCGTCGATGTGGCCTATGCCACTCGCGCTGCGCGAGCGGCGGGGAAGACCATGCCGACGCCGCGCCCGCTCCTGCCGCGACGGGTGAATCCGAAATCGCCGTAATCGTCTAGGCTGGCGGTCGACTCGGACTCGGCCGACTCACGGATATCACCAGTGCTGGCGGTCACGATCGCCCGCCAGCGATCGGACCGTTGATAGTCTGCCAAAGCGCCCTGCGCCCGCACCGGAAGCGAGTCCGTCGACATCACCACCATCAGGAACCCCGACGACAGTGCGCTGCGCATGGTCGCCTCGTGTCCTCACGGTTGCCCGCTCGGTGCCGAGTCTCAAATGCGCGGGAGCGTCACACCGTGTTGTCCTTGATACTTGCCCTTCTTGTCACCGTAGCTGATCTCGGGAGGCTCGTCGCCCGTGAAGAACACGACCTGCGCGATACCCTCGTTGGCATAGATCTTCGCCGGCAGCGGGGTCGTGTTGGAGATCTCCAGCGTGACGTATCCTTCCCACTCGGGCTCGAACGGCGTGACATTGGTGATGATGCCGCAGCGCGCGTACGTGCTCTTGCCAACCGTCAACGTGAGGACGTTTCGGGGGATCCGGAAGTACTCGACGCTGCGAGACAGCGCGAACGAGTTGGGGGGCACAATGCAGACATCGCCCTCAAATTCCACGAGGCTTTTCGGATCGAACGCCTTGGGATCGACGATCGAACTGAGCACGTTCGTGAAGATCTTGAACTCGCGGGCGACCCGCATGTCGTAGCCGTAGGAGCTGACGCCATACGAAATGACGCCTTCGCGAACCTGCCGGTCTTCGAAGGGTTCGATCATGCCATGTTCGCGCGCCATGCGCGTGATCCAGCGGTCGGAGCAGAGCCCCATCGGGATAGCGGAGGAGGGTGAGCGGTTCTGGCCGGCGGCTGCCGGACGAGCCAGAGTCACGCCGTCCGGCGCGACTCGCGCGAATCTTACCGGAGCGGGCCCCAAAGTGCCACGCGTCCGCGACCGGCTCCATCGCGACCGCCGGAACCGGGTGCGTGCCGCATCGCATTGAGTGGTAGCGGTCCAGTGCTTACCTTTTCCCGATGACTTTGTGAACTTTTTCACGAAGTCCATTCCAGGGGGCGGATTCGCCCTGCCGATCCCGCCCGATCCGGGACCCGTTCGGTCCCATCGCTCCTCTACAGTTCTTCCCCATCGTCTCGACGATGCTGCGCAATTACCTGCCGGTCCTGATGCTCCTCGGGTTCGTGATCGTCAACGCGGTGCTCATCCTGGGCCTCGCGCATTTGACGGTTCCCGCGCAGCCAACCGCAGTGAAGTCACAGCCCTATGAATCGGGGATCGCGCCCCTCGGCGATGCGCGCGATCGTTTCTCCGTCAAGTTCTATGTGGTGGCGATGTTGTTCATCGTCTTCGATATCGAGACCGTTTTCATGATTCCGTGGGGCGTGTACTTCCGCCAGCTCTCCTGCACGGTCCCCATGATGAACGGCGCCTGTCCCGCCGGGCACTTGACCTTCTTCGGGTTGGCCGAAATGCTCATGTTCGCCGTCATTCTCGTCGTCGGCTTTGTGTATGTCTGGAAGAAGGGAGCCCTGACGTGGGACTGAATCCGGCTGACCGACGCGCGACGACGACGTTTGATCCCGCCTCGCAGGACGGCTGGGTGACCTCGCGGCTGGACTTTCTGGTCAATTGGGCGCGTGCCGGATCACTCTGGCCCATGCCGTTCGGCACGGCGTGCTGCGCGATCGAATTCATGTCGACGGCGGCCAGCCGCTTCGATTTATCGCGCTTCGGCATGGAACGCCTGAGCTACTCGCCGCGCCAGGCCGACGTGCTGATCTGCGCCGGCCGCGTGCCGTTCAAGCTCGCGCCGGTCATCCGCCGCATCTACCAGCAGATGCCGCAGCCCAAGTGGGTCATCTCGATGGGGGCCTGCGCCTCGACCGGCGGCATGTTCGACAACTACGCGGTGGTGCAGGGCATCGACACGATCATTCCGGTGGACGTGTACGTGCCGGGATGCCCGCCGCGCCCCGAAGCGTTGATGCATGGCATCATCATGCTGCAACACAAGGTGAGGCAGGACCGGCTCAAGGACCGCACGCGCCATGTCGAGATCGAGCCGGACCCGAGCAGCATGCTGTATATCCCGCCGTCGCGTATCGATGAGTTGTCCGAGCCATTCGGCAACTCGGTGAACCAGACCCGGCCCGTGACGTCCGCGCATCGGTCGGGTGAGCGCCGGTGCGGCCGCGCTCGGACGCGCCGGCACCGGATGCAGACGGCGCGCCGATCTCGCCAAAGGCATCGCGCATCGCGGCGGCGCTGCACGCATCCGTGGCCGCGCTCGAGGCGCAGTTCGGCGACGCGGTTGTTCGCCACGAGGTGGTGTGGGGTGAGACGACCGTGTTCGTGCGTCGTGAGGCGCTGCATGACATCATCCGCTGGCTCCACGATGAACCGACGCAGCGTTACGACTACCTGAGTGACGTGACCGCCGTGGAGTACCGCGATGCCGACCGCCCCATCGAAGTGGTGTGGCATCTGCGGGCCCTCGGTCATCGCCGTTTTCTGCGACTCAAGGTTCAACTACCGAAGGGCGGTGCACTCGCGGTCGCGTCGATTGTCGACATCTACTCGGGTGCCGATTGGCTGGAGCGGGAGTGCTTTGACATGTTCGGGATCCGCTTTGAAGGACATCCCGACTTGCGCCGGATCCTGATGTGGGACTCGTATCAGGAAGGCTTTCCGCTTCGCAAGGACTTTCCCTTGCGCGGACGCTTTTCGCGCGCCGAGCAGCTCAAGCAGGCGCTCGCCGCGAACCCGGAGGCGCGCTATTCAATGGAGGAATTGCACATCGCCGAGGCGTTCGACTCGCTGCCGGACGACATGAAGCAGCGCCTCGCGGTGGAACGTGTCGCCCGACGCGGCATGGAGGGCGGCGAGTGAGCGCGCGTCGTACCGTGGAAGTGGCGTTGGGCACCAGTGGTCTCGATGCGCACGGCATGCCGATCCGCGCGCCGCTGACGGGGCAGGGCGCGGGAGCCTGCGCATGGCGCGCCCAGACGCTGCGGAGCCGGAGCTGGAAGGCGATCACATGCTGATCAACATCGGGCCGCAGCACCCGGCGACGCACGGCGTGCTCCGGCTGGTGCTCGAGCTCGACGGCGAGACCGTGGTGCGCTGCATCCCGCACGTCGGCTACCTGCACTGCGGCTTCGAGAAGATCGGCGAGTACCGCCAGTACAACCAGATCATCCCCTGGACCGACCGCGAGGACTACCTCAACTCGCCGGGGAACAACATCGCCTTCGCGTTAGGTGCGGAGCGGCTGTTCGGCGTCGAGTGCACCCGAGGGCGACGGTGCTGCGCGTGATGCTCATGGAGCTGTCGCGCATCATGTCGCACATCGTGTGGCTTGGCACGACATCCGTGGACATCGGCGCGTTCACGCCGTTCCTGTGGCTGTACCAGGAACGCGAGAACGTGTACAACCTGCTCGAGGCCTGGTTCGGCGCGCGACTGACCACGTCCGCCACGCGCGTTGGTGGCATGGCAGCGGATCTGCCGAACGGATGGCTCGACGGATTGCGGGCGTTCCTGCAGGGCTTTCCCAAGACGCTCGACGAGTCGGTGAAGATGCTCGAGACCAACGGCATCTGGGCCGGTCGAACGGTCGGGCTCGGCGCGATCGACGCCGCAGGAGGCGGTGAACGCCGGTCTCTCCGGCCCCATGTTGCGCGCGTCCGGCGTAGCGTACGATGTGCGAAAGGACTTCCCATACCTCGACTACGAGACGTACGACTTCGACGTCCCCGTGGGCACCACCGGCGACGTCTACGATCGGTTTCTCGTGCGGTGTGAGGAGATGCGACAGAGCGTGCGGATTCTTGAGCAGGCCGTCATGCGGTTGCCTGATGGCCCGATCAACGTCGATGACCCGCGCCTGATTCTCCCGCCAAAGCATAAGGCGACGAGTGAGATGGAATCGATGATCCATCATTTCAAACTCGTCATGGAAGGTCCGCGGCCGCCCGCCGGCGAGTGCTATGTCGCGGTGGAGAGCCCCAAGGGTGAAAAGGGCTACTACTTCGTCAGCGACGGCACGGCGAAACCGGTACGGTGGCGCATTCGGCCGCCATCGTTCGTGAACTTGTCGGCCATTCCACGGCTGGTCGAGGGGCACCTCCTCTCCGACGTCATCGCGATCAATGCGAGCATCGATATCGTGATGGGAGAGATCGACCGATGAGCCACGGTCCATCGGCGCGAGGCGGCGCCCTGGTCGCCGTGTCGCAACACGGCCAGCACGACCCGTCGCCGTACGTGCCGGTATTCACCGGCGAGCGTCGCACGGAGCTTGAGCGCATCCTCTCCCGCTATCCGACGAAACAGGCCGCGCTGCTGCCCGCGCTGTGGATCGTTCAGGATACGCACGGATGGGTGAGCGCGAGCGCGATCGAAGAGGTCGCGGGCGTGCTCGCGCTCACGCCTGCGTACGTCAAGGGCGTGCTGACGTTTTACACCATGTATCACCAGCACCCGGTCGGACGGCATTTCATCCAGGTGTGCACGACGACCCCGTGCAATGTGTGCGGCGCGGACGACGTGGTACGCGCATTGCTGGAGCACACCGGCTGCGGTGACCTGGGGTTGACCAGCGAGGACGGTCGGTTCACGGTGGTTGAAGTGGAATGTCTCGGCGCCTGCGGATTCGCCACGCCGCTCATGGTCAACAACACCTTTGTCGAATCGGTGACTCCCGAATCGGTGCCGCGATTGCTTGCGGAGTTGACGTAATGGGATATCCCCACAAGTCGCATCCGCGGGAAACACCAATCCTGTCGCGCTACTTTGGCGACACGGGCGCGCGGACGCTTGATGGTTGGCGACAGCGTGGTGGCTACGAGGCCCTCGACCGTGCGCTCGACACCGACCCGCAGGCGTTGCAGGCGGTGATCAAGGAATCCGGTCTTCGCGGCCGCGGCGGGGCCGGATTCCCGACCGGTCTGAAATGGTCGTTCATGAAGCCGGACGGCAAGACGCACTATCTGTGTTGCAATGCCGACGAGTCCGAGCCCGGCACGTTCAAGGACCGCGAGATCATGCGGTGGACGCCGCACGGGCTGGTGGAAGGCGTGGCGCTGGCGGCGCATGCGATCTACGCGCAGACCGCGTACATCTACATTCGCGGAGAATTCACGGAACCGCTTGCCCGGGTGTCTCAGGCCATCGAGGAAGCGTATGCGGCCGGCGTTCTCGGGGCGGATGCCATGGGATCGGGCAAGCGCGTGGACGTGCATGTGCATCGCGGCGCCGGAGCCTACATCTGCGGTGAAGAGACGGCGCTCATGAACTCGCTGGAAGGGCGCCGCGGCAACCCGCGGATCAAGCCGCCCTTCCCGGCGGTGTCGGGATTGTTCGGCATGCCGACGACGATCAACAATGTCGAGACGCTGGCGACGGTGCCCTATATCATCAAGAATGGGGCGGAGTGGTACAAGGAGTTCGGGCGTCGAGACAACCCGAAGAGCATCGGCACCAAGCTCTTCTCCGTCTGCGGGAACATCAGTCGACCCGGCAACTATGAGGTCACGCTCGGATTTCCGTTCAAGGATTTCCTGTACGATCTCTGCGGCGGCCCGTTGCCCGGACGCGAGATCAAGGCCGTCATTCCGGGTGGCTCGTCTGTCCCCATCCTCACGCGCGAGGAAGCGGAGGGGGCACTGATGGACTATGAGGGTTTCGTCGCCGCGGGGACCATGCTCGGCTCCGGCGGCGTCATTGTCTTCGATGACCGGCAGGACATGGTCAAGCAGATCGCGCGCCTTGCGCGATTTTACGCGCACGAGAGCTGCGCGCAGTGCTCGCAGTGCCGTGAAGGCACCGCGTGGACGACGCGCATTCTGGAGCGCATTCGCGACGGAGAAGGGTCGGTCGAGGATTTCGACACGTTGCTCTCCATTGCTGACAACATGAGCGGCAAGACCATCTGCGTGCTTAGCGACTCCTGCGCGACGCCCGTGATTTCCGGACTCGCCAAGTTCCGACCCGAGTTTGAGGCGAAGATTGTCGCGACACGCGGCGTGATTGCGGTGCCGGAGATGCCGCGCTTCGAGGGTGTGAGGCGCGCGTGACAGACCGCAAGATGATTTCGCTGACGATCGAAGGTCGTCCGGTCACGGTACCGGAGGGCCTGTCGATTTTGGAAGCGGCCAAGTCGGCTGGCGTGGTGGTGCCGCACTACTGCTATCACCCGGGCCTGCCAGTCGCTGGCGTGTGCCGGATGTGTCTGGTCGAGGTGGAGAAGTTGCCGAAATTGGCGCCGGCGTGCGCCACGTCTGTGATGGAAGGGCAGGTGGTGCATGTGCACTCCCCCAAGGCCCTTGAGGCGCGAAAGGGCGTTCTCGAGTTTCTGCTGATCAATCATCCGCTGGATTGCCCTATTTGTGATCAGGCCGGCGAATGTGAACTGCAGGATTACACCTTCGCCGAGGGACGTGCCGACTCACGCTATCGCGAGTCGAAGCGCTTCAATCCCGTCGAGGATTTTGGCGGCGATGTGCTGTACGTGCCCAACCGCTGCATCCTCTGCACGCGCTGCGTCCGCTTCATGACGGACGTGGCGCACGAGCCGGTGCTCAACGTGTCGGAGCGCGGTGACCGCGCGTTTATCGGAAAGGCGGACGGCCACGACCTGACGAATTCGTGGGCCGGCAACGTGGTGGATCTGTGTCCGGTGGGCGCCCTGCTGTCCAAGGACTTCTTGAACAAGGCCCGCGCCTGGGAGCTCGATCGCGCACCCACGATCTGCACCGGATGCAGCCAGGGCTGCAACGCCGTGGCAGAGACACGAGACAACGTGCTGGTCCGCCTCAAGCCGCGATCGAATGATCAGGTCAATCATTTCTATCTGTGCGAAACCGGCCGACTGGGATATCGTGCGTTCAATCGTCGCGATCGCGTGGACCAGCCACTGGTGCGACACGATGGGGCGCTTCGGGTGGCGGACTGGGAAGCGGCGGTCGCCACGGCCGCGCGCGTCATTGGCAGCCGTCGGTTGATGGTGCTGGCCTCGCCAAACCTGTCCAATGAATCGTTGTTTCTGTTGGCGCGCCTTCGTGCCGTCCTGCCCGGCGACGGGGTCTTCCGCGTGGAACAGGGTGCCGAGGTGCCGTTGCCGGGTGTCGCCGACCTGGCGTTGCGTGCCGAACGCGCCGCCAACGCTACCGGCGCTCGCCTTCTTGGATTCACCGATGCGGTATCGTTGTCGGACGTGCTGGAGCACGGCGACGCATTGCTGATTGTGGGTGACGACCTCGAAGGCGTCGGAGAGGTCCTGCTCGATCGCGCATCGTCGACAGTGTACATCGGCACCGTGCTTCCCGAGGCGCTCGCCACGCGCGCGGATGTCGTATTGCCATCGACCAATACGATGGAAGAAGAGGGAACCCTCACGAACCTCCGCGGTCGCGTGCAGCGATTCCTGCAGGCCAAGGCGGCGCCTGGGATGGCGCGTCCAACCTGGTACGTCGTGGCCGACGTGCTGGAGGCCTGCGGCGGAGATGGCCAGTTCTATCTGCCGTCCGAGGTGTTTGGAGCGATGGCGGCGAACCATGGTCCGTTTGCGGGACTGAACTACGAGATACTCGGACTGCGTGGCCAAGCGCTCGTGACGGAGGAAGTGCTGTCGCTCCCGACCGAGGCGGTGTCGTGAACGCGCTCAGCACGCTGTTTCCGCGGGCCGACTCGCAGCTGGCGCCAACGGCGATTGGCACATTCGTGCTGGCCAGCGGCATCAAGATCCTGGTCGTGTTCGTCCTGTATTTGCTGGGCGTGGCATTTTTGACGCTGGCGGAACGCAAGCTCGCCGCATGGTTTCAGGATCGTCGCGGACCCAATCGGACCGGTCCGGGTGGCATCTTGCAGCCGGTGGCCGACGGCCTGAAGAATTTTATGAAAGAGGAAACCAGTCCCGGGCAGGCGGACACTTGGCTCTTCCTGATCGCGCCGGCCCTCGCGTTCATTCCGGCGATGCTCACGTGGGCGGTCTTGCCCCTGGCGGCGCCGATGCCGACCGCGTGGGGCTTGATCGACATGGCGGTGGCGTCACTGCCCATCGGGTACCTGTTCACGCTCGCGATCTCCTCGCTGGGCGTGTATGGGATCGTACTGGCCGGATGGTCTTCGAACAACAAGTATGCGCTGCTCGGCGGCCTGCGCTCCAGCGCCCAGATGATCTCGTATGAGATTGCGATGGGGATGTCCACCATTCCGATCCTGTTGCTGGCCGGCAATGTGTCACTGCACACCATTGTCGAGCAACAAGTGCACATGGGGTGGAACGTCTTTTCGCTCACCGTGGCCTGGTTCACGTTCCTGATTGCCGCGTTCGCCGAGACCAACCGGCTCCCGTTCGACTTGCCGGAAGCGGAGTCGGAACTGGTGGCCGGCTACCATACCGAGTACAGCGGCATGAAGTTCTCGATGTTCTTCATCGCCGAGTACGCCAACATGGCGACCGTCAGCGGGCTGATGGCGTCGCTCTTTTTCGGCGGCTGGGATATCCCCTTCACGTCGTGGGACAACCTGCCACCGTTCACGGTCGTGAAATCACTGGCAACACTGGCCATGTTCGCCGCCAAAACCGGCAGTTTCCTGTTTCTCTTCATGTGGGTGCGCTGGACGCTGCCGCGCTTCCGCTACGATCAGCTGATGTCGCTCGGATGGAGCATCATGCTCCCAGTGGCGCTTGGCATATGTGATCCTCGTGATCGCCAGTGCGCTGGACACTGGCGGGTCTGACGCGCGGGGGCTCGCGCGCGGCCCGCGGTGTTCGGGGTGCACTGCTCGGCCTGATTGTCGTGCTGATGGCGGGCGCATCATCAGCCCGGCCCGATCGTGGCAGACCACAGCCCTCGAGTGCGCGGGTCGGACCGGCAGATCTCGCGCGGTTGCGCGCGCGCGGACTGGATCTGTCACGACGACAACTGGCCGAGGCTGGCAGCCTCGCAACGCGCCCGGTGGAGACGCCCGACTGATGGCCATCGGAGTGAAAGTCCTGCATCGCCCGCTGGAGCGAGTGAGTTATGTGCGCGCAACCCTCAAGGGGATGGCGGTGACGCTCAAGCATCTCGTCGATCCGCACAAGGTCACGATGCAGTATCCCGAGACGAAGTGGGACCTGTCGCCGCGTTGGCGTGGCACGCACCGCATGCTGACGACGGAGACCGGGAAGGCGAAGTGCGTTGCGTGCGGCCTGTGTCCGTCGGTGTGTCCGGCCAATTGCATCAAGCTGGTGCCGGGCGAGGACGAGCAGGGCAATCGGTATCCGCTTGTGTTCGAGATCGATGAGTTCCGGTGCATCTTCTGCGGCTACTGCCAGGAGGTGTGCCCGGAAGAGGCCATTCATCTTGGACGACACTACGAGAACGCCGAGTTCGATCGCGCGGGCTTCGTGTACGATCTGGAGCGGCTCATGGCGCAGACGCACCCGGTGAGCGAACTGTGGGATCCGTCGGACCCGAGGGGAGAATGAGCGGCTTCTACGCGTTTCAGTTCTACCTCTTCGCGTTGTTGGCGATCGGCTCGGCGCTGTTGTTTGTGACCCGTCGCAAGCCCGTGCCGGCCGCGCTGTGGCTGATGAACGTGATGTTTGCGTTGAGCGGCCTCTATGTCATGCTGGATGCGCCGTTCGTCGGCGTCATCCAGGTCCTGGTCTATGCGGGTGCCATCATGGTGGTGTTCGTCTTTGTCGTCATGCTGCTCAACCTCAGCGAGAGTCCCGTGACCGACGTGCGGCGTCTCGGCGTGCGGAGTGGGGCCGGCGTGGTCGCGCTTGCCCTGCTCGCGAACCTGCTGGTCGTGCTGCGCGCGCCGATCGCCCGCGTCGCGCTCGCGCCAGAGACGACCAACGCGGTGATGCCGGTCGCCGTCTCGTTGTTTACCGACTACCTCGTGGCATTTGAGCTGACCAGTGTCGTGCTGCTCGTCGCCGTCATCGGCGCCGTGCTGCTGGCCAAGAAGCGAGTCCGCGCATGATCGCCGAAGCCCTGGTCGTCTCGGCCATACTGTTTTGTGATCGGCGTGTTCGGCGTCCTCACTCGACGGAATGCCCTCATCCTGTTCATGTGCATTGAGCTGATGCTCAACGCCGTCAACCTGACGTTCGTCGCGCTCGCCAAGGTGCACGGGGTGGCGGGCCAGGTCTTCGTGGTAATGGTGATGACGGTGGCCGCCGCCGAGGCGGCGGTCGGGCTGGCGATCGTGATCTCGGTCTTCCGTCACTTTGGGACCGTGGGGCTTTCGGCACTCCGGCTGCTCCGGGACGGATGACGATGCCTCAACGCCTGCTGCAGGCGGGCGCCCCGGCGCGGCATCCGTTGGATGGGACGGTCGCGGGACTGAGCCTGGTTGTTGCCTCTCTGCCGCTCCTTGGTGCGCTCATCAATGGCGCGGTGGCGATCATGCCGGTCGACGGCCCGGGCATCGTGCGCCTCGGTGGTGGCGCCGGGGGTCATGGTGCTCGCCTTTGCGTTGGCGGCCGCCATGTTCGTATCGATGACCCACGTCGCCGCGTTGACCGATCCCTTCATCCGCAGTTACGGACAGTGGATCCCGGCCGGAGCGCTGGTCATCGAGTGGGCTTGCAGATTGATCAGCTTTCGATGGTGATGGCCCTGGTCATCACCGGCGTTGGCACGCTGATTCACTTCTTTTCGCTGGCCTACATGCAGGACGATCCCGGATATGCGCGGTACTTCGCCTATCTGAATCTGTTTGTGGCGTGCATGCTGACGCTCGTGCTGGGCGCGAGCTATCCGGTGATGTTTGTAGGCTGGGAAGGCGTCGGGCTCTGCTCGTATCTCCTCATTGGATTCTGGTTCAGCGATCGCGCCAACGTGGCGGCCGGCACCAAGGCGTTTGTCGTGAATCGCATCGGGGACTTTGGGTTTCTGGTGGCGATGTTCCTGATGTGGAATACCGTGCAGCGATTGGATTTTGTCGGGGCGCATGCGGCGCTGTCATTGATGGGCGGCTCGCCAGCCGTGCTCGCCATTGCGCTTTTCCTCTTTCTTGGCTGCGTCGGCAAGAGCGCGCAACTGCCGCTGTATGTGTGGCTCCCGGATGCGATGGCCGGCCCGACGCCGGTCTCTGCCCTGATTCATGCCGCGACCATGGTCACCGCGGTGTGTATCTGGTGGCGCGCGCGAGCCCGATATTTGCGGGCGCGCCGTCGGCGTCCCTGTTGGTCACAACCATCGGTGGGTTGACCGCCCTGTTCGCCGCAACCATTGCGCTGCGACAGTGGGACATCAAGAAGGTGCTGGCCTATTCCACGGTCTCGCAACTGGGATTCATGTTCATGGCCGTCGGGAGTGGCGCCTATACCGCCGGCATCTTCCACCTCGTCACGCACGCGTTCTTCAAGGCGCTCTTGTTCCTTGGCGCCGGGTCAGTCATTCACTCGCTGCACGCGGCGTTCCACGCGGCCACCGGCAGGAGGATGCACAGGATATGCGCAACATGGGAGGTTTGCGGCGCTACCTCCCGCTGACCGCGTCGATGATGGGGATTGCGTGGCTGGCGATCGCAGGTGTCCCGCCGTTCGCCGGATTCTTCTCGAAGGATGAGATCCTGTCTTCGGTCTTCACCCGCGCCCACGGTTCGCCCTTGGCCAGTGCGTCACTGCTGGGGATTTCTGGCACGACCGTGCTGCTTGTTGTCTACGGTTTGGGGCTGCTCACGGCATTGCTGACCGCCCTCTACATGACGCGCCTCATGCTGCTGACCTTTGCTGGAGCCAATCGGAGCGGTGAGGCTTCACAACGGTCGCTGAAAGCGGCACCCGGCATGATGACGGGCCCCGTCATCGTGCTGGCATTGCTGACGATGGTCGGCGGTTGGATCAACCTGCCCGGCCTGTTGCCGCTGGGTCCAGTCGGGTTGCTTGAGCGCTGGCTCTTGCCTGTCACCGGCGCGAGTGCCGCGCGCCTCGCCGGCATGCCAACAGTGTCACACGAGAGCGAGCAATTGCTGCTGGGCGTGGCGGTGTCGGTCGCCGCTATCGGTATCGGGCTGGCGTTCATGCTGGTTCGCTACCGAGGCGCTGTCAGCGACAAGGCGCGCGCCGTCCCTTCTGCGGGCGTGGCCCTGGCTTTGGAGCAGGCCTACGGCGTGGACGCGGGCATCGATGCGCTGCTGGTTCGCCCCTTCAATGTGATCGCCCGCAGCCTGCTGACTCGCGGCGTCGAGGCCGGCGTCGATCGCGCCTTCTCCGGCGGTGGCACGATATTGGCGCGAACGGCCGCACGGGTCGGCGCCCGAATGCAGGACGGCGACGTCGGCAAGGTCGCATGGATGATCGTCATCGGCGCGGTCGCTGTGCTCGCGGCCCTCGCGTGGCAATGACGATGCGCGAATCCCTTCCCCTGGTGTCCGGCGAATCGTGGTTGCTGCCGGCGCTTGTGCTGTGGCCGCTGGCGGCGGCGCTCCTGGTGCGTATTGCCGGGCGCGACGTGTCACGGGAAGAGGTCGAGGGGAGTGTGCCGAACGATGGCGTCGATGCGCGATGGTTGACCCTTGGTGCGCTGGTGATCGAGGCCATCCTCGGACTGGCGCTGTGGATGGCGTATGATCCCGCTGTGACCGGCTGGCAGAGTCGCATCGATCTTCCTTGGCTGACCGATCTGGGGGCCAGCTTCAGTGTGGGCGTCGACGGGCTGTCGCTGCCCATGGTCGTCCTCACCGTCGTGCTCCTGCCGCTGACACTGCTCGGATCGTGGAACAACGTGCGCGTCCGCACGCCGGCATTCGGGGCATTGGTTCTGCTGTTGACGGCCGGGTTGGTCGGCGTGCTCGTCTCGCTGGACCTCCTGCTGTTCTATCTGGCGTGGGAACTCATGTTGATCCCCACGTACTTTCTTATCGGCATCTGGGGCACCGGCGCCGCCGTTCGCGCCAGCCTGCGGTACGTCCTGTTCACGCTGGTCGGTTCACTGCTGATGCTGGTGGCGATCATGGCGTTGTGGAACGCCGGTGGCGGCACGTCGTTCCATCTGGATTTCCTCCGATCGATTCCGCTGGACGAGCGCCATCAACTCCTGATGTTCGGCGCGTTCTTTTTGGCGTTCGCCGTCAAGTCGGCCCTCGTGCCGTTCCATACCTGGTTGCCGGACGCGCAGGGCAGTGCACCAACCTTTGCGGCGGTGACGTTGGGCCTGAAAGTCGGCGTGTACGCCATGCTGCGCTTTGCGATCCCATTGTTTCCGGCGGCGGCGCTGCACCCCACGGTACGTGGCACGATCCTCGTACTGTCGGTCGTGGCGATCGTGTACGGCGCCCTGGTCGCCCTGTCGCAACGCGACGTGAAACGATTGGTGTCGTACAGTTCGATCAGCCATCTCGGATTCATCATGCTCGGTGTTTTCGCCCTCACGCCGCAGAGTATGCAGGGGGCCATCCTGATCATGATCAACCATGGCATCACCACGAGTGCGCTGTTCCTCATGGCGGGCATGCTGCAGGATCGCCGCGGCACCACGAGCATGAGCGCATGTGGCGGCGTGGCGAGTGTGGCACCGGCCTTCAGCGTCTTCTTCACGCTGGCCATGCTGTCGACGATCGGGCTTCCGGGAACCAATGGGTTTGTCGGCGAATTCCTCGTGTTGCTGGGCGTGTACGGCAACCTGCCGGTGCTGGCGCTGATGGCCACGTCCGGGGTCGTGTTCGCGGCCATCTATGGTCTGCGCGCGTTGCAGGCCGTGCTCTTTGATCGGCTTGACACAGCCGCGAACCAATCCTTCGGAGACCTGAGTCGTGGCGAAGTCTCGGTGCTGACCGTCTTGGCGATCGGCATCGTATGGATGGGCATCGCCCCGTCGCCGGTGCTGCGACGGATCGAACCGGCTGCGCGCGCGGTGATCGAATCGGCGCACTTCGGGCTCAATGCCCCGGCCGCGCCGGCGTCCGTCTCCATCACCCGCTGAACCATGGACGCGCTCGTCAATCCCGGCTCACTGCTGCAGGCGCTGGCACCGGAGCTGCTCATGATCGCCGGGGCCATGGTGCTGTTGCTGGCCACCGTCTGGCGACCGCAGGGCAATGAACGCGGCAGCGCCGAGGGCGCGGAGCGCACGGGCGTGATTGCGCGCTTCTCGACCCTCCTGTGTGTCGTCGTCAGCGTGGTCGTGATCATCATGTGGGGCGACGCCGCGCCAGGTACCCCCGATCTGCGCATCGCCGGTGACGGCTTCCGCTGGGCGATCGATCTCATCATCCTCGCCGGCACCGGCCTGTCGCTCACATTGCTTGAGGGTGATCACGAGCGCAGCGGGGCATTCAGCCCCGAAACGCCGATCCTCATGGTGCTGGGAGCGGCCGGCATGATGGTGCTGGCGGCGGCGCGCGACTTGATGTTCATCTTTCTTGGCATCGAACTGATGTCGTTGGCTGTCTACGTCCTCGCCGGTGTGAATCGCCGAAGCGCCCGAGGTGCCGAGGCCGCGATCAAGTATTTCCTGCTGGGGGCATTTTCGACGGGATTTCTCCTCTACGGGATGGCGCTGGTGTTCGGCGCCACGGGCAGTAC
Source organism: Gemmatimonadaceae bacterium (assembly GCA_016720905.1). Taxonomy (NCBI): domain Bacteria; kingdom Pseudomonadati; phylum Gemmatimonadota; class Gemmatimonadia; order Gemmatimonadales; family Gemmatimonadaceae; species Gemmatimonadaceae bacterium. The sequence continues at coordinate 134,932 of JADKJT010000029.1, read as the reverse complement.
GCGCCTGGTGGATATCAACACCTGGGTGATGGCTCACGCAGCATTGTCGCCCATGTTGCGCGTGGGACTCGGCCTGTTGCTGGCCGGCTTCGCGTTCAAGCTGGCGTTGGCGCCGTTCCATTTCTGGACGCCCGACGTCTACGACGGCGCCCCGTTGCCGGTGACCGCATTCATGTCGGCGGTGGTGAAGACGGCCGCGTTCGCCGCGTTCGCGCGCGTGATGACGGAAGCACTGCCCGGCGCCGTGGCGGCCTGGCATCCGGTGCTCTGGTGGCTTTCGGTCCTGACCATGATCGTCGGCAACATGCTCGCGCTTTCGCAGCGCAATCTCGTCCGACTGCTGGCGTACTCGAGCATCGCCCATGCGGGATATCTGTTGGTCGCCATTGTCGTCAGTTCGAACACCGGCACGGCGGCACTTGTCTTCTATGCGGTGTCCTATACGTTGGCCACCATGGGCGCATTCGGAGTGCTCATCACCGTGAACGGTGGACGCGATCGCTCCCCGACGATCGAGGATCTCGCTGGCCTCTGGCTCGTGCGACCGGGACTGGCCATTGCCATGGCGGTGTTTCTGCTGGCGTTTCTCGGGATGCCGCTGGCGGGCGGCATGGGATTCTTTGCCAAGTGGTATCTGCTGCAATCGGCGCTGCAGGCATCGATGCCACAGACCGTGCTGGCGGTCGTATTGGCGCTCAGCAGCGCGGTGGCGGCGGCGTACTATCTCGCCGTGATCGCCGCCATGTTCATGCGTCGCCGACCGGACGGGCAGGCTGTACCGTCCGGCGCACCACTCGTCGGCGTCCTGATCGCCGGGTCCGCCGTGGCCCTCCTCGTGCTTGGGGTGTATCCAACACCGATGGCCCGTCTCGCTCGGCGTGCCATTCCGTCCCACACGGTCCAGCCGCCGCGCCCCGATTCGGTTAGATCTCCCGCGGTACCGCTGACCACCGCGACGCTCGCTCGCTGACACCCCTTTCTTCCCGCACGCGCATGGCTATCAGTCAGACCATCTTTCGGCAATACGATGTCCGCGGCATCGTCGGACAGGATCTCACGACCGAAGTGGCGTACGGTCTCGGACGCGGATATGCCGCATACCTCGAAAGCAAGGGAATTCGCGGCGCGGTCGCGGTCGGACGCGACAATCGGCCCAGCGGGGACGCGTTGCGCGACGCGTTGGTGCGGGGGCTGACCGAATGCGGCGTGGATGTCATCGACATCGGCGTCGTGCCGACTCCGCTGCTGTACTGGTCGCTCCATCACGAACCCGTCGTGGGCGGCATTCAGATCACCGGTTCACACAATCCGCCCGAGTACAACGGGTTCAAGATGTGTGTTGGCACGGGTTCGCTGCATGGCGCCGAGATCCAGGCGCTCTATGCCCTGATCATCGCCGGCCAGTTTCCCTCGGGTCATGGAGGCGTTACGCCAGTCGCGGTCATCGATCGGTACGTCGCCGACATCGCGGCGCGCATCGGGCCGATCCATCGAGCCGATGGCACGAGACTCAAAGTGGTCTATGACTGCGGGAATGGCGCCGGCGCGTTGGTGGCACCGCAACTCATGCAAGCCCTCGATGTGGACGGGGTCGGGCTCTTCACGGACAGCGACGGCACGTTCCCGAACCATCATCCCGATCCCACGGTCCCGGAGAACCTCGCCGATTGCATCACCGCGGTGCGCGCCAATGACGCGGAGATTGGCGTCGCCTTTGACGGCGACGCGGACCGCATCGGGGTCGTCGATCGTGATGGGCGAATCATCTGGGGCGATCACGTGTTGATTTTGTATGCGCGCGATGTGCTGGCACGAACGGGGGAGGGTCAACCGATCATCTTTGACGTGAAATGCTCGCAGGCACTCACGCACGGCATCGAGCAGGCCGGTGGCGTGGCCGTGATGTGGAAGACAGGGCATTCACTCATCAAGGACAAGATGAAGGAGATGCATGCGCCAATTGCCGGAGAGATGTCCGGGCACATGTTCTTTACGGAGGGATTCTATGGCCACGACGACGCGCTGTATGCCGCCGCGCGCCTGCTGCGCATCATTGCGGACTCCGGACTGCGCATTGACCAGTTGCTGGCCGATGTACCGCCGTTCGTCTCCACCCCGGAGTTGCGCATCGACACCGATGAAACACAGAAGTTTGCGATCGTCGAGCGCGCCGCCGCGCACTTCAGGGCCACGCATGAGGTGATCGAGGTTGACGGCGTGCGCGTGCTGTTTGGTGACGGCTGGGGACTCCTGCGCGCGTCCAATACACAGCCGGTGATTGTCGCGCGGTTCGAAGCACGGACCGCCGAGCGCCTGGCCGCTATCCGTGGCGAGATGGAACGCTGGCTTCACACGCAAGGCGTCCGACTCTGATGGGAACGCGGGTGACGCCCTGATATGCGTCTGAGGAGCCTGCTGGTCCTCTCCATCGCCGTGCTCGCCGTGCTCCTCCTTGGGGGGCGCGCGCTCACCGCGCTGGTGGTTGACCATGCGTGGTATACGGCGATGGGTGTCCCAGGCGTCTTCTGGGAGCGGGTCACCGATACGCTCGCGCTCCAGGGGGTGGCGTGGTTGGCGGGCAGCCTGTTTGCGTTTGCCAATCTGCACGCCGTGCGCCTGACGATTCTGGCGGTGGCCGTACCGTCGCGCGTCGCGAACATCGAGATGACGGCCATGCTGCCTCCGCGACGACTGCTGTCTATCACCATCGTCATGGCCGCCGTCGTCGGATTGGCGCTGGCCCTCCCGTTGAGTGATTGGACCACGGTGGCGATGGCCCGGCACGGAGTGCCCTTCAACGAAATTGAGGGCATCCTCGATCGGGATCTCGGGTTCTACGTGTATGCGCTGCCGCTGGAAGAGACCGCCTATCTGTGGGCGTTGGCCGCAGTCGTCTCGATCGTCCTCATTGTCCTGCTCCTGTACACGCTGACACGGAGCTTGCGGCTGGACGGGCGGCGCGTCCTCGCCTCGACGCACGTGCGCCGACATCTGAGCGTGCTGGGCGCCCTCGTGCTGTTGCTGCTGGCCTGGAGCTATCGTCTGGACGGCTTCGATCTGTTGCAGCGCGGCAGCGGACCGGACGGACTTTTCCTGCGCATCGACCACGTCGTGACGCTGCAGGTGGATCGCGTGCTGGTTGTGGTTTGCGGCATCGCGGCGGCCATCGTGTTGCGCGCCGGTTGGATCGGTCAGATGCGATTGGCGTTCATCACGCTGTCGATCGTGCTGCTCGCATCGATCGGCGGGCGGCAGGTGCTGCCCAGCGCGCTGGCCCGTAGCGCAGTGGTTGGCGACCTCGCGCGACGCGACCTGCCGTATGTGGCCACCCGGACGCTGGTCAGTCGACGGGCCTACGACGTGGATCGGATCCTCAATGCCTCGCCCGAGAGATCCGGCCCTGTGCGACCGACGGCGAATACACGCCTCGCGTTGAGCGAGTTGGCCGCGCAAGTGAGTTTGTGGGATCCCGACGGTGCGCGTCGGCGCACAACCGACCGGGGAAGCAACACGCTCGATGCCGGTGCCGTCGGCTGGACGCGCACCGCGACGGGCCGCCTGGCGGCGTTGCTGGTGCGTCGTCCAACCACCGGCACGGATGAATGGAGTATCGCCGTGGCGGACGTCACCCAGCCGTCGCTGCGCGACAGCGTGCTGGATATCGCCATCAGTTCGCGCGGTGAGGAGCGCCCGTCCGATCGCGAACCGATTTCCGCGCCCGGTCTCCACGGCCACCGGCTCGTGGCTGATCCAGCCGGCGTATTCGGAACGCCTGTCCGCAGTCTTGGGATGCGCATCGCGCAAGCCTGGGCCCGGCGCGACCCCTCGCTGCTCGATGCAGACACGATTGCCGGACCCGCGCCGCGACTGGTCGCCTATCGGGATGTACGCGAACGGGTGTCCCGTCTTGTACCGGTCCTGGTGCAGGGGTCGGACGTTCAGCCGATCCTGTACGACGGCGACTTGCTCTGGGCGTTGAGCCTCTACAGCAGCTCAGATCGCTTTCCGCTCAGTCAGCGCTGGACGCTGCTGGGCGAAGAACGTAGTTACTTTCGATTCGCTGCCACCGTACTCGTGGACGCGGCGACGGGGCGTGTCCGGATCGTTCCCATTGATCGACCGGACCCGATCGCCCGGAGCTGGCTCGAGCGCATTCCGTCACTGGTCACCAAGGCCAGCGACCTCCCCGCCGGGCTACTCGACCTGTTGCCGCCGGCGAGTGATGGGGCCATCGCACAAACGCGGGCCTTTGCGCGGTACGGATCCCGTCTCGAGGGACCCGTCGCACGCCACCTGCCGGATAGCACGTTGTCGGACAACGCACCCTCCGTGCATGTGGTGAGCGGCGTCCAGAACGCGGTCACGGCGTGGAGCGTGCCGCTCCTCGATAGTGGTGACAAATTGGGCGGCGTGATCACTGCGGTAGGGGGACGCGTGCGCGCCACGTACTGGGACTCCACCACGGTGCCTCGCGCCCGGTGGAGTGAGCAGACCGATCGCCTGCGCGCGGCGCTCGATACGGCGCGGGCCGAAGTACCGGAAGGCAGCCGACGCGAACCCCGGGTCCGGATGGGACGGGTGCACGTGCTGGCTGGGGAAACCGGGCCGATTCTGGTGCAGACCCTGGTGTGGAATCGGGTCGAGGGCGCGCCGTTCATCGCCCGGGTGGGGGTCCTCGTGGGAGATCAGGTGGTGTTGGGCGGGACCTTGGCGGAAGCGGTGTCCAGGTTGCGTGGCGAGCCGGCCCTGCCGCGCGGGCCGACGGTGTGGCCGCCTATGGATAGTGATGCCCGCGATGCGCGTATCGCCCGGCTGTACGACGTCATGCGCGACGCGATGCGGCGGGGCGACTGGACCCGGTTTGGAGCGGCCTTCGATAGCCTCGGGACGGTGTTGGGCCGAACACCGCCGTAGCCAGGGGTGAGAACCGGTGCATCGCGAGCAGTTGGCACCTCCGCAGGTGACCGGATAGCATTGAACGGTATCATTTCCTCGATTTGGAGACAGCGTGAACCTACATGAGTATCAGGCGAAAGAGCTGTTGCGGGCGGCTGGTGTGCCGATCCCGCCCGGCGACATCGCCACGACCCCTGAGGCCGCAGAAGCCATCGCGCAACGCTTTGGAACGGCCGTGATGGTGAAGGCACAAGTGCATGCTGGCGGACGTGGTAAGGCCGGCGGCGTGAAATTCTGCAAGACGCCGGCGGACGCCCGCGAAAAAGCCACGGCGATCCTCGGCATGACCATCAAGGACTTGACGGTCGAGAAGGTGCTCGTCACCGTCGCCGCCGATATCGGATCCGAAGCCTATGTCGGGATCATTGTGGACCGCGCGACCAAGAAGCCGGTCTTCATGGTGAGCGCCGCGGGCGGCATTGATATCGAAGAAGTCGCCGCGAGCACGCCAGAGAAGATCCTCTACTACCCGGTGGACACGCGGTACGGGCTGCTGCCGTTCGAAGCGATGCGCATGGGGTTCTTCCTGTACAAGGACGTGAAACTCGCGCGGCAAGCCGCGAAGATCATGCAGCAGCTGTACACGGCGTTCATGAATGCCGGGTGCTCGCTGGCCGAGATCAACCCGCTCGTGATGACGCCGCAGGGCGAACTGATTGCCGTCGACGGCAAGATGGTCATCGACGACAATGAGCTCGATCGCCGCCCGGAGATCGCCGCGCTTCGCGACGAGTCGTCGGAAGCCCCCAGTGAAGTCGACGCGCGGAACGCCAACCTCACGTTCATCAAGCTCGATGGTAACGTCGGCTGCGTCGTCAACGGCGCGGGTCTCGCGATGGCCACGATGGATCTGGTGAAGTATTACGGCGGCGATCCCGCCAACTTTCTCGACATCGGCGGTTCGTCGAATCCGGAGAAAGTGGTGAATGCGCTGCGCATCATCACCAGCGATCCGAACGTGAAGTGCATCCTGTTCAACATCTTTGGCGGCATCACGCGCACCGATGACGTGGCGAATGGTATTGTCACGGCCACGAAAGCCAATCCGCTCAAGGTGCCGATCGTCATTCGCCTCACCGGCACCAACGAGGAGATCGCGGTGAAGATTCTGCAGGACAACGGTTTCTCCGCTTCGAACGACATGGATGCCGCCGTGCAGCGCGCCGTGGAACTTGCGACCAAGGGAGGGGCCGCGTGAGCATCTTCATCGACAACTCCACCAAGCTGCTGGTGCAGGGCATCACGGGTCGCGACGGCTCGTTCCACACCAAGCAGATGATCGAGTACGGCACCAAGGTTGTGGCCGGGGTGACGCCAGGAAAGGGCGGGCAGCAGTTCGACGGCACCGTGCCCATCTACGACACGGTCTACGACGCGGTGCAGGCCACGGGCGCGAATACGTCGGTCATCTACGTCCCGCCGATGTTCGCCGCCGATGCCATCATGGAAGCCGCCGCCGCCGGGGTGAAACTCATCGTCTGCATTACCGAAGGCGTGCCCGTCCTCGACATGACGAAAGTGTACCCGTACGTGAAGGAACACGGCGCGCGACTGCTGGGACCCAATTGCCCCGGTCTCATCACGCCGGGGCAGTCCAAGGTCGGCATCATTCCGGGCCGCATCTGCCTGGCGGGCAACGTGGGCGTCGTGAGCCGTTCCGGCACCCTGACATACGAGATCGTGAACCAGCTGACGAAGGCCGGCATCGGCCAGAGTTCCTGCGTCGGTATCGGCGGTGATCCGATCAACGGGACCAACTTCATTGACTGCCTCGCCGCCTTCGAAGCCGATCCGCAGACGAAAGCGGTGGCGATGATGGGCGAGATCGGCGGCACGGACGAGCAGGAGGCCGCGATGTTCGTGAAGGAGCACATGACAAAGCCCGTGGTGGGTTTCATCGCCGGGCAGACGGCGCCACCAGGTCGGCGCATGGGTCATGCCGGCGCCATCATCTCGGGGTCCGCCGGAACGGCGGCCGAAAAGATCGATGCCTTCAAGGCCGCAGGCATGGGGGTCGCGCAACGTCCAGTCGACTTTGTCGACCTGATCAAGGCCCGACTGTAACCCGCGCCGCCTCCGTTCGCGTCCGTCGTACGCAGAACATCATCATTCGCAACTCAACAGGATTCTATCCATGGCTGGACGACGTACCCTGACCATTATCAAACCGGATGCCTTTGGCGCCGGCAAAGCGGGTCTTATTGTCGCACTGCTGGAAAAGGAGGGCTTTCAGGTTCGGGCTGCCCGGGTCATGCAGCTGACCACGGCGCAAGCCGGGGAGTTCTACGGCGTCCATCGGGATCGCGGGTTCTTCGGCGAACTGGTGGAGTTCATGACCAGCGGCCCATGCATGCCGCTCATCCTGGAGCGAGACGACGCGGTTGCCACGCTCCGAACGGTGATCGGCGCGACCGATCCAGCGGAGGCGGCCGCGGGCACGGTGCGAAAGCTGTATGCCGAGTCGAAGGGTCGGAACGCCATCCATGCCTCGGATTCTGACGAAAACGCCTCCCGCGAGGCGGGGTTCTTTTTCGCTGAGTGCGAGGCGGTGACGGGCTGAAGCGAGTCGGCGACCACTTGGTCTAACTCTGCGTCTGGACTCCACTTGGAGCTCTCCTGGCAGTGGTAGATGGACGGCGGCGGCCCTTGTGTCAGGGGGGTCGCCGCTCTACATTTGACGGCTATGCTGTACTTCGACATTCGGAGTCTGGAGGCCCGTGCGGAAAGCGTCGATGGGACGCTCTCCTCGTCAGATCCGGTGTGGGAGGCCGATGATGTGCGCCCGCTTGGCGAAGGGGTGCAGGTGCAGGGTCGGCTCTCTGCCGCTGGGCATGGTCGATTCTTCTTCAGCGGCACACTGGCAGGCGCGGCGGCCAGTACCTGTCGGCGCTGCCTGATCGAAGTACAGTTGCGGGTTTCAGAAGACTTGCAGTTGCTGTTCGCGGAAGCCAGTCTCGACGAGGGGGAAGAGGACGATGTCGTCCCGATTCCACCGGGATCACGGGAATTGGACATGCGACCAGCGGTGCGTGAAGAATGGCTGCTGGCCGTTCCCGCGTTTGCATTGTGTCGGGACGACTGCAAGGGGATTTGTCCCACTTGCGGCGCCGACCGCAACACCGGCGCATGTACCTGTGCGCCGATTCCTGATGTTCGTTGGGCGGGGCTGCGCGATACGCGCACGCCGGACGCCTGACGATTTTTCTGTCTCGAACGTCCAGGTCAGGGACTCATGGCCGTACCGAAGCGTCGTACCTCAAAGCGCCGCAAGCGCGCTCGCAACACACACAAGACCGCTCCCGCGATCGTCATTCAATCGTGCCCGCAATGCGGGACGATGAAGCGCCCACATCGCGTGTGCGCGGAGTGCGGATTCTACGCGGGTGAGCAGCGAGTCACCGCGCAGGAAGCGTAAGCGTTGGCGCGCATCGCCGTGGATGCCATGGGGGGTGACTATGCTCCTCGGGCCCCCATCGCGGGTTCATTGCACGCGCTCGCTGAGCTTCCGGCCGAGCATGACATCGAGTTGATCGGCCGCTCAGCGGTCATCGAGGCCGAGTTGAACGCCTTGGTGAGCGGTGAGCTGTCGGCACTCGCGCCGCACCGGCACCGTCTCCATGTCGTGGACGCGCCCGAAGTCATCGAAATGACCGACCGGCCGTCGGTGGCCTTGCGCGGCAAGACCAACAGTTCGATGGTCGTCGGCATTCGCCGCGTCGCGGACGGACAGGCCCAGGCGTTTGTGTCCGCCGGTAACACGGGCGCGCAGATGGCCGCATCGCTGATGCTGCTGAAGCTGCACACGGGTCTCACGCGTCCCGCCATCGGCACCATCTTCCCCACCGCGTTGCAGCCCGTGCTGGTGCTTGATTCCGGCGCCAACGTCGACTGCTCCGCGGAAGAGCTCGTGCAGTTCGCCCGAATCGGCGCGGTCTATGCGCGCGACCTGATGGGTCGCGATCGTCCGGCTATCGGCCTGCTCTCCATCGGCGAAGAACCCGAGAAGGGCAATGTGGCGGTGAAGGACGCCCATCAGCGTCTCGCCAAGTCGGACCTCAACTTCATCGGCAATGTCGAAGGACGCGACATTGCGCGCGGGACGTGCGAGCGCGGCGCCATCGATGTCGTCGTGTGCGACGGGTTCACCGGGAATGTGCTGCTCAAGTTCTACGAGGGTCTGGCGCCGATGCTGATCGGGAAAGTCTCCCGGATCGCCGGGATCGATCCTCGCCGAGCGTTTGAGTCGTTGAAGGAACTCGACGCCGATGAGCACGGCGGCGCCCCGCTGTTGGGTGTGCGCGGCGTCTCGGTCATCTCACATGGTCGCAGTTCGCCACGGGCCATGATGAACGCCATTCTGGTGGCGCGGCGCGCGTACGAATCCGGTATGACCGAGGATATCGGACGGGCGTTGGCTCAGGAGGACGTCGCATGAAACGCCCGTTTGCGTATATCGCCGGCACCGGTCACGCGGTGCCGAAACGCATCGTCACCAACGCCGATCTCGCCGCCATGGGGATCGAAACGGATGATGCATGGATCATCGAACGTACCGGCATCCGGCAGCGGCATATCGCCGACGCCAGTGAGTCGCTGACTTCACTGTCCGCCGATGCGGCGCGCCAGGCCATGGCGAAAGCCGGTGTCCAGCCAGGCGAGATCGATACGATTGTGCTCGGGACGGCGTCCCCGGACCATCTGCTTCCCGCGACGGCGGTGGAAGTGCAGACGGCGCTTGGCTGCACGCGCGCCGCCGCGTTTGACCTCGGCGCAGCGTGCTCGGGGTTCCTCTATGGCGCCATCGTGGGTGAGTCGCTCATCGCCAGCGGCAGCGCGGATACCGTGCTGGTCATCGGCGCCGAGAAGCTGAGTGCCATCGTCGACTGGACGGATCGCAATACCTGTATCCTGTTTGCCGATGGCGCTGGCGCCGCAGTGCTGCGCCGCACGCGTGGCGGGCAAAAAGGCATCTTGTCGACGTATATGCGATCGGATGGCGCGCTCGCAGAGTTGTTGTGGCGGCCGGCCGGAGGGGGGGCCGAACCGTTTTCCCCCGAGGTGTTTGACGGCCGTCGACAGTTCGTCCGCATGGCGGGTCGCGAAGTGTTCAAGCATGCCGTGCGATCGATGGCGGAGGCAACAGACCGTGCCCTCGACGCCGCGCGACTTACCGCCGCTGACATCGATCTGCTGATTCCGCATCAGGCGAACATCCGTATCATCGAGGCGACGGCCAAGCACGCCGGCATCGGCATGGATCGCGTGTTTGTGAATGTCGATCGATTCGGGAATACCTCGGCGGCCTCGATTCCCATTGCGTTGAACGATGCCATTGAGCAGGGGCGCGTGAAGGAGGGCATGACCGTGTTGTTCGTTGCGTTTGGCGCCGGATTCACCTGGGGCTCGCTGGTCGTGCGCTTCTAGGCGCACACCAGCCACCGTACACTGCCAGATGATCTCCAGCATCGTAGCGCTCCTTCCAGGGCAGGGCTCGCAGCGCGTCGGCATGGGCAACGATGTCTATGAAGCCTTTCCTGCCGCGCGCGACGCGTATCGGGAAGTGGACGACGCGGTCGGTGCCGCGCTCTCCACACTCGCTTTCGAGGGCCCGGCCGACGAGCTGACCCGCACGCTCAACGCGCAGCCGGCGTTGCTCGCGCACAGCGCGGCGGTGTGGGCCGTGGTGGGTGAGACACTGGGCCCTTCGGTTCGCGCGGCCGCCGGTCATTCGCTCGGTGAGTTTTCCGCCTACCACATCGCCGGCATGTTCGATCTTGCGGACGTCGCGCGCATCGTGCGACGGCGTGGTACGCTGATGTTCGAACAGGGTGTCGCGCGCCCTGGGGCCATGGCCGCGATACTGGGCGTGCTCACCGCGTCCATCGAGTCAATTTGCGCTCAGGCCACCCAAGAGCGCGGATTGGTGGTGCCGGCGAATTTCAACAGCCCCGAACAGGTGGTCATTTCCGGGGAAGTTGCGGGCGTCGATCGGGCCATGGAACTGAGTAAGGAAGCCGGCGCCAAGCGATGCCTGCCGCTCCCGGTCAGCGGCGCATTTCATTCACCGCTCATGCAGGGCGCAGCCGATGGTCTGGCGGCGGCACTGACGGCCGCAAACGCGCACGCGCCGCGACTGCCCGTCGTCGCCAACGTCAACGGCGAAGCGGTGACGGACGCGGGGCGAGCGCGCACACTGCTGGTACAGCAACTCACCGCCCCCGTTCAGTGGACGCTGGTCATGCAACGACTGGTCGCGATGCATCCGGATGCACTCTTCGTCGAGTTCGGGACAGGCGGTGTGCTGACGGGCCTTGCGCGCCGCATTGCCCCCGAAGTGAAAACGGCCACCTGCGGGACGGTCGCCGAGATCGAAAAACTCCTTCAGATGGCCGGTGCCCATGACTGATACGCTGCACGCGCCACGTGTCGAGCTGACAGGCCGAGTCGCCCTGGTGACGGGGTCGACCCGCGGAATCGGTCGGGCGATCGCGGAGACGCTGGCCGCGGCCGGAGCGCGTGTCGCCGTGACGGGCCGCGACCAGTCGCGCGCCGAAGCCGCCGCCGCGGAGATCGCGGCCGCCTCCGGACGTGAGATTCGGGGATATGCCGTTGATGTGGCTGAAAGCGCCCAGGCGGCGGCACTGGTCGAAGCGGTCGAGCGCGACTTCGGTCAGCTCGACATCCTGGTGAACAACGCTAATCTGACTCGTGACAACCTCCTCATCCGCCTCAAGGACGATGACTGGGACGCGGTGATGAACGCCAATTTGCGCGGGGCCTTCGCCACCTGCCGGGCGGCCAGCCGCGGGATGATGAAGCGCCGATGGGGCCGGATCATCAACGTGGCCAGCGTGGTCGGGCTCATCGGCAACAAGGGGCAAGCGAACTACGCGGCAAGCAAGGCCGGGCTCATCGGGATGACAAAGTCCATCGCCAAGGAGCTGGCCTCGCGGAATATTCTGGCCAATGTGGTCGCGCCGGGGTTCATCGAGACCGATATGACGGCCGCGATGCCACCGGAGGCGCGCAGCGCCATGAGCGCAGGAATCCCCCTCGAACGCTTGGGGACGCCCGATGATATTGCGGGCATGGTTGCCGTTCTGGCCTCGGACCTTTCCCGGTATATCACCGGGCAGGTATTCGTGGTGGACGGCGGTCTGGTGATGTAGCTAAGTTCCCACTCTACCTTCTCAACCCAGAGGAATCGTTCCATGTCGGATCACTCGGCCAAGATCAAGGATATCATCGAAAAGGAGCTCGGAGTGGAGCGCGAGAAACTCACGCCCGAGGCGAGCTTCATCGAGGACCTCGGTGCCGATTCGCTCGACATCGTGGAGCTCGTGATGGAGTTCGAGAAGGAGTTCAACATCGACATCCCCGACGAGGATGCGGAGAAGCTCCGCACGGTAGGTGACGCCGTGGCGTACCTCGAGGCGAAGGTCGGCAGCTGATGCGTCGGCGGGTCGTCGTCACAGGGCTTGGCGCGGTGACGCCCGTCGGGAACGACGTGGCGACGACCTGGCAGGCGTTGCTGGCAGGGAAGTCTGGCGCGGCAAACATCACGCGCTTTGACGCATCCAAATACTCGGTACGGTTCGCCTGCGAGGTCAAGGGCTTCGATCCGCTGGCCTACATGGATCGCAAGGAGGCCAAGCGCGCGGACGTGTATTCGCACTATGCCGTGGCGGCCTCATTGCAGGCCGTTGCCGATGCGGGCATCACGCCCGGTTCCGTGGAACCCGAGTCGATGGGGGTCATCATTGGCAGCGGGATTGGTGGCATCCGCAGCTTCGAAGACCAGCACGACGTTTATCGCTCGCTCGGCCCCAGCAAGATTTCCCCGTTCTTCATCCCGATGTTCATCGGCGACATTGCGGCGGGCATCGTGTCCATGCGACTGCAGGCCAAGGGACCGAACTATTCCACCGTCTCGGCCTGTGCGTCAAGCGCGCACGCCATTGGCGACGCGTATCGAATCATTCAGTACGGCGATGCTGACGTGATGGTCGCGGGCGGTTCGGAAGCCGCCGTCACGCCCATGTCCATCGGTGGATTTGCGAACATGGGCGCCCTGTCCTCGCGCAATGACGATCCGGCATCGGCCTCGCGCCCATTTGACGCGGACCGCGACGGGTTTGTCATGGGCGAGGGATCCGGCGTGGTTATCCTCGAGGAACTCGAGCACGCCCGTCGTCGTGGCGCCCGTATCTACGGCGAAGTCGTCGGCTATCGCGCGACCGGTGATGCGTACCACCTCACCGGTCAGCCGGAAGCACATGAGGGCCTTCAGCGCGCCATGCGCGGGGCCCTGAAAGATGCCAGCTTGTCCACCACGGACGTTCAGTACATCAACGCCCATGGGACCTCGACGCCGCTCAATGATCCCAATGAGTCGCGGGGGATCCGGGCAGTCTTCGGCGATCACGCCGAAGTGTTGTCGATCAGTTCCACGAAGTCGGCCACCGGGCACATGCTCGGCGCGGCAGGCGCAACGGAGTTCCTGATCTGCGCCTTGGCGATTCGGGACAACCTGATCCCGCCGACGATCAACTACCACACCCCCGATCCCGAGTGCGATCTGGACTACACGCCGAACACCCCGCGGAAGCGCGTCGTGGACGTCGCGTTGTCGAACAGCTCTGGATTTGGCGGACACAACGTTTCGATCGCGCTCCGACGGTGGCACGAGTAGGCCCGTCGGGGCGTTCATCGCGGTGATGGTTCGCGCGAATTGCTCGCGCATCTGCCCCGGTACGCCCTGATGCCACTGCCCGTTCCATTCGACCTGTCGCGGCTGCGTGATCCGATGCTCGGACCCATCGGCGACAAGCTTGTCGCCGGCGAGCGGCTGACCGACGCCGACGCCGTGACGCTGTTTCGTTCACCCGACTTGCTCGGCGTGGGCGCCATGGCCGACGCCGCCAATCGCGCGCGCCACGGGGATCGCGTGACCTTCGCGGCGAATCAGCACATCAATCCCACCAACATCTGCGTCCTGCGTGCCACCTGCGCTTTTTGCGGCTACGCGCGATTGCCCAAGGAGGACGGCGCCTACCGGTACAGCCTCGAGCAGGTGCTGACCGAGTCCGACCGCGCCGATGGTACGATCACGCGTGAGTTTCACATTGTGGGCGGGCTCGACATGAAGGCTGGGCTCACCTATTACGCCGAGATGTTTCGCGCCCTGAAGCAGCGGCACCCGCAGGTGCATATCAAGGCGCTCACGGCCGTGGAGATCGCCCACATTGCCCGCATCGAGAAGATGACGCGTGAGGACGTGTTGATTGCCTTGCGTGATGCGGGGCTCGACACGCTGCCCGGCGGCGGCGCGGAGACTTTCAGTGCGGCCGTGCGCGACGTGATCGCGGACAAAAAGCTGGGAGGCGCCGACTACCTCGATGTGCATCGCACGGCGCACCGACTGGGTATCCGCTCCAATTGCACGATGCTGTACGGACACGTGGAGTCGATCGAGGACCGCGTGCAGCACTTGGCCTCGTTGCGGGCGCTGCAGGATGAGACGGGGGGGTTCCTCGCCTACATCCCGTTGGCTTATCACCCCGATGACAACGCGCTCGGGAAGACACTGGGGCGAGAAGGGATCGCCAGCACGGGCTTTGACGACCTGCGCAATCTCGCGGTCGGTCGGCTGTTCCTCGACAATTTCGACCACATCAAGTCGCACTGGATCATGGTCACGTCGGCCGTGTCACAGATCGCCTTGCATTTTGGCGTCAATGACATCGAAGGCACCGTGGTGCGCGAGAAGATCTATCACGCCGTGGGCGCGCATACCCCGCAGGGAATGACCTTGCCGGAACTGCTCGCGCTCATTCGCGGCGCGGGCAAGCATCCCGCCGAACGGGACTCGTTCTATCGCGTCCTCCGGGATTTCGATGCCGAAGCCAGCGCTGAAACGTTGGACGCTGTGCTCGCACTCGCTCCGGGTTGATTCGCCATGCAATTGCGCGTTGGCCGCATCCCCTATATCAACTGCTATCCCGTGTACGGCGGGATCGATCGCGGCATCGTGTCCATGGATGGCGCACTGGTCGACGGCATTCCCACCGTGCTCAATCGATTGATGGCGAGCGGCCAGTTGGACGTCAGCGTCGTCTCGGCGGTGGAATACGCGCGTGACGCCAAGCGGTACCTGCTGCTGCCGGAACTGGGCATCACCAGCGATGGACCGGTCCGCAGCGTGATGTTGTTTTCGCGTCGGGATCCGTCAGGCCTTGGCGGTCGGAAGGTGCTCGTGAGCCGCAGCTCCATGACCAGTGTGGCACTGCTCGAGTTGCTCTTCGAGAACGTCTGGCGCTGCGCGCCGGACTTTGTCCCGGGTGATGCTGAGCTGGCCGATCTGGCCCGGTTTGATGAGGAGCCGCATGACGCGCGGCTGGTGATCGGCGATGCCGCGCTGCGCCTCTCCGACGAAGCGAATCGCGGCGGACCGTGGGCCGACCGATATCCGTTTCGCATCGATCTGGGTGAAGCCTGGAAGCAGTGGACCGGCCTGCCGTTCGTCTTTGCGGTGTGGGTGGCGCAGCGCAGTGCACCGGTGCGCGACGCGCTCGGCGTGCACGCCTCGCTCATCGCCTCCCGCGACTGGGGGCTCGAGCATCTTGATGTGCTGGCCGAGGACGCGGCGCGAGCCAGTGGTGTGCCGCGTGAGACCTGCGCGGAGTACCTCTCCGGACTCGATTATCGCTTGTCGTATCCGCATCTGGCAGGCCTGACGGAGTTCTTTCGTCGACTGCTGTTGGTTGGCCGTGTGCCCGACGGTACGCTTTCGTTTCTTCCCGCGGCGTAACGATATCCCTGAGTGACCATGCGCGACTTGCTGGATTTCTACACCAACGCTCCGTTGCTTGAACTCGGCCTCGAAGCCGATCGTATGCGCGCGGCCAGGCATCCGCACAACGTCGTGACCTACATCGTCGACCGGAACATCAACTACACCAACGTGTGTGTGGCCGACTGCGGGTTCTGCGCGTTCTATCGTCGCCCGAAGCACGGCGAGGGATACACGCTGTCCTTCGAGCAGATCGGCGAGAAGATCGAGGAGACCAAGGCGCTGGGTGGCGTGCAGATTCTCATTCAGGGTGGACACAATCCCTATATCCCGTTCGAGTGGTATCTCGACTTGATGCGTTACATCAAGCAGTATCACCCGATTCATATCCACGGGTTCTCGCCCAGCGAGGTGGACTTCTTCTCGACGCGTTTTCGCATGGACGCCCGCGACGTGATCCGCGAGCTCAGGGCGGCGGGTCTCGACTCGATTCCCGGCGGCGGCGGCGAGATTCTGGTGCAACGGGTGCGGGACATCGCCGCCCCCAAGAAGGCGGGTGCTGACCGTTGGCTTGAGGTCATGGAACTCGCGCACAACGAGGGAATGAAGACCTCGGTGACGATGATGTACGGCATCGGCGAAACGCTGGCCGAGCGCCTGGAGCATCTGCAGCGCGTGCGCGAGCTGCAGGCGCGTACCGGCGGATTCACGGCGTTCATCACCTGGCCGCTGCAGCCGGAGAACACGCCGACGATGTCGCACATGCCCAAGACCGATGCGATCACCTACCTGCGCACGGTAGCGATCTCGCGCATTGTGCTCGACAACGTGCCCAATCTGCAGTCCAGCTGGGTCACGATGGGCATGAAGGTCGGACAGATGGCCCTCAGCTATGGATGCAACGACTTCGGGTCGCTCATGATCGAGGAGAACGTGGTGTCCGCGGCCAATACCACGCATCGAACCACCACCGAGGAACTCGAGCGACTGATTCGTGACGCGGGATTCACACCGGCCCGCCGTCGCCAGGACTATTCGATTCTGCGCGACAGTGCCGTGACCGTGGCGGCATGAACGGCAGCGCGAGCAACCTGCGTGTCGGGATTGGCTACGACTCGCATCGCTTTGCCGACGGGGGCCCGATGCGTCTGGGGGGCATCGACGTGCCGTCGGAGGTGCACTGTGCCGGTCACTCGGATGGTGACGCGATCTGTCACGCGGTTACGGACGCGATGTTGGGCGCGGCGGCGCTCGGGGACATCGGCGAGATGTTTCCGGACACCGATCCGGCGCATCGAGGCAAGGACTCGATCATCATGCTGGCCGCGGCGACGCGACGACTGCGCGCGGCAGGCTGGCGGGTGAGCAATGTCGATATCACCGTCATTACGCAGGCGCCGAAGATCGGTCCACAGCGTGAAGCAATGCGAGCGCGGATTGCAGACGCCGTTGGCGTGGCCGTCGACGACGTGTTTGTCAAAGGAAAAACGAACGAAGGCCTGGGATGGATTGGTCGTGGCGAAGGGCTCGCCGTGATGGCAGTCGCCATGATCGTTCGTCAGTCGGACTAGGCATCGGTTGAACGCCATGCAAGCATGGCTTGACTGGCTGTCCACGCTGCCGGCACCGTGGCTGTACGGCGCCATCGCCGTGGCCGCGTTCGCGGAAAACATCTTTCCGCCGCTGCCGGCCGATACGGTCGTGGCACTGGGTGCGTTTGTCGCGGCGCGAGGGCAGGGCACCGCGTTCGGCGCGTGGAGCGCCACCATGATCGGCAACCTCGGTGGAGCAATGGCCATGTTCGCGGTGGGTCGGCGCGTCGGCATGGATTGGCTCAGCGTTCGGCTGCCCAGAGTGTTTCCGCCGGACGCGTCCGCCCGCGTCGCGGAGCGGTTTCACCAACAGGGTCTGGTCGCGATCGTCATCAGTCGTTTCCTCCCGGGGGTGCGCGCCCTCGTTCCGCCAGTGGCCGGTGCGATCGGCATGAAGGCCGTGCGCACCGCGTTGGCCATGGCGATCGCGTCTGGTGCGTGGTACGGAGTGGTCTGCTGGTTGGCGTTTCGCGCGGGCGCGAATGCCGACGTCCTGTTGGCGCGAATCGCCGCGCAGCAGCGGATCGCCGGGGGCATTGCCGCGTCCGTCGTCCTGCTGGGCGTGGGGGTCCTCATCTGGCGCCGTCGAGGCCGCGCGTGAGCGCCGATCATCCTGACGCCGACGAACACGCCCTCGTCGGACCGTTCCATCTGCGCACCTTTGAGGACGCGCTCACGCTGGAAGACGGGGCATCGCCCAGGACCCTCGACGCCTACCGGCACGATGTCATTCGTTGCGCCACGTTCATGCGCGCGAACGGCATCACCAACGTCGCCACCATTACGCCGGCGGCGCTGCGGGAATTCATCTACCACCTGAAAGATCTCGGGTTGGCAGGGAGTTCGATTCGGCGGAACATCTCGGCCCTGCGGACGTGGTACCGCGTGCTGCTGGCGGAGGGCATTGTCACACACGATCCGACCGAACGACTCGACTCGCCGCAACGATGGCGCGCACTGCCCGAGGTCCTCAGTGTCGACGAGGTCACGCGACTGCTGGCCGCCCCGGGACTCGATGAGCGACTCGCCTTTCGTGATCGGGCCATGCTGGAGTTGGCGTACGGGGCGGGGCTGCGCGTTTCGGAGTGGATCGGGCTGGCCGTGAAGGACGTGCTCTTGCAGGACGGCCTGGTGAGGGTGTTTGGCAAGGGCAGCAAAGAGCGCCTCGTGCCCATTGGTCGCTCGGCGATCGGCGCGGTGGCGGTCTATGTCCGGGAACTCCGCCCAGTGCTCGAACGCGGCAACGGGAGGGGCACCCTGTTCCTCAATGCCCAGGGGCGACCATTGAGTCGCATGGGCGCATGGAAGATCCTGCGAAAGTACGTGACGTTGGCCGGAATCGAGAAATCCGTGTCCCCGCACACCCTGCGGCATTCATTCGCCACGCACCTGCTGGAAGGCGGGGCTGACTTGCGCGCCGTGCAGGAGATGCTTGGCCACGCCGATATCGCGACGACGCAGATCTACACGCATGTCGATCGTGAGTATCTTCGGAGCGTCCACCGGCAATTCCATCCGAGACCCTGACCCGCTGGCTCCCACGTGATCGACGCCTCATGATTCTCGTGATCGACAACTACGACTCATTCACCTACAATCTGGTGCAGTATCTGGGTGAACTGGGAGAAACGGTGACGGTACGCCGCAACGACGCGCTGACGGTCGACGAGGTATTGCGTCTGGCGCCTGACGCGATCGTGGTGTCCCCGGGTCCATGCACGCCAACCGAAGCGGGCATCTCAGTGGAGTTGATCCGGCGCGCGGGTCCGCACATCCCGCTGCTTGGAGTCTGCCTGGGCCACCAGGCCATTGGCGAGGCATTCGGCGGCCGCGTGATTCGCGCGTCCCGCGTCATGCATGGCAAGCCGTCGACAATTGCGCACGACGGCACCCGACTGTTTGCCGACATCCCGTCGCCCGCCTCCGTGATGCGTTATCACTCGCTGATCGTCGAGCGGGCGACCCTGCCCGCCGAACTGGAAATCACGGCCGTCGCCACGGATGATCCGAACGAAATTCATGCCCTGCAGCACCGCATTCATCCCGTGTGGGGCGTGCAATTTCATCCGGAATCGATCCTCACCGAACATGGCCGGACCATCCTCGTGAACTTTCTGAAGATGGCGGCGAGCGCGCGGGCCGCGCGCGCCGCCTGACGATCAGCGTTCGGGCGGCGCGTCCGGGGGCGACTCATGTCGCGGCGGTATCCATAGGGACAAGAGGACGCTGGACAGCAGGAAAGCGGCAACCAGCGCCAGCGAGATTCCGATGCCGAGCGGAAAGATGTCAGAGAGCAACATCTTCATGCCGACGAATGCCAGGACCAGCGCCAGTCCGTACTTGAGCAGGTGAAATTTCGAGATGACGCCCGCCAGGACGAAATACATCGACCGGAGCCCCAGGATGGCGAAGACATTCGACGTGTAGACCAGGAACGGCTTCTGCGTGACACCGAAGATCGCCGGAATGGAATCCACGGCGAACACCACATCCGTCGTTTCCACGAGAGCCAACACCAGGAACAGCGGCGTCGCCACGAGGCGGACTGCTCCGCCCGGGGAAAGCGGCTCCCGCACAAAGAAATGTTCGCCGTGGAAACGGGCGGTGATCGGTACAATCCGCCGCACGAACCGAATGACCGGATTCGCCTCTGGCTCGATGTCCGATTCGCCACCGAATGCCATGCGAAGACCGGTAAACACAAGGAACGCGCCGAAGACGTAGATGATCCAGTGAAAATGGGCAATCAGCGCCGCACCGGCGCCGATCATCAGCCCCCGCATGACGAGCGCACCGAGAATGCCCCAGAACAGCACCCGATGCTGCAGCATCGGGGCGATTTTGAAGTAGCCGAATATCAGGATGAAGACGAACAGGTTGTCCACCGACAACGCCTGTTCGACCACATACCCGGCATAGAACTCCAGCATCGATTGCCGGCCCATGGCGCGGCCAATCCAGAGCCCAAAGAGCACCGCCAGGGATACCCAGAGCGCACTCCAGCCCAGGGCCGCCCGCACGCTGACCGCGTGTGCTTTGCGATTGAAGACGCCCAGGTCGATGGCCAGCAGCACCAGGATCAGGGTATTGAATCCAATCCACCACCAAACGTTCGGCATGCCCATGGGCTAAGGGAAATCGCGACCCGACACGCTGCGAGGAAGCGTTTGCCTTCGCGCGACGGACTTCGTATCTTACATGGCGTGAATTTTGCTGCAACTACGTTCCCATCGACTCGTCGATGCCTGTCCTGGCCGTGATCCCGGCGCGCCTCGGTGCCACGCGGTTGCCGCGCAAGCCTCTCCGCCTTTTGGCCGGGCTTCCGCTGGTCGTCCGAGTCTACCAACGCGTGGTGGCGCTCGGTGTGGCCGACCATAGTGTGGTGGCCACCGACTCCGACGAAGTCGCCGAACAGTGCGTCCTTCACGGGATTCCGGTCGTTCTGACATCGATCGAGCATCCATCGGGCACCGACCGCGTGGCGGAAGTGGCGGCCCGTCCGGAATACCGCGGATTTGACATCATCCTGAACGTACAAGGCGACGAGCCGTTTGTGTCGTTCGCGGCGCTTTCCGGGGCCGTCGCGATTGTTGCAGCGCATCGGGCGTCCATTGGCACGGCGGCCGTTCCCGCCGACGTCGGAGTGCTGGAACGGCCCGACGTCGTGAAAGTCGTGTGCACGGATGACGGGTTGGCGCTCTACTTTTCGCGGGCACCCATTCCCTTTCTGCGTGACGGCAGCGATCGCGCACTGCGGCAGCCGCTGGTCCGCCAGCACGTCGGGGTGTACGCGTACACCCGTGACGCGTTGCAGGCATGGGTGACGTGGCCGCCGCATCCGCTCGAATTGATCGAACGTCTGGAGCAACTCCGGCCGCTCGCCCATGGCGTGGCGATCGGCGTCGCCGATGTGCCCGCCGTTGATGGCGGGATCGACACCGAAGAAGATCTGGCCCACGCCAATGTGCGCTGGGCGCTGCTGAACACGGCGGGAACACCGCTGCATCGTCATCTGACCCCGAGCCAGGAACACGCCTGATGTCCACCAATCACATGGCCAGCAGCCAGACCACCGCGCCGATACATCTTCGTCACCGGCGGAGTGGTGTCGTCGCTGGGCAAGGGTATCGCCGCCGCGTCGCTGGGTCGACTGCTCGTCGAGCGCGGATTCCGCGTGACGATGATGAAGCTCGACCCCTATCTCAACGTCGACCCCGGCACCATGTCGCCGTTCCAGCACGGCGAGGTGTTTGTCACCGACGATGGCGCGGAGACGGACCTCGATCTCGGGCACTACGAACGTTTCCTTGACCGCCCGCTGTCGCAGGCCAACAACATCACCACGGGTCGCATCTACTCGAATGTCATCACCAAGGAACGGCGCGGTGAGTACCTCGGGTCGACGGTGCAGGTCATCCCGCACATCACCGACGAAATCAAGCTCGCGATCAAACGGATCGCGCCCGGCAACGATGTCGTGCTGGTGGAAATTGGCGGGACGGTTGGCGACATCGAATCGCTGCCATTCCTCGAGGCCATCCGACAGTTCCGGCGTGAGGTCGGCAAGGAGAACGCGATGTTCGTGCACCTGACGCTGGTGCCGTACATCGCGGCCGCGGGCGAAGTGAAGACCAAACCCACGCAGCATTCAGTACGGGAATTGATGGAGATCGGTATTCAACCCGACTTCCTCATCTGTCGCACCGAGCGCCCGCTGGGTGACGACGTCAAGCGCAAGATCGCGTTGTTCTGCAACGTGGACTTCGGCGCCGTGATCGAGAGCGCGGATGTCCCCACGATCTACGAGATTCCCCTGTCCTTCGAGGCACAGGGATTTGCCGAGCGCGTCATGGAGCGCCTGCGCCTCACGGCGCCCACGCCGGATCTCGCCGCCTGGCGCGCCATGGTGCAGCGCATCACCAAGCCGCGCGCGCGCGTGAAGATCTGCGTGGTTGGCAAGTACACCGACTACATCGACAGCTATAAGAGCGTGCACGAAGCCTTGATTCACGGGGGCATTGCCAATGACGTCGGCGTGGATCTCGCCTGGACATCGAGTGACGCGTTCACATCGCCAGAGCGTGCGCGCGAAATTCTGGCGGCGTTCGACGGCCTGCTCGTTCCCGGCGGATTCGGCGTACGCGGCGTCGAGGGAATGGTGGAAGCCATTCGGGCCGCCCGCGAAATGCAGCTGCCGTTCTTCGGTATCTGTCTTGGCATGCAGGTGGCCATCATCGAATTCTCGCGCCATGTCCTGGGCCTGGGCGAAAGCCATTCCAGTGAGTTCGCGCCGGAATGCGCCGATCCGGTCATTTCACTCCTGGACTCGCAACGCGAAGTCACCGACAAGGGCGGCACCATGCGATTGGGTGCGTACCCGTGCCGACTGCGTCCGGGCTCGAAGGCGGCGGAGATCTACGGGCAGCCAGAGGTCAGTGAACGCCATCGGCATCGCTACGAGGTCTCCAATCGGTATCGCGAATCGTTTGTCGAACACGGGCTGAAGCTGAGCGGTCTTTCACCGGATGGTTCGTTGGTGGAGATGATCGAACTACCCGCTCACCCGTGGTTCATCGGCTGTCAGTTCCATCCCGAGCTGCAGTCCCGTCCGCTGCGCCCGCATCCGTTGTTCGCCGGATTTGTGGCGGCGGCCGATCGTCATCGCCGCGAGGATGGCCAGGCGGCGGTGTCGGCAGCACAGGCCCAGATGCCGGCACCGTCGCCGGTCGGGGTGAACGCTGAAAGCGCGCGCTGACGTGCGCGGTACAGCCACTGGCGATTCGACCTCCGTCGCGCGGTTCCCCCACGATCAACTGTTCCTGATCGCCGGCCCCTGTCAACTCGAGGATGACACGCTGAATCTGCGCGTGGGCGAGGCACTGGCCCGACTCGCCGAGCACGTGCCGGGCGGCATCATCTACAAGGCCAGCTTCGACAAGGCGAACCGATCGAATGTCGATGGCGTTCGGGGGCCGGGCCTTGAGCAAGGGCTCCGTGCCCTTGAGCGCGTTCGCGCGTCCACGGGGCTGCCTCTCCTGACCGACGTGCACGATGCCGCCCAGTGCGCGCCGGCGGCGGCAGTGGTGGATGTGCTGCAGATCCCCGCCTTCCTGTGCCGACAGACTGACCTCTTGCTGGCGGCGGGCGCCACCGGCAAGCCGGTGAACGTGAAGAAAGGGCAGTGGATGCATCCCGAAGGCATGCGCGGCGCGTTGCGCAAGGTCGAAGCAGGGGCACACCTGGCCGGACTCGCCTGCGGCGAGCTGGCGGTCACCGAGCGCGGCACATTCTTCGGCTATGGGGACCTGGTCGTCGACATGCGCGCGTTTGTGCGTTTGCGCACGAGTTGCGAAGTGCCGGCCATCTTCGATGGCACGCACAGCGTGCAGCGACCGGGCATGGGAGCTGGCGGCACCAGCGGCGGTGCGCGCGAGTTCATTCCACCGCTCGTACTCGGGGCGATCGCCGCCGGTGCGCAGGGACTGTTTCTCGAAACGCATCCCGATCCCGATCGCGCGCCGAGTGATGGCCCGAACATGTTGCCCCTTGGCGTTTTATCAGATCTCCTCGCGCGCGCCGTGGACATCTGGGATCGGGTGCGTCGATGACCGACCACGTGCTGCCGCCGCTCATCATCAATGCGCCGCGCATTGACCCGGAACTCGCCCGCCGCATTCGCGTGGTGGGTCTCGACGTGGATGGCGTGCTCACCGATGGTGGGGTGTATCTGGGCGCGACGCGCGTCGGCGACGGTGACGTCACCGTGCCGTTTGAGCTCAAGCGGTATGACATCCAGGACGGACTGGGCATCTTTCTCCTGCGCGAAGCCGGTGTGCAGATCGTGATCATCACTGGCCGCGTTTCGGAGAGCGTGGCGATGCGCGCGCGCGAGTTGGGTGCGGCGGCCGTCGTGCAGGATCCACACGCCCGAAAGTTGCCGGCGCTGCGACGAGTGCTCGCGGACCTCAAGTGCTCGCTGGATGAGTGCGCGTTTCTGGGTGACGACTTGCCGGACTTGTCCGTGCTGCGGGCCGTGGGGCTGCCGGTCGCGGTGGGGAATGCCGTGGCCGAAGTGCGGCGCAGCGCCACGTTGCAGTTGTCCGCGCGGGGCGGATTTGGCGCCGTGCGGGAGTTTGCAGAAGCGCTGTTGCAGGCGCGCGGACAGTGGATGGACCTGGTCGAGGACTACGTCGCGAAACGCTCCGAGGATCCGGCGGCATGAGTACCGTCGAGGAGATCATTGCCCGCGGACGACGAGTACTCGAACTCGAGGCGCTCGCGCTGACCTCGGCGCACGCATCGCTGAATGAGGCGTTTGCCCGCGCGGTGCGTTTGCTGGCCGAGTGCCGAGGACGCGTCATTGTGGCGGGCGTGGGCAAGTCGGGGCTGGTGGGGCGCAAGATGGCCGCGACATTCACCTCCACCGGCACGCCGGCCATGTTCCTGCATCCGGTGGAAAGCGTGCATGGTGATCTCGGGATGGTCGGGGCGGACGACGTCGCGATTCTCATCTCGAAGAGCGGGGAGAGCGACGAACTCCTTGGGCTCATCGATGCCTTGGCGCGCATGGGGGTCCACATGATCGCCATGACGTCAGAGCCATCGTCGCGGTTGGCACGGGCGGCGGAGGTCACCCTCGACCTGGGCGTTCGCGAGGAGGCCTGTCCACACGACCTCGCGCCAACGACCAGTACGACCGTCACGCTGGCCCTTGGCGACGCGTTGGCCGTCGCGTTACTGCAGGAGAAGGGATTTCGCAAAGAGGACTTTGCCCGATTGCACCCCGGCGGGGCACTCGGGCGCCGGTTGCTGACCCGGGTGACGGACGTCATGGAGACCGATCAGCTGCCGACGTTATCCAGCGCGGCCACCATGCGGGAGGCCGTCGTCCTGCTGGCGGCCCGACGCGGCATCGCCATGGTCGTGGAACAGTCTCGCGTCATCGGGGTCGTCACCGCAGGCGATTTGACGCGCTTGCTGGAGCGGGAGCGGGATGTGCTGACCGTGCCGGTCGCGGCGGTGATGTCCACCGCGCCGCGCATGGCCCATGACTACGAATTGGGGAGTGCGGTCGTGCATCGGATGGAGACACAGGGGATCATGGCGATGCCGGTACTCAATGCGGATGGACAGCTGGTGGGGATCGTCCACCTGCACGACTTGCTGCGCGCGGGCGCGGCATGAGTGTGTGGTCACGCACGAGGTACCGGCGCCGCGGTGTGCTGGGCAGTGCGCTGACGGCGGTCATGGTGCTTGGAGCCGCGCGATGCCCACGCAAGCCCGCCGCCGTGAAGCCGGTGGTGGCGAAGTCGTCGGCGATTCCCGATTCCGCCGACCAGGTCATCTTCGGTCTCCGTACCGTGCTCACGGATCAGAGCGTGGCGAAGGGGCTGCTGCTGAGTGACACGGCCTACACCTACGACGACGGGTCGCGCCTGGAGTTGCGCCGGGTCAACGTCACGTTCTACACGGCGCAAGGACTCAAGGATGGCGTGATGACGTCGCGGACCGGCGTGTACAACTCCCGACTGTCGCGCCTGGAGGCGCGCGGTGATGTGGTGGTGATTCGCGATGACGGGAAGCGACTGACCTCCCCCCAACTCGTGTACGATCAGCAACGCAACCAGATCTTCACTGACAGTGCCTTCGTGCTCAACGAACCCGAACGGACCTTCACCGGCATCGGATTCGAATCCGATCCGCGCATGACGAACTTCCGGTGCCTCCGCGCCTGCAAGATCATCGCGCCGGTGCAGATCCCGGTGAAGTAGGCACAGCGTGCGACGCGCCCTGTTTCGTCCACTGGCCATGCTGGTTGTGCCGGCACTCGTGGCCGGTTGCTTCGGCCCACGACGCGCGCCACGGCCCCCCGCGGGCGAAGCGCGCCGCGACACCGCCGCCGCGAAACCAGCGGCCGATGTGCCGCGCACCACGGCCGACGACGCGTTGCGCGCCGCGCGCGACTCGGCCGTACGCGATTCGACAGCGCGTGTCGCCGCGCTTGATTCCGCCGCCAAGATGGCCGGTGACTCACTGGCGCGCCGCGACAGTGCCGGCAAGAAGACACCGCGCAAGCCCGCGCCGGCGGCCACGAAGCAATGCATCTTCGACACCAATGATTCACCGCCGGAAACGCGCATTCGGTATCAACGCCTTCCCGACAGCACGGGCCTGACCTTCATCGGCGGCGGCTTCGTGGGGCACTGCCAGGGCGAGAAGAACCGGATTCGCGCCGACAGTGCGGAACAGTACGAAGCCTCGGGTATCGTCAACATGTTCGGGAACGTGAACTACGAAGACCCGGGTCGCATGCGCATCGAGGCACAGCATGCCACCTACTTCACCAAAGAAGAGCGGCTGTTCGCCGACGGGAACGTGGTCGCCACGCAGCTGGCGTCGGGCAGCACGTTTCGCGGTTCAAGCATCGAGTACCTGCGGCCCCTGCCTGGTAGTCGGCCCGCATCGAGACTGATCGCCCCCAACCGTCCCACGGTGCAACTCCTCGAGAAGGACAGCACCGGCAAGCCCGGCCCGCCAATCACCGTGTCGGCAAACACGATGGTGGACGAGGCAGACAGCCTGCTGTTTGCCTGGGGCGACGTGCAAATCAATCGCACTACACTGCTGGGCGAGTCAGACTCGGCGAGTTTCGACAAGCTGACCGAACGCGCTCGGCTCATCCGCACGGCGCGCATCGTCAATCGCGACAAGGAACAGCCGTTTCGCTTGTTCGGCGATACCATCGACATCTACAGCAAGGATCGAAAAGTCGAACGCGTGATCGCCCTGCACAATGCCAATTCGTCCAACAACGATGTGGTCATGCAAGCCGAGCAGATCGATCTCCGTTTTGCCGACCAGAAGCTTGATCGCGCGTATGCGTTTGGAAAAGGGAGAGCCAAAGCCACCACATCGTCACAACTGCTGGTCGCCGATTCCATTGCCGTGCGCATGCCGGAGCAACGAGTCCGCCAGGTGATCGCCATCGGGCGCGCCGTGGCGACCGGCACACCGGATACGCTCAAGATCAAGTCCGACGATCGGGACGTGTTGAGCGGCGACACGGTGAGAGCATGGTTCGACTCCACGGAGACCCCTGGAGACACCAGCCAGCGCGCCAAAATCAGCGAAATTCACGCCATCGGGAATGCCAGTTCGCTCTTCCAGATTGCCAACAAGCAGGGGCCGACGGCGCCGGCTTCGCTGAACTACGTCCGCGGCGTCACGATCCTGGTCGTCTTCGATAGCGGGCAGGTCCGGTTCGTCACGGTTGATTCCGCCGCATCGGGACTGTATCAAGAACCGGCCCCCGATAGTCTATCCGACAGCACAAAGGGTCGACCGGCCGGTCCGACGCGACCCAAGGTGCCCCCGCCAGTCCCCAATGGGCCTCGCCAGAGGCCATTGACCCAGAGTCCATTCCTCACTGCCGTTCCCGATCCCCGTCGCCGTTCATGACCGATCCGTCCTCGTTTCAAGCGCCAGATCTCGACCCGACCGCCGCGCTCCTTGAGCGCTTGGCGGTCAGTGATCGCAATTTGACGCTGGCGCTGGGCGCCTTGATCGAAGTCGCCAACAGCCGCGGGGCTACCCCGCTGCATGCCTTGGCGTCACGGTTTCGGGAGGCGCTGCTGGACGTGCTTGTGCACGAGGGCCGCGACCGGGAGACCGAAGCGGCCAGGCTCACCATGGAGGCCGTTCGCGGCCATCTGAGCGGCACCCTGCTGCCCCGACTGGCCAATGAAGACGCGGTGCTGTTACCGGCGACTGGAATGGCCGATCCCGAAGCCGTGATCACGGTGGCCCCGGCCCACTGGGCCCGTATGGCGCACCATCGGTCGGAGGTGTCGCAGCTGATTCGAGACACCGGCGAACATCCCCAGCATGGTCGCACCGCCACGCCTCCACCGGTGGCGGCCATTCCGGCCAATCCCTCGGTACTCTCCGCCGAAGGGCTGGTCAAGGTGTACCGTGGCCGTCGGGTCGTCAACGATGTGGCCCTGCGGGTGGCCCAGGGTGAAATCGTCGGATTGCTGGGCCCCAACGGGGCCGGCAAGACCACCACGTTCTACATGTTGGTCGGGCTGATCTCGCCGCAGGCTGGCGAGATCCAGCTGGAAGGGCAGAACATCACCAACATGCCGATGTATCAGCGGGCACGTCAGGGAATCGGATATCTCTCGCAGGAGCCGTCGATTTTCCGGAAGCTCACGGTGGAGCAGAACATCCTGGCGATTCTGGAAACGCTGCCGCTGTCCGGCGCGGAACGGCGCGAGCGCCTGGAATCGTTGCTGGACGAACTGGGGATCAAGCATCTGCGTCACAGTCGCGCGTATCAGCTGTCGGGCGGTGAGCGGCGACGCCTGGAAATCACCCGGGCACTCGTGACGCAGCCCAAGTTCATGATGCTGGACGAGCCATTTGCCGGGGTGGACCCTATTGCCGTCCACGATATTCAGACCATTGTGGCGAACCTGCGCTATCGTGGCATTGGTGTGCTGATCAGCGATCACAATGTCGAGCAGACCTTGGATATCGTGGATCGCGCGTACATCATGTTTGAAGGGCAGGTGAAGGTGTCGGGAACAGTCCGCGAACTGGTGTTCGACGACACGGTGGCCGAGATCTATCTCGGACCGACTCTGACCGCGCGTTTGCGTGCGAGGTTCGCCGATGCGGATGAAGGGGTGCTGAGCCGATGAGACAGGGGCTGCAGCAGAGCACCGGGCTCCGTCAGGAGCTCAAGATCAATCCACGCCTGTATCAGGCGATGGATCTGCTCTACATGCCCCTGCTCGATCTGCAGCAGCATCTCAAGCAGGAGTTGCTCACCAATCCGTTCCTGGAACTCGTTGAGCCCGAGGATGAGGACGACGACGCGTCGGACACGGACGAGGCGTCCGAAGCGACCGACCTGACCGAGCCGGAAACCACCGCCGAAGCCGAACCGGAAAAGACCGGTGACGATGACGTCGACTGGGAAGCGGTGTTGTTGGACGGCTTCGAGACCGGCGGTCAGCGGGAGGAACATGAGCAGCGGGAATGGTACGAACCCGTCACCGTGGATACGCGTCATCTCTCTGATCATCTGACCGAGCAGTTGTCCTTGCTTGAGCTGTCGGCGCGCCAGGCGTTTCTGGCCGACGAGTTTGTCGGCAACATCTCCGACGATGGATATCTCGCGTGCTCGCTCACGGAAATTCGCGACGGGGTCAACGAGGTCCTGCGGAACGAGGAGGCGGAGCGCGACGACGAGGCGCATGTCGATCCGTTCACCGACACGGAACTGCTGGCGATGCTGCAGGTCATCCAGGAACTGGATCCGCCGGGCGTGGGCGCGCGCGACCTTCGTGAGTGTCTGCTGCTGCAACTGCGCGCTGCGGGACAGCGCGAGTCGATGGCCTATCGGTTGGTCGATGAGGCATTCGACGAGCTCATTGTCCACCGCTGGAGCGAGCTCTCCAAGCGTTTCGGTATCAGTGCGCATGAGGTGCAGACGGCGGCCGATGACATCGCCAAGCTCGACCCGAAGCCAGGCCTGCGTTTCAGTTCGGGGAGTGACAATTACATCATCCCCGATATGGTGGTGGACAAGATCGACGGTCAGTTTCACATCTTTCTGAATGATGGCAATCTGCCGCGCCTGAAGCTGTCACGGGCGTATCAGGATATCGCGCGCGACAAAAAGCAGTTCGATGCGGAAAGCAAGGACTTCATCGCCAGCAAGTTGAATTCGGCCAACTGGATGATCCAGGCCATCGAGCAGCGTCGACAGACGATGCTCAAGGTCATGCACTACATCGTCGATCGCCAGCGGGACTATTTCGAGAAGGGCGTGCAGGGCCTCCGGCCGCTCACCTTGCGCGAGGTGGCGGAGGCGGTGGGCATGCATGAGTCGACGGTCAGCCGCGTGACGAATGAGAAGTTCGTCCAGACGCCACGCGGCGTCCTGCCGCTCAAGTTCTTTTTCTCGTCCGGCTTGTCGACCTCCGATGGCGACGACGTGTCGGCGCGCGGCATCAAGGATCAGATTGAGAAATTGGTGGAGGGCGAGAACACGAAGAGCCCGCTCACCGACCAGGCCATCGTCGAAATCCTGCAACAGACGGGCGTGCAGATCGCCCGTCGCACCGTCGCCAAGTATCGCGATCAACTGGGCGTCCTGCCGGCGCGCATGCGCAAACGCGTCTGACGCCCGCCACGTCTGTGACTGGATCGTCCTTCAGCGCCTACGACGCCCGTACCATGGCGCCGCCCGTCGACGTCAGCGTCCTCGTGCCCGCCAAGGACGAGGCGGAGAATCTCGCGCTGTTTCTTGAGCTGTGTGACGCGACCTTCCAAACGCAGTCCGCGCGCTACGAGGTCATCGTCATCGACGACGGGTCGCGCGACGGCAGCTGGGCGTTGCTGCAGGAGCTCGCCGCGCGCTTTGCGTTTCTGCGCCCCGTGCGACACCGCGCGCAACGGGGCATCGCCGAAGCGCTCCGCACCGGATACCTCCATGCGCGCGGCGACATCCTGGTGTTCTATCCCGCCGACTTGCAGTTCAAGCCTGAGGACATTCCGCGACTGGTTGCCCCGATCCTCGCCGACCAGTCCGACATGGTCACGGGTTTCAAGCAAGGCAAGTACGAAAAAGCCTTTGTGTCGCGGGTATATAATCGGCTGAGTCGCGCGCTGTTCGAGATTCCCGTGCGCGACCTCAACAACGTCAAAGCCTATCGTCGGGAAATCATGGCGTCGCTCCCCATGCGACCGGATTTCCATCGCTACATGATCGTGCTGGCGGCCGCACAGGGATATACCGTCACCGAAGTGCCGGTGCCGTTGTATCCGCGTCACGCGGGGCGATCCAAGTTCGGCTTGTCGCGCATTCCCGTGGGCGTGCTGGACATGCTGGCGGTGTGGTTCGAACTGCGGTTTGGGCAGAAGCCCCTGCTGGCGTTCGGCATGCTCGGCGCGGCGTTGTTTGCCATCGGGGTGTTGGCCGGTCTCTCCGCCATCGGATGGTTGCTGGCCACCGGACAGGGCCAACGCTGGGTCTGGACGCTGATTCAAACGTGTCTGGTGCTTGGCTCGGTGTTTTTCGCGACGGGATTGCTGGGTGAGCAGATTGCGCAGCAGCGTGCCGAAGTCCGTGAATTGCGACGCGAGCTTGACGACAGCGAGCGTCGCCGTGAGCGGGTCGCGCGCGACCAGACCTGACGCGCCACCTGTCGCGTGCGCGTCCTGTTTGTAACGCACAACGTACCGCGCTTCGACGGTGACGCCGCCGGATCATTCGTGTTGCGCCTCGCGGTGGCGCTGCAGGACGCGGGGGCGCGGGTGGAAATCATCGCACCGGGCACCGCCGGACTGGCCGCGCGCGACACCATCGAGGGCGTGATCATTCACCGGGTGCGGTACGCCCCCGACGCCGACATGACGCTGGCCTATACCGGCACGATGGTCGAACAAGTGCGTCGTTCATGGAGTGCCCGACGGGCGTTGCTCGGACTGTTGCGCGCCCTGCGACAGGCCGCACGCACCGCGATCGCCCAGGCGACGCAGGCCGGTGATGCGTTTGATGTGATCCATGCGCACTGGTGGTTTCCCGCCGGGCTCGCATTGTGGCGTGGCCTGCCACGTCCGTCCAACGTCCACCCCATGCCGGCGCGCGTGCTGACCATGCATGGCTCCGATGTGCGCCTCGCGCGCACGATCGCGCCCGCGCGATGGCTCATGCGAACCGTGCTTCGCGAATACCCGGTGCGCACTGCGGTGTCGACATGGCTTGCACAGACGGTGCAGTCCATGACGGACAACCGCCGGGTGCACGTGGCGCCCATGCCGGTCGACATCAGGCACTTTGCGCTCCCCGTGACCGACGCGCGTTCTGGCGTGCTCTTCGTCGGCCGCCTGAATGCGCAGAAGGGTATTGCGGATCTGTTGTCATCCCTCGCGCAACCGGCATTGCAATCGACGACGCTTGACGTCGTGGGCGACGGACCCGATCGCGAGGTGCTCGCCGCGCAATCAGTGGCCTCCGGCATTGCCAACCGTATTCGATGGCACGGCGTGCTGTCGCAGGCCGATCTCGTGCCACTGTATCAGCGCGCGGCGGTCGTGGCGATGCCGTCGCGGGAGGAAGGACTCGGCCTGGTCGCGGTGGAAGCCCAACTGTGCGGCGCACCGGTTGTCGCGTATGCCTCGGGCGGTCTGGTCGACGTGGTGCGGCCTGAGGCCGGTGGCACACTGGTGCCCGTTGGTGACACGGCGGCCCTGGCCTCGGCGATTGCCGCGCTGGTCCGGGATCCAGGAGCTGCGGCGACGCGTGGTCGCCGTGCCCACGCCGACATTCTTGCCCGATTCAGCCCGGCATCCGTGGCCGATCAGTACCTCCAGTATTATCGCGACGCGATTGCCGCGTCGCCCGCCACCGCCATCCGACGCAACGCGTGATGGGCGGCACGCGACGCGTCTGGATCACCGTGCAGGCCGTGCTGCTGATGGCGACGCTCGTCTGGGTTGCCAGGGCCCTGGCGGAACAATGGGACAGCGTCCGCGCGGTGGCCGCCGCCACCCAGGTGCAATGGGGATGGGTGCTCTTTGCCAGTCTGATCGTGCTGGCGACGTATGCCATGCTCATTCAGAGTTGGCGCCTGCTCCTGTCTGGTTGGGGCGGGCACCTTCGCTACGGGTCGGCGGTGCGGATTTGGACAATTGCCAATCTCGGTCGCTATCTGCCTGGCAAGCTGTGGTCGGTGGGCGCATTGGGTGTTCTGGCGAAGAGGGAGGGGGTGTCGGGAGTCACCGCGGCCGGGGCCGCGATTCTCGGAACTTTGCTCAATCTCGGCGCCGGATTTGGGATTCTGGCTTTGAGCGGGACGCGGGCGCTCGGGGCATTCAGCCCGTGGCTCCAAATCATCTCACTCGCCATAAGCGCGGCATTTGTCTTGGGAACGCTGCTCCTCCCTCGGCTGCTGCCGTCGGTCCTTGCCCGAGTCGCCGCGTGGCGCGGCCTGCCGCCGCTCGAAACGCACCTGCCGGCGGGAACCTTGTGGATTGCCACGGGAATCAATGCAGCATCGTGGGTGTGCTACGGTGTGGCGTTCGCGGCGTTTGCCCGCGGCGTGGCTCCGCAGGTGCTGGCCACGCCGTCGCTCTTCATCGTGGTTTGGACCGCCTCGTATCTGATGGGTTATGTTGTGCTGTTCGCACCGGGCGGTATCGGGGTTCGGGACGCCGCCATGACGGGTGGGCTTATCGCGCTTGGATTAGCCAGTAGTCCCGATGCGACATGGATCGCGTTGACCTCGCGGGTTTGGCTGACCGTCTGGGAAATCCTCCCCGGACTGCTGGCGTTATTGTTGGCACCACGGTGGGCGCGCTCGGAAATCGGTCGCGCCGACTGAGCGTCGAAGCGAGTCGATGCCTCACCTTTTCTTTCCGCGCGCTACATGGCCCAGAACGACGCATCAGCCATAACGGACTCCACTCCGCAGCGTCCGCTCCTCTGGGCGGCGCTGCTGTCGGCCCTGGCCACCCTGCTATTGGCGTGGCCGGCGCTTGGCGGCGCGTTCCTGGTCAATCCAAACTCCGACCAATACATCGCCGGATACTCCTTCCGCGAGTTCGCGGCGCGGTCGCTTCGCGAGGGGCACGGCTTCCCGCTGTGGAATCCCTACCAGTTCGGAGGCATGCCGTACGTCGCGGCCATGCACGGCGACATTTTCTATCCGACGTTCCTGCTGCGCATGTTCCTGCCAACCGACATCGCCATGACCTGGGGATTCGTGTTGCACATGATGCTGGCGGGGTTCTTCACGTTTGGCTTCCTGCGGGCGTCTGGCGTGCGGTTCCAGAGCGCGGCCATTGGGGGAGTGGCCTATCTGATGAGCGGCGCCGTGGCGTCGTACGCATCGCCGGGTCATGATGGCAAGCTGTTCGTGAGCGCGCTGCTTCCTGCGGCGCTGTGGGCGCTTGTCCGCGGCGTGCGGGATGGTCGACGCAGCGCCTGGGGCGCATTGGCATTGATTGTCGGCTTGGCCGCGCTTTCGCCACACCCGCAGTTGCTGCAATACATGCTGCTGATGTCGGGTGCCTTTGCGCTGTTTGTCGCGCTGCGCCCGTTGGCGCTGCCGGGCGATGCGCTGAACGCTTCGAACGAGTCGAGCGCGTTGGGTCCACCACCCACCACCGGGGTCACGCTGCGTCGGTTGGGCATCGCGGCAGTGGCGATCCTGATCGGCGGTGCCATCAGCGCGATCCAGTACTTGCCCGTTCGCGAGTACACACCGTGGTCTCCCCGTGCGGGAGGAAAAGGATGGGAACACGCCATCTCGTACTCATTTCCGCTCGAGGAAACGATCAACACGTATTTGCCGCAGTTTTCCGGCATCCTGCAAAACTACTGGGGCCGCAATGGGATTCACTTCCACAGTGAATACATTGGCGCCAGCGTCTTAGTGCTTGCCTTCTTTGCGTTTGGAGGCGGCCTCCTCAACCGGCATCGCAAGCACGCGTGGTTCTGGCTTGGCGCAATGATCGTCTCGCTGTTCTGGGCGTGGGGCGGCAACACGCCGTTCTATCAATTGGTGTACGCGATCGTTCCGGGCACCAAGTTCTTCCGCGCACCCAGCACGATTCTCTACATCGTGGCGTTCTCAACCGCCGTCCTCGCCGCGCTCGGCGCCGAACGCGTGCTCGCGGGACGGGCCACGGTGCGGTACGCCGTCATCTGGGGCGGGTTCGCACTACTGGTTGGGCTCATGGCCTCGGTGGGCGGACTCACGAATGTCGCGATGGGGATCCTCGCCGAGCGGGCCGACCTCATCGAAGCGAACGCCACCAACGTGGTGCTGGGCGCGTGGCGTTCGGCGGCCTTCGTGTTCTTCACGGTGGCCGTCATGATGTTTGTCGCGCGCAGCCGACTGACGGCGTCCCGCGCCGGCTGGCTGTTGCTGACGATTGTAGCGGTCGACTTGTGGAGTGTGGAACGCCACTACTGGACATTCTCGCCGCGCGCGGAACAGCTGTACGCCGAGGATGCCATTGTGAAGTTCCTGAAGGCGCAGCCGCAGCCGGCGCGGGTGATTGCCTTGCCCCTCAGCGACAATATGGCGCCGCATGATCCGTTTGTTGCCGGCGATGCGCTCATGCATCACCGCGTACGCGGAGTACTGGGTTATCACGGCAATGAGTTGGGGCGTTACCAGGAACTCTATGGCAAGGACGATGGCTATCAGTCGCTGGCCAACCCCAACTTCTGGGCGCTGGTCAACGCGCGGTACTTCTACACCAATGCGAACACCGTACCCTTCCAGGGTGCCACGTTGGTGGCCGGACCCGTGCGCAACGCCGCCGGAACCATGACGTACCTGTACGAACTGCCAGGGGCAAACCCGGCGGCCTGGGTCGCCCCCATGATCGTCAAGCTCGACGACGCGACCAGCAGGGCGACCGTACTGAATCCGCTGTTCGATGTGCGCCGCGTGGCGATTTTCGACACGGCGGCCACCGTCCAATCCAAACCCGTCAATTCGCCGCTCCCTGACGCGGTGCCGTTTGGCGTGAAATTCACGCGCTACGAACCCGGCGCCATCGACCTGACACTCGAGGGAACGCCTCCTGCCGGGAGCGCCCTGATGGTGTCGGAAAACTTTTACCCGGGGTGGACGGCCGAAGTGGACGGCAAGCCCGCCGCCACCGGGCGAGCCGACTTCACGCTCATCGGGGTAGAACTGCCGGCTGGCGCCAAGAGCGTCACTTTGCGATTCGACAGCACCCCCCTATCACACCGGCAAACGCATCACGCTTGGCGCGCTGCTCCTGTCGGTGCTGATCCTGATCGGAGGCGCTGTGATGGACCGACGCCGCGCCCCGCTGCCTACGGCCTAAGGAGCCAAGCTTTGTCCCGTATTCCCACACCCGCGCGCGGTGCCCTGGCCATCGGCGAGCGCGGCCTCGTCATTGTTCCGACGTACAACGAAAGCGAAAACATTGCGAAGATCGTGCCCTTGATCCTGGCCCAGGATCCTCGACTCGACGTGCTGGTGGTTGATGACAATTCGCCAGACGGCACCGGTCAGATGGCCGACGACCTCGCCGCGGAAAGCCCGCGAGTTCATGTGCTGCATCGGGAAGGGAAGGAGGGACTGGGCCGTGCCTACCTGGCTGGCTTCCGTTGGGCTCTTGAGCGGCCGTACGACTTCATCTTTGAGATGGATGCCGATTTTTCCCACGACCCGGCGCATCTTCCGGAATTCCTCGCGGCGGTGCAGAACGCAGACATGGTTCTCGGATCGCGCTACCGCGACGGCAAGGTCACCGTGGTCAACTGGCCGATGACCCGTTTGATGTTGTCCTATGGTGCCAATATCTATGCCCGCGCGGTCACCGGGCTGCATCTTGGCGACGCCACTGGCGGCTTCAAGTGCTTTCGCCGCGAAGTACTGGCGGCCTTGCCGCTGGATCAGGTGCGTTCAAACGGCTATGCCTTCCAGATCGAGATCAGCTTTCGAGCGTGGAAACGGGGCTTCCGTATCGCCGAGATCCCCATCGTGTTCCACGATCGCACGGAAGGCGAATCGAAGATGTCGAAAGGCATCGTTCGTGAGGCAATCTGGATGGTCTGGCGGCTTCGGTGGTGGGGACTGATCGGTCGCGCCTGAGTCGCCGCTTCACAAATCTGACAACACACTCGATGTCGACAGACAACCGAAACGGCGGACACCTCAATGGTCTCCCGTTCGCCAAGATGACCGGATCGGGAAACGATTTTGTCTTCTTCGACGGCCGTCAGGTCGACATCTCACGTGTGATATCACCTGAGGCCATTCAGGCCATCTGCAATCGTCACAACGGGATAGGCGCTGACGGGATAGTCATACTGGAGGCGCTGAAACCGCCTGAACTCGGCATGAGCGCATTGACCAGTCAGGCGCGGATACTGTACTTCAACAGCGATGGAACCCCGGCAGATTTGTGCGGTAACGCCACGCTGTGCTCAACCGTGATGGCTGTGGAGCTCGGCCTGGCCACCGTCTCCGGCATGGGACTCGATACGCCTTCCGGTCGCATTGCCAGCCGTGTGGTGGACGGACTGCCGGAGATAGAACTCCAGCCGGTCACGTCGGTACAGGCCGACATGGCCATCGGCATTGGGGACGGAGAGCTGCGGATCGGCTTTGCCGTTGCTGGGATCCCGCATGTGGTGGTCCTGTGCGAGGACGCCGACGCGATCGATCTGGAGACGCGCGGACCGACGCTGCGACACCATCCGGCAACCGGAGCGAAAGGAGCAAATGTCAACTGGGTGTCTCGGCGCAGCGACGACACCTGGCGCTACCGCACATTCGAACGCGGAGTGGAAGGCGAGACACAGGCCTGCGGCACAGGTGCGGTGGCAGCGGCGATTCTGCTGACCACATGGGAATTGGCCAAGTCACCGATTCGCATTCGCAGCAGCTCGGGGCGTGATCTCGAAGTGCGTCTTGAACGAAGTGCTGACGCTTGGCGCCCGACACTGCGCGGTGAAGGCCGAGTGATCTATCGTGGCACCATCGGAGATTTGCCGATCGGGAAATAGAAGTGAGTTTGGCCGTCGTTTCGGTGCGCCAGCGAACTTGTCCGGAGATTCCGGTATTCATGTGGACAGGTGTACAGCTTCGATCTTTCGTGAGCATAGGCCTAATACTCCACGCGAAAGTCAAGGCGTAATCCGTTAATTCAGAATGAGTTAACACCGCCCAGATATCCTTCAACACCCAGAGAGCCAACAGGTTTCCCACAGTTATCCACTAGTATTGGTTTACATAACATGTATTATGCGCACAACTGCCGACAGAAAAACGACGACAGATGTCCTGATATTGCCCCTCTTCCGTCTCCTTACTGGCGGCTTCGCTGGCACGGCGTTCATAAAACGACAGCGGCCCTGAAGTGCGTGTGCACTCAGGGCCGCCATTCAAATTCCACCACCCAGCCGGGAGACCTACTTGCCGGCGCCCGTCAACTCGCCCAGTCGTACTTGAGCTTCCTGGGCGAACGGCAAATCCTCGTTCTTCGTGAGCTCTTCCCAGATCTTCCTGGATTCCGCCGTCTTTCCAGCCAGAGTCAGATTCCTCGCTTGATTGGCATGGTTCGCACCTTTGTCCAATGGGAATTTCGCGGCCGTCGCGGCCTTCCCGTAGTGCTCGGCAGCCACTTCAAATTTGCCCTGGGCCTCGTAGCCAACGGCGACCAGCGCCTCAATTGAGGCCTCGAACGCGCTGCCGGCTGATCCCTTGGCCTTCTCCAGTGCGGCGATTCCCTCCGGATACTTCTGCTGATCGAAGTAGACCTGACCGAGCATCATGGCGGCCTGGGATCCCGAGGGCGTGCCGCCGAAACGCTTCACCACCTTTTCCAGTTCGATCGCTGTTTCCGGTAACTTGCCTTCCTGCAGCGGTGCGGTCGCCTTGTACAGGGCGTCAGACGCGTCGGCACGCTTGCTCGCGTCCATCCACCGATACCCGAAAATGGCGGCCGCCGAAAGAGCCACGACACCAACAACAGTGAGAATGGGCTTCTGGTTGACCTGGAACCAGGCAGCGAGATTCTCGAGCGGATCGTCGGAGAGTCCGGCCGTGGAGGCCGAGGATCGTGAAGCCTGAGACATGCGAGAGGACGTAGTGAAGGAAACGGACCCGACCCCGTGTGTGAACGTATTGGTCGGTGCTACGAGTAGCCGCTAAACATAGCGGATTGGGCGCTTGGTGGCACTGGGGAGGCATCCATCAGCAATCGATTCCTCATTGAATACCCCCGGCCGGAGTCGAACCGGCGACCAACAGTTTAGGAAACTGCTGCTCTATCCAACTGAGCTACGGGGGCCTGTCGAGCGGCTCGTTCGCCGCGCTGAACGAAGCTATTCGACTCCCTCCCCCTCACGCCAGCGTCGGTGGGAGTGCCTCAATAACTCACGATGGCATGGACGGGGATTTCCCGCAAACGCGCCCGCGCCCCGAGAAACGTCAGTTCACTCAATACCGAAAGGCCCACGACCTCTCCACCCAGCCGCGCCACCAGTCGCGCCGCAGCGGCTGCGGTACCACCCGTTGCAAGAATGTCATCGACCAGCAGCACGCGCGCTCCGCGCCCGAGCGCGTCCAGATGCATCTCCAGCGTGTCCGTTCGATACTCCAGCGCGTACCCTTCGCTCGCCGTGCTCCAGGGCAGCTTTCCCGGCTTTCGTGCCGGTGCGAACGCCACGCCCAGTTCAAGGGCCATGGGCATTCCAAACAGGAAACCCCGGCTCTCGATCGCCACCACATGGGAGACTCCGGCGGTACGGAATGGGATCACCATGTCGTGGACGACATCGGCCATCAGCACGGGATCGGCGAGAATCGGCGTGATATCTTTGAAGAGGATTCCCGGCGTCGGGAAATCGGGGATGTCGCGCATGGCGGCGCGAACTCGGAGTGCGACGGAATCGGACATTCGCGACAAGCTACGGTGCGTCGCGATAACGGACTACCTGAAATGGGCTGCTGAGCGCATGTGCCGCGTCCGGCTCTCCGGACGCCGCGGTGTCCTCCACAGGCGCGATGGTCCTTACCTCCAGGCGCTGCACATGGGCACCGGGCGGGCCTTCACGGATCGCGTGCTCCAATTGCCGCAGTTGCGCGGGCGTACCGGCCGCGATCAGCGCCACTGAACCGTCAGCCTCGTTGCGCACCCATCCGGTGAGTCCTGCCACCCTCGCTCTTTCACGAACAAACCAGCGAAATCCCACACCCTGCACACGCCCGAACGCGCGAAACGCTTGAACCACCTGCATCAGGCGATGTTCACTCAGCGGCGAACGCTGAGCAACGCAGCAAGGGCCGTCGCCAGCGCGGCCGCGTCACCCATGTCCGGCGAATAGCCCGGCAGCACGATCTCGCCGTCGCGGATTCGTCGCGCGAGAGCCTCGAGGGCCTGTGCGGCCGCTTCCGGATGTCCGGCCCGCTCGGACTCACGCCGAGCGCTTGCCGCCCAGTGTTCGCCGGCGTCCGCCACTGGTCGACTGGACTTGATCGGCATGATGTCCATCATGTCGTCGTCTCCCCACATGGGCAACGGCGGCGTTGATGCCACGGGAGCTGCCGTGAAGGGCGCGACCTCTGGAGTGGAACGTGGCGGTGTCGGCTCGCGCGTCAGCAGTTCCTCGGCCAGCGCGCGCATCGATGCGCCGGCGTCGTCCAGCGGCCAGATCTCCGTGGCGTCGGGCGTCGGGATCGACTCCACGTTCTCCGTCGCGCGGGACTCGACCATCATATCCGCGGCGTCCCCGACCTTCGCGCTCACGGTGACGAAGGTCGTGATGGCCGCCACCGGCATGGCCT
Organism: Gemmatimonadaceae bacterium; assembly: GCA_016720905.1. Classification (NCBI taxonomy): domain Bacteria; kingdom Pseudomonadati; phylum Gemmatimonadota; class Gemmatimonadia; order Gemmatimonadales; family Gemmatimonadaceae; species Gemmatimonadaceae bacterium. Next base: position 94,241 of record JADKJT010000029.1, on the reverse strand, counting down.
CGACGGCCGCGTCTGGCGGCGAGGCGTCGAGAAACGTATCGATCCACGGCAGCGCCATGGGCATGCCACTCGAGTCGGTCGGCTGGCTGCGCCATGGCAAAGGCACGTAGGGACCGACGGCGGCTCGAATCGCATCGATCAACACGGCGTCAACCGCGTGACCCGCAGACGACGCAGCGGGTCGCGCATAGGGAGCGATATCGGCACCTGCCCGAGCGGTCGCGAAATCGGTTTCGGCGGCAGCGGCGAGTTGCTGGTCAGGCATGGACGTGGATCGAGTGGTCATGACGCGCTCAGGGCGTGGCGGGCGATTCGCAGCGAAGATGCGCCACCGTTCGGTCACTCGCAAACGCGAGGCTCGCTCGGGACGACTAGGGCGGCCAACCACCCGCCCCAATCAAGGGGACGAAGCGGACCGGGGTGATGTCACGGCGATCGAGCTCATCGCCCCGGCGAATGAGCAGGGTCAGCATCTGCTCGTCCCGGTCACCTAGCGGAATCAGGAGCCGTCCACCTTCGGCCAGCTGCTCCTGCAGTGCGGGCGGAACAAACGGTGCGCCGGCGCTCACGACCATGGCGTCATACGGCGCGTACTCCCGCCAACCCAGCGTTCCGTCACCCAGCAACACCGAGACATTCCGGATTTGCAGCTGCGTCAGCAGCAGTCGCGCCCGATCGAGCAGTGCCGGGAAACGCTCAATCGAAAAGACCTGGGCGGCCAGTTCGGACAGCAGCGCCGTCTGGTACGCCGAGCCAGTCCCGATCTCCAGCACCCGCTCGCGTCCGGTCAGCATCAGCTGTTCAAGCGCGCGCGCGTGCACATACGGTTGCGAAATCGTCTGCCCATTGCCGATGGGCAACGCGCTGTCCTCGTAGGCTCGATGACGGACGCTGGGCGGGACGAACAGATGGCGTGGTACCTGATCGATGGCCCGCAGCACGGCAAGGTCCTTGATACCCTTGTCCTGCAGTGCCTCGACCAGGCGCCGGCGCGCGCCGCGGAACTCCGGCTCTACGGAGTTCGCCACCACGCGCTGGCCGTGGTAATGACGTCGCGATGCGTCAGGTCAAGATGGAGCGGCGTTACCGAGACGTACCCATCATGCACGGCGCGAAAATCCGAATCTTCGGGTCCGCTCCACTCAACGGATCCACCGCCGATCCAGAGGATATCGCGTCCCCAGGGATCCTTCATGCGCGTGATCGAGTCGCTGAACACGCGACGCCCCAGCCGCGTCAGTCGGTAGCCCTTCACCTGCTCCGCCGTGATCGCCGGCAAATTGACATTCAGCAGCGTTTCCGGAGGAAAGTCCGGCAGCGTAATCAGTCGCTTCAGCAGCGCGGTCAGCATATCCACCTGCGTATCCAACAGGGCGTCGGCGCGGAGCATGCTGCCAGCAAACGACACCGCGATACTGGGAATACCGAGTGCCAACCCCTCCATCGCCGCGGCCACCGTGCCGGAATACAACACGTCCTCGCCCATGTTCGGACCGTGATTGATGCCGCTGATCACGACGTCCGGGCGTGCGTCCATCAGCGCTTCACACGCCAGCATCACGCAATCGGTCGGCGTTCCATCCACCTGCCATCGCCGATCCCCCAGTTGCACCGGGCGCAGCGGATGATGCAGGGTGAGCGAGTGACTGGTGGCGCTCTGCTCCCGATCGGGCGCCACCACATACAGTTCGCCCAGCGGTTGACAGGCGCGCTCCAGCACGCCCAGTCCCTTTGCCAGAATGCCGTCGTCGTTGCTCAGGAGGATGCGCATGGTGTTGTCAGCGTTCGGGCGAGATCACGGTCGATGCGCGCGGCGTGGCAACGGATCGATCCTCGAGAATCGCTTGCAGTTCCGCCAGCTCGCGTTCCAGCGACTCGATGGACTGTGCCTCGAGCGCGACGCGTGCCGCCGTGCGCAGCGAGCCACCCTTGCGATGTTCATCGAGTTTCTGACGCGCGCCGTCGATGGTGTACTTCTCGGTGTACAGCAGGTGTTTCACCAACAGGATCAGTTCAACTTCACGCCGCGCGTACACGCGATTGCCACTCCGGTTCTTGGCCGGATTCAGCAACTTGAACTGGCTTTCCCAGTACCGCAGCACATGCGGCTTCAACTCGGTGAGGGTACACACTTCCCCAATCGAATAGAACTCCTGCACAGGCTCTCCGCGGGCGGCCATGCGTCAGTCCCGCTCGGCACGCAGTTCGCGCGCCATCAGCTCAGCAATCGCCTCACGCGGTGGCTGCTCCTCAAACAGGATGCGATACGTCGCCTCGACAATCGGCATCTCAACGCCGGCACGCGCCGCCAAAGCGCGCGCACTCTGCGCGTTCAGGACGCCTTCGGCAACACTGTCCTTGCCGGCCAGCGCCTGCGCCAGCGACTGGCCCTGCCCTATCGCCACGCCGACGGCGCGATTGCGCGACAATGCCCCGGTGCACGTGAGCACCAAATCACCGAGTCCGGCGAGTCCGGCAAACGTCTCGTTGCGAGCGCCGAGTGCCACCCCCAGGCGCGTCATCTCGGCCAGCCCGCGCGTCATGAGTGCCGCACGCGGATTGAACCCGAGGCCCAATCCATCGAGAATGCCCGTGGCAACCGCCATCACGTTCTTGAGTGCCCCGCCGAGCTCCACGCCGACGACATCGTCGGTGGTGTAGACGCGGAATGCCGGCGCGCTCATGGCCTGTTGAACCAGTCGCGCCGCCGACAATGACGCGCTCGCGGCCACGATGGCGGTCGGTTGACCGGCGGCAACTTCGGCGGCGAAGCTCGGGCCACTGATGGCAACGACGTCATGTCGTGGCGCCTCCTCAACCACGACATCCGTCATCAACGCCAGGGATTCGCGTTCAATGCCCTTGGTTGCAACAGCCAGGACCACGCCGTCCGCCACCGTGACGTGCGCCGACGCCACCACCGCGCGCAGCACATGTGACGGCGCGGCATAGACCACCAGTGCGGCACCGCGCAATGCCGCAGCCATGTCGCCGGTGGCGCGGAGTTCTCTCGCCAGTGAGGCCCCGGGAAGGAATCGCGGATTCTCGTGGCGCGCGTTCACCGCATCGACCACATCGTGCTCCCGCGCCCACAGCTGCACAGGATGGCCGTTGCGCACCAGGCGGTCGGCGATGGCGGTGCCCCAGGCCCCGCCGCCGATCACGGCACAGGGAATCACGGTGTGTGTCCGCGCGTCACTCATGCGCCGCGCGCTCCGAGCGCCCGATACGACGCTCCGCACCGCGACGCAATCGGCCGATATTGTCGCGATGCGTCCAGAACACAAACGCGGACACCGCGACGCTCACGATCACCAACGGCGTCAGGTGCTGCTCGCGCAACGCCAGCACCGTCGGCAGGACCACCGCACCAATCAGCGAGCCGAGCGAGACATAGCGCGTGGCCGCCACCACGATGATAAACGCCACCAACGCGCACATCGCGGGCACCGGCGTGAGCGCGAGGAAGACGCCGCTGGCGGTCGCCACACCCTTGCCGCCGCCCTTGCCCAGCAGAAACACCGGCCGGACATGTCCGAGGATGGCGAGGACACCGAACACGACGCCCCATGGCCAACCGCCTTCCACCGACGCCGCACCGGGCAGCCACATCACCGGAATCGCGCCCTTCAGCAGGTCGACGGCGTACACGAACAACCCCCACTTCCACCCCAGCGTGCGGAACACATTCGTCGCCCCGAGATTGCCCGAACCCACCGTCCGCAAATCGATACCATTGCCGCGCCCCACCAGATACGCGGTTGGAATCGACCCGATGAGGTAGGCGCCGAGCAACGCCAGCACGATCGCCCCGGTCACTCGTTCTTTCTCCGCATGATGATCCGCAACGGCGACCCGAGGAATCCCCACTTCTCGCGCAGCTGGTTGTGAATGAAGCGGATGTAGTTCTCGGGAATGAGTTCGGGATGATTGCCGAAAAACGCAAACGTGGGCGGTGCCACTTCAACCTGCGTGGCGTAGTTGAGCTTAATTTCCCGACCCGCCGCTTGCGGCGGCTGCAGCCGCGCCACGATTTCGCCCAGCGCATCGTTCACATGCGACGTGGAAATGCGTCGGGTACGCTGCTCTTGCACGGCCAGTGCCATGTCGAGCACCTTCGTGACCCGCTGGCCCGTCTTCGCCGATGTGAACAGGAACGGAACAAACGCCAGGTACGGTGCCTTGTCGATGACGTCCTTCTTGAACTTGTTGGAGCTCTTGTCGGTCTTGTCTTCGTACAGGTCCCACTTGTTCAGCACGAGGATGAGACCTCGTCCCGCTTCCCAGGCCAGCGTGGCGATCTTGAGATCCTGATTCTGCAATCCTTCAGTCGCGTCGATCATCAGCACGCAGACGTCGGAGGAATCGATCGCCCGGCGCGTGCGCAAGGACGCGTAGAACTCGACGCCATCGTCAATTTTCGACTGACGCCGCAGCCCCGCCGTGTCGACGAAGACGAGATCCTGGTCCTTGTAACGCATTGGCGCATCGATGGAATCGCGGGTCGTGCCGGCCACATCGTGCACCACCAGTCGATCTTCCCCGAGCAGCCGGTTTACGAACGACGACTTCCCGACGTTGGGCCGACCGATCACGGCGATGCGAATGGCTTCACTGGTATCTTCCGGTGACTCCGGGATCTTGGCGACGACGGCATCGAGCATGTCGCCCGAGTTCTTGCCGTTCTGCGCCGACACAGGCAACACGTCGCCCGCGCCGAGCCGGTAAAACTCATACCAGTCGGTGCTCTCGGGTGTATCGACTTTGTTGGCGACGACGACGAATGGCTTGCGCGAATTGCGCAGCAGCTCAACCAATCGGGCATCACTCGGATGCACGCCAACCTTGGCATCGACCACCAGCAGCAGCAGGTCGGCCTCGTCGATGGCCTGCATCACCTGCTTGCGGATCTCGGTGTCCATCGGCACACTCGAATCCTCAATCAGGCCGCCGGTATCGACGAGCCAGAAATGCCGTCCGGCCCATTCCGCCTGGGCAAAGTGGCGGTCGCGCGTGGTGCCCGCCTCCTCGCTCACGATCGCACTGGCCTCGCCGATGATGCGATTGAAGAGCTGGGATTTGCCGACGTTCGGGCGCCCGACGAGTGCGACGACAGGAAGGCTCATGCGACTGAACAGGTGGCCGCGTTGCCTTCGGGCACGAGCGCGTCGATGAAATCGTACGAGGGGTACACGGGCATCGGCAGCGACTCACGCAGCGCGATGAACGACTCCTCGTCGAGAAAGAGCCCGTCGTCGTTGATCGTTTCGGCGGGGATGAGGGCTAGGTCCAGATCGTGACGGTCGATGAGTGCGCGCCGGATGTCAGCGCCGACGAGCAGGCCGGCCGTGGTGGTGGTGGGGCCAAACAACGTGTTCTCCATGGGGATCAACACGAAGACCGCGCCGGTGGCCGTCCCCAACTGGTCGAGCAGTTCGGGCATGAGCGGCGCCATGGAGACACCCGTCACGATGCCAATTCGTCGCCCCTCAAGACGCGGCAATTGCGACAGGCCATCGCGCACGCGCTGTCGCAGCGACGTCACGGCACCGACCCCATTCTCGATCTGCGAAACCTCGCCGTAATGCTCGACCTCGGGCAACGGACGCTCCGCCAGCAGATACAGCTCATCCGATCCATAGACCCAGCGATCGCCGCGCTCCGCCACCCCCCGTTCCTCCCATCGAAGCACGGTGTCCAGCAGACGGCGTGCGTTGTCTTGGTCCATCGATTTTCCGGTATAGAGATGCGAAAACTGCGTGACCCCGACCGGGACCAGCGCCACGGACATCATCGCGTCGCCAAGGTTCCACAAATCGGTCAGGGATTGTTCGAGCACGGCGCCGTCATTGACGCCGGGGACGACCACCATCTGCCCGTGGAACTGAATGCCGCCCTCCGCCAAACGCGTCAGTTGATCGACGATGTTCGGTACCCGAGGGTTGTTAAGCAGCACCTTGCGGGCCTCCCACGGCGTCGCGTGCACCGACACGTACAGCGGCGAGAGCCGGTACTCGAGGATGCGCGCAATGTCCTTTTCCTTCACGTTCGACAGCGTGGCGAAGTTCCCATAGGCGAACGACAGCCGATAGTCATCGTCCCGCACGTACAGCGTTTTTCGCAGTCCTTTCGGGAGCCCCTCGATGAAGCAGAACTCGCACCGATTCGCGCATCGGCGCACCGTCGGCGGCGCAAGTTCGATCCCCATCGATTCCCCGTCGATTCGCTCAATGTCGTACTCGATCGTCTCGCCGTCAGGCAGTCGAGCCGCCACGACGAACGACTCGTCGGCCGTCAGAAACTCCCAGTCGAGGAAGTCCTCCAACGGTCGGCCGTTGACCGACAACAGCTCGGTGTCCGGCACAATGCCGATTTGGTCGGCGATTCCGCCGGCGAAAACCCGAGTGACGCGAACCATGCCTCAAGACGAAAGAGGGGACGAGCCTTCTCGGCCCTCCCCCCGGGGACACAGAAGGGCGGCGGCCGAACGCCGTCGCCCACCTGAGAAAATATACGAGGCGGACAGGCCGAAGTCAATGAACCGCATGGACTTCGGCCTGTCGATCACGTCCCCCGTGTGAGGCGCAGAACCTACTTTACGGGGGCGTACCGATACGCCACGATCTTCGGCCCATCGACCTTGAGCGAGAAGGCCGCAGACGCACCAGCGTCCACTGGACCAACCGCGACCTCCTTGGTCGCCACCACGCCGCCGACTTCGTCAAGCAGTTCGAACTTCAGCGTGTACGACCCCGCCTTTTCGCTTTCGTTGCTCAGGTTGCCCTGAACCTGGTAGCTGTTGGCCGACTTGGCCGCCAGAAAAATCGTGATCTTCGGGTTGACCGCGTCACGGGACTTGATCGACGCGATGGTGGAATCCCCAAACGCCTTCTTCTTGGCCGCATCCGTTTCGCTCCGCTGACGCAGTTGCCAATAGCCCGCATGCATGCGCCAGCTGTCGGGATTGTTCGGCTCGATGAGGATCAACCGGTCGGTGACTGGGCCCATGCGCTCCGTATCCTTCATCTGGAACAGCACGTTGGACAGGTTGAGCAACGCCAACCGATGGTTCGGGTTCTTCTTGAGTCCGCTTTCAAACAACGACACAGCATCGTTGTCACGTGCCGCAGCGGCCGCGTTCGATGCCGCCTCAAACAACTGATCAGCGGTAAACTTTTCAGGGCTCTTCAGCATCTCGGCAAACACCGACGCCACGGCGGCGGTATCGCCGGAGAGCCGCATGGCCCGCCCCAGCGCCTGCGTGGCCGCGGCCTCCCCGGGCGCCTCCTTCAGATAGGCCTCCAGCAGCGCGCGAGCCTTCTTGATTTCCCGATCCCTTTCTTCGTCCTTCGCCTGCTCCGCATTTTGCAGGTTGATGACCGCAAGGTTGTAGCGACTCTGCTGCTTGACCTTCTTGTAGGTCGAATCATCACCCGCCATGGCGATCACCTTTTCCATCGCAATCATCGCGCTGTCCATCTTGTTCAATTTCTGGTAGACAGCCGACAGCACATTCCAGGGACGCGGATCGGTGCTGGCCATCTGCAGCGCCAGCTTCGCGTAGTACACCGACGAGTCGTTCTGGTCGGCATTCATCGCGGCGACCGCCTTGTTGTAGATGTCGTTCGAAAACTGATCGCGGTACGGCCGCACCGTCTCTTTGCACTCCGGCAGCATGCGCTCGACCGAGGTGACGGCCGAATCAAGCGCCAGCAGGAGATTCTGGTCGCCGTCCTTGTTGGTTGAAAACCCCAGAGTCCCACGCTTCATCACGTAGGACGCGCCATCGCGCTTGAGCCACTGGGCGTACGTGCGCACCAGCATGTATTGGCGCCCGGACTCGTTATTGATCTTCTCCGGGTTATCCGTCAGCACGCGAATGGCGTTGCTCAGGTGCTTCGGAATCTCGTCGTCCTTGCGCGAACTGGCCGCCATGGTCACGTACTGCTTGGCACCGTTCACCTGAAACGGGCTGCTGTCGTTGATCTTGCACGCTGCCGCTTGCGCCGACAACACCGCAGGAAGCGCCAGCGCCAACGCGGAGGTCCCGACACATATCCGGATCAACTTCGAAGCCTTCATCACCGCTCTCCTGTCAGTTCGTACCGTGATCGTAAGCCGTTCCATCGTCAGGCCCGGCAGCCAATATATGTGCGGCCCTAGGCGCGATAGGAGGCGCCGCTCCCCGTATTAAACACCACGACTTCGGCATTGATCGAAATGGTGCCCTGCATCACCGAATCATGCAGAACAGACAGCGCACAGCCACCCTCAGGTGCGGCGTCGATTCCCGTGGCCGTGGCCAAGCGCAGCGTCCAATCCCGGATCGACCCTTCGCTGGCGGAGCCGGCGACACCCTGTGTTTCGCGCAGGACCCGCAGGAGCAGCCGGTCGCCGAGAGGCGACGGCACCCGCAGACCGGCCGCATAGGTCACCGGGTCCACCCACGGTTCCGCCCGCTCAGCACCAGCGGCGAACGCCCTGACAATGGGTGCGCAACCGGCCGCCTGCGCCACGACATAGCGAGGCTGCGGCGTATGCGCGGGAATCCATCCGGCCGCCGCCATTTCCGCGATCGCCTTCCAGATGCCAATCGTACCTTCGCCTCCACCGGTGGGATATACCACGACATCCGGCACCCGCCAGCCCAACTGCTCCGCCATCTCGAAGCCCATCGTCTTCATGCCCTCCACGCGATACGGCTCGCGGAGGGTGGACACGTTGAAGTACCCGTGCCCGGCCGCGTACGCCATGGCCAGCTTGCCGGCATCACCGATATGGCCGTCGATGCGGACGAGGGTGGCCCCCATGGCCTCGATCGTGTCGAGGATTGGACGCGGCGTGGTTCGCGGCGCGAAAACACGAACCGGTAGCCCGGCAGCGGCGCCGTACGCCGCAAGGGCCGCTCCGGCATTGCCGGCGGTCGGGACCACCAGCCCGGGCACGCCAGCACCGCGGGCTCTGGTGACCGCAGCGGTCATTCCCCGCGCCTTGAACGATCCGGTGGGGTTCTGGCCCTCATCCTTGATCCAGAGTCTCCGCACACCCACCGCAGCCGCCAGCGCAGGCGCTTCGAGTAACGGCGTCAGCCCCTCGCCCAGCGACACGGGAGCTTCCCCGTCGGCAATCGGTAGCAGGGCCCGGTAGCGCCAGGCATCCCAGCGGGGTGCCAACACCCGTTCAGACGCGACCGCGTAGTGCGCGAAGAGCGGCTGGCCGCATTGCGTGCACACAGAGGCACCAGCGAGTGGCGACTCGTGTCCACAGGCCGAGCACGCGAGTGTCCAGGGTGCCGTGTTCGTTATCGGAGCATTCATGGCGGTTCGGTCGGTGTGACTGGGGAATCGTCAGCAGACGCGGTATCGGGAGATGCCGACGACGATGGAACGCCAACGCGATCTGCCTCGGACGCCGCGACTGGCACGCCAAGGGTGGTGAGAATCCGAATTGCGGTCGCCGGTCCAAATCCCGGCAGGGCCGCAATCTCGTCGACGGCTGCCGACTTCACCCCCTGCAGACTGCCGAACGCATGCAGGAGCGCGCGCCGCTTCGTCGGACCGACACCGGGGATGTTCAACAGCTCCGACGTAATCGTACGCGCGGCCCGCTTCGCCCGCTGAAATGTGATCGCGAACCGATGGGCCTCATCGCGCGCCTGCTGCAACATGCGCAGCGCCGGTGAGCGTCGCGGCAGGCGCACCGAATCACTGCGGCCCGGCAGAAAGATCTCCTCTTCGCGCTTGGCCAGACTGATCAGCCCCATCTGCGTGATCCCCAGCGCCTCGAGCGCCGCGCGGGCCGCATTCAGCTGTCCCTTGCCCCCGTCGATAACGGTCAGATCGGGCAGCGGCTTGGCCTCCGCCACGCGTCTGGCGAAGTACCGCGTGACTACCGCATGCATCGATCGAAAGTCGTCGTTGCCGTCCGCCACCGCAATCTTGAACTTCCGGTACTCGCCGCGCTTCGGTCGGGCGTTTTCGAACCAGACGGCACTGGCGACTACATCCGTCCCCTGTGCGTGCGAAATGTCGAAGCACACCAGGGACCGCGGAACATGCGGCAAGCCCAACTCACGTTGCAGTTCGTATACGGGGTCGGCCGCACGTTCGTCGGCCTCCAGCGACGCCAGCTTGAACTCCTCCAGCAAATGCCGCGCATTCTGGTCGGCGAGATCGACGAGCGCGCGCCGCGGACCGCGCTGCGGTATGCGGATGCGGGTCCCGCCCAACGAGGCTTCCAGCCACTCGCGATCGTCGAATTCGAACGGCACCAGCAGATCGGCGGCACGCGCATCGGCCGTGCGATACCACTGGGCCAGGCTGGCCCCGAGGACGGCCCCATCGTCCTCGTCTTCTGCGTGCTCCAGCAGACGATGATCGCGTGCCAGCAACTTCCCTTGTCGGACCCGCATCACCACCACGCACGCATCCTCGCCGTCGCGCGCGTAGCCGACCACGTCCCGGTCGCCGCCCTCGACTTCGAGCACGACGGTCGGCTCTTCCATCCGTTCGAGGTGATGCAGCGCATCGCGCAGCTCGCCGGCCCGTTCGAAATCCAATTGTTCGGCGGCTTCCAGCATCCGCTCGCGCACCCGACGTACGACGTCACTCGTGCGCCCTTCGAGGAACCAGACCACTTCATCGATCATGTGCCGATAGTCGGCGGCCGACTGATAACCCACACACGGCGCCAGGCAGCGCTTGATGAAGTAGTCGAGACACGGGCGTTCCGGCGCTTCCTTGGGCAACGCGTAGTGGCATGAGCGCACGGTGAACAGGCGCTTCACCACATTCAGGGCGCGTCGCATGGCGCCGACATCGGTGTACGGGCCGAAATACCTGGCACCATCTTCCAGCAGGCGTCGTGTGACGAGAACGCGCGGGATCGGCTCCTGCACCGACACCTTGATGTACGGATAGGACTTGTCATCCCGCAACGCGACATTGAACCGCGGATGATGTTCCTTGATGAGCGTCGCTTCGAGAATCAGCGCATGCGCTTCGCTGGGGACGACAATGGTCTCAAGTTCATGCGCCTTGCGCATCAGTCCGCGCGTCTTCGGACTGGCGTCATGATCCTGGCTCCAGTAACTGCGCACGCGCGAACGAAGGCGTTTGGCCTTTCCGACGTACAGCACCGTGCCATCGATGGCCTTCCACAGATATACGCCTGGCGCATCAGGCAGGTGCGGCAACTTCATCGCGATCGCGGGCGGCATGCCACGCGCCAGCGCCTGTCGCGTCCACTCATCGTCCGGCAGCGGGAGAGAGGACAGCAACTGGTGCTGCTGGGCCGGCGCCCCGCCTGCCTCGTCAGTTTCGGAGGTGGCGTCGGAGTGGTCTTCGCGCGTGGATTCGGACATGGGCCTAGGCGCGCGGCGCAAGCCGCAGCAACCGTGATGCTTCGCGAGATCCCATCCACCATGCCGCCGCGAGATAGGCCACGCCGAATACGGCCAGCGTCGGTGGCCCCCCGACCATGGGATGCAGGGAGCGCACCCAGAAGCGGACCGGCAGTGCCGCGAGCACGGCAAGCAGCGCCGCCAAGACGATGCGTCGCGATCCGACCCACATGGGCCCGGTATAGAGCGCGCCGAGACGCGCGCGCAACCCGCGCACCAGAACCGCCAGGTTTACAAACGATCCAAGCGCGCTGCCCAGTGTGATTGCCGCCGCGCCCCACGGTTCATGCCGGAACGGATAGGCCAACGAGGCCGCCACCACGGCGGACACGAGCAGACTGGAGACCGACGCGCGCAATGGCGTCCGATAGTCCTGCAGCGCATAGTACGCCGATGCGAGCAACTTGACGGACGAGAAACTGATCAGGCCGATGGCGGAGCCGGCCAGGACAATCCGCACCGCTTGTTGCTCGTCGGGGCCGAAGCGTCCGTTGCGCAGCAGAATACCGACACAGAGATCACCGAAGACCAGGAAGACGACGGCGCACGGAATGATGTAAAACAGGATTCGCTGCCAGCCACCGCGCAGGCGCTCCAGTAACACACCCTCGCGCGCCGTCCCCGAGTCGCGCGAGAATTCTGGCAGCGACGACGCGGCCACGGAGACGCCAAACAGCGACACGGGCAACAGCGCAATCAAACTGGCGTACGAGATGCTCGACACGGCGCCTTCCGGCAGGAAGGACGCGATCTGCAGGTCGATCAGCGACGAAATCTGCACGACGCCCAACGCCACGATCACCGGACCGATATTGCGAAGCGTCTGCGTCAATCCTTCGGCACGTCGGTCAAGCGTGGGCCGCAGCACGCCCACCAGTCGCACAATCTCGGGGAGTTGTGCGCCGACTTGCAGCACCGAACCGACCAGCGTGGCCCACGCCAACCACCACGCCAGCTGCGAAAGCGATTCCGCGGACTTTCCCCACCACGCCAAGAGCACGATCTGCGCGGCCGACCACAGCGCCGCGCTGGCGTACGACCAGAAGAACCGACGGTGCGAATTCTGCACGCCCAGACACCAGCCACTGACCACCATCAACCCGGTCATCGGGAACAGCACGCGTGTCAGCCGAGTGGTGAGTTCGGCGCGCGCCGGATCGAAACCCGGGGCCAATACCGCGGTCAGCCACGGCGCGGCCACAATACCCAGCAGCGTCAGCACCGAGACACCAGCCAACAGGAATCCCAGGACGGCGGCCGCGAGGGCTCTGGCGCCGGCCGCATCGGACTTCGCGAGCATCCGCGAGTACACGGGCACGAACGACGCCGATAGTGTGCCTTCGCCCAGCAAGTTGCGGACCGCATTCGGAATCTTGAACGCGGTGTTGAACGCGTCGGCGTACGCCCCGTTGCCGAAGTATCGCGCGAACAATGTCGTCCGGACCAACCCGAGTATGCGGCTGATCAGGATGCCCGCGAAGACGACCGACGCGCTCCGTGAGCCGGACGAGTCCGGCAGTGCTTCAGTGGCCTTGGACAAGCCGTTCGACATACGCGTGCGCGTCACCGCGCATCGCGTCGAAAATGGCCGGGCCAAATCGCGCGAGCATCGGCACCAGATTGAGTTTGCGTTCCGGCGAATGCCCGCCGGGGCGCACGGAGGCGCGAACGAAGGCGACATCCCGCATCAGGGTCTCTTCCCGTCGTTTCACTCCCGCCGTCACCCGTCGTTCGAAACGATCAAGACGCAGCATGATGTCCTTGGAGAGTCCCGACACCACATCCGGCGAAACCACTGGCGCGGCCAGCAACACCGCTTCCCGAACCGCACGCACCTGCGTTTCCACGGCCAGTCGGAGTCTTTCGATGGCGTCCTGCAGTTCAGGCTCAACCGCCCGACGCGCCACATGCAATTCCGCCGCGTGCGGATCGCGCAGCGCCGTTTCGTCGATGCCAAGCGATTCCCGCATGAGCTCGGCGCGCACGTCGATGACTTCGCCAGACCAGCGCGGGACCGCGAGCGGAACCTCCAGGCCCAGCACCTCGGCGATTGGCGCGATCTGGGCAAAGTACGCGTACTCACCCGGTCCCGCATGATACGCAATTGTGGGCAGGAGCGCGCGTTCGATGACAGGCCTGAGCAACACGTTGGCACCGAGTGTTCCCGCGTCCGCCTCACGAACGAGTCGAGCGGCGTCGGCGACTGGTATCCGTGTGCGAACGCGGTCACGCTCCCGCCCAGTCGGGCCGGTCTGCGTGCGAAAGACCAACGATAACTCGTCCAACACGTCCACCTGCGGCGCGAATCCCTGCGCCGCGATGGCGCCCCTGCGGGCCGCCAACGCCTCGGACACCGCATGGGACTGTTGCAGCGCACGGCGCAGCAACGGATCGGCCGCCATCCGCACCGATGGATGCGAGGCATCAAGGACCGCAATACCCAGCGGCTCCAGCATCCCGCGCAACAGCTGCACGTAGGCCGCCCCCACCGTGGCGTGCGGCACATATGCCTGCTCGATCACCCGCAGCACGGCGTCATGCGCAGCGGAACCACTCGCGTCGCGCAACGACTGCAGGGCCGACGTCATCGGGCCCAGTGGCACGTCGGCCATGGCCACACCATCCGTGGCGGGGCCCTCCATTGTCAACGTCTCGAGACCGCGTGCCGACGCAACGTACGTGACTGCCGCTTCAAGCCAATCGGCGTCGTCGGTTGCCGCCCAGAAGATTGGTGCGACCGGCACGCCGGTCGCGTCCTCGAGCACGTCGGCCATGGCCAGCGCGCTCAGCGCCTTGCTGAACGTGTATGCCGGTCCCCCAAACAGGCCGGGCTGCTGTCCCGTGGTGACGACGACGCCCTGCGCCGCCGCGCGTCCCAGGCGATCCGCGGCACGTCCGGTCGCCGCAATGGCCGGTGCAAGCGGCGTCAGCCAATCCCTCGTCTGCGCCTGCGACTGCAGGCGCTGCACGCGCGCGCGCCAGTCGTCGAGCGACCCCGGTCGTGTGGTCATCCATCCATGCAGCCCGGGATCCTGCTGCAAGGCCTGCGAGAGTGGCGAGCCACCGAGCGGCACGCGGCGCATGAACCACCCTGCCGGCCGCGCAGACGCCGCGATCGATGCGTTGTCGTCGAGTGGTGGCATCACTTGTGATAGGGTTCACCGCGCACGATGGTGCCGGCGCGATAGAGTTGTTCCGCCAACACGAGGCGTGCGAGTTCGTGCGGCAAGGTCCATGGCGCAAGCGACATTCGACGTGATGCCCGGGCTCGCACCGTCTCGCCCAGGCCGTACGCCCCACCAATCACGAACGCCACACTGAGCGCCGCATCGCGCATCGACGACAACCAGTGCGCGAACGCCGTGGAGTCCAGCGTGTCACCGCCCGGATCGCACGCGATGACCCGGGCCTCCGGGGCCAGTCGTTCCACCAGCCGATCGGCTTCGCGTGCGCGCACGTGCTCCGGTGTCGCACCGCGCGCAGACTCCTCCTTCACTTCGATGACGTCCAGCGGCCAATAGCGCGCGGCGCGCGATTCATAGTCGCGTATCGCCTCGGCCAGCCCCACCTGTCGGGGCTTGCCGACCGTCAGCAGTGACACGCGCACCGTGAGCGCCGATCAGGCGTAGATGCCACGCAGACGATGCACGGTCGCGACACGGCTGATCGACAGCATGTACGCCGCCGTGCGCATATTCACGCGATGCTGCTTGGACATTTGCAGCACCTCCTGAAAGCTGCGCGTCATGATGCCGGCCAACCGCTCGTTCACGTCGGCTTCCGACCAGAAGTAGCCCATGCGATCCTGGACCCACTCGAAGTAGGACACGGTCACGCCGCCCGCATTGGCAAGGATATCCGGTACCACAAAGACACCCTTCTCATCAAGAATGGAGTCGGCGGCAGCCGTGGTGGGTCCGTTGGCGCCTTCGCAGATCATCTTGGCGCGAATCTTTGGCGCGTTCTTGGTGGTGATCACATTTTCCAGCGCGGCCGGCACCAGGACGTCCACGTCCAACGTGAGCAGTTCTTCCGCACCGATGGACTCGGCACCCGTGAATCCCTCCAGCGAACGGTGCTTCTGCACGTACGCAATCGCCAGTTCGACGTCGATTCCCTTGGCGCTGTAGAAAGCGCCGGCGCGATCGCTGATCGCGACGATCTTGCAGCCTTCGTTCGCCAGCAGCTGCGCGGTGATCGATCCCACATTCCCAAAGCCCTGCACTGCGACCGTGGCGCCCTCCATTTTGAGGCCGAGATGCTCCAGCGCCTCACGCGTACACAGCATCACGCCGCGGCCCGTCGCTTCCCGGCGTCCAAGCGATCCACCCATCTCCACCGGCTTTCCGGTCACGACCGCATTCTCGGTCCGTCCGACGTGCATGGAGTACGTGTCCATGACCCACGCCATCACGCGTTCATTGGTGTTGACATCGGGAGCCGGCACGTCGGTGTCAGGTCCCAGCAGCGAAATGATGCCCTTGGTGTACCGGCGCGTGACGCGCTCGAGTTCCCCGACACTCATGCTCAGCGGGTCACACACCACCCCACCCTTGGCACCGCCAAACGGCAGGTTGACCACGGCGCACTTCCACGTCATCCACGCTGCGAGCGCCTTCACTTCCTCAAGCGTGACGTGCTTGTCGAAGCGAATACCTCCCTTCGCCGGGCCACGTGACGTGTTGTACAGCACCCGATATCCGGTAAAGACCTCGACATCCCCGTTGTCCATCGTCACCGGAACCGAAACGATCAACTGCTTTTCCGGATTCCGCAGGATCTTGTAGATGCCGGGTTCCAGGTCGAGCAGTTCTGCTGCGCGGTCGAACCGCGACATCATGCCCTCGAACGGATTGTCTTCGTTGAGAAAGATGTCTTTGTCTGGACGGACAATGCTGTCCGTGGGAAGCCGGAGAAGGTCGATAGCCATGTCGACAGGTCTTTTTTTAAGGCCGGACTCAGCCGGCGGTGAACGTGGTGGTTGCACGGGCCGCCAGAAGCCGAGCCAGTACCTGGTCCAGCGCTTCAGCACCTCGATCAACCACAACTGATTGTGAAAGATACCAGAGGGGCGGCGCTTCGCGAGGCCAACACGCAGCAAGCTTCACGGCGTCCTTCAGTGTGCAAACCACCCCGGACGTACCGGCCGCACCGGCCGCAATCTGGGCGGCATCGCCAGCGCTGTAGTCGTGATGATCGGGGAATCGCCAGGCCTTCCCCGGCACCGCACCAAGATCGCGCAGCTGGGATTCAAACGCCGCCGGATCGCCAATGGCGCTGACGATCGAGACGTCGCGCCCGGCGAGCCATTCGGGGGAATGCGTCAACATCCCGCTCTGCGGTCCGCCATGTCCCGACGACGCGCCAACCGTGACCGCGAGACGCAATGGCCCCGGTTGCAGTCGCACCACGGCCATCGGCACATTCGGCGCGGCAGCGCGCACGGCGGCCATGACGTCGTCAACCCGCGCGGATGCGGCAGCCTTGACGGTGATGACCACGACATGCGCGCGTCGCAGTG
This sequence comes from Gemmatimonadaceae bacterium, assembly GCA_016720905.1. Taxonomy (NCBI): domain Bacteria; kingdom Pseudomonadati; phylum Gemmatimonadota; class Gemmatimonadia; order Gemmatimonadales; family Gemmatimonadaceae; species Gemmatimonadaceae bacterium. Next base: position 77,319 of record JADKJT010000029.1, on the reverse strand, counting down.
CGGACAGCGGTTCACGAAACGGCCCGGCCGGCAACAGGCGGGCCGCCCCGGCCCAACGGTCCGCGCTGACCAACACGAGGTCCCCGATCCGTGACGCCCGGCGATGCTGGAACGCGTCGTCGAGCACGGCACAGTCGGCGCCACGTGTGCGCGCCACCAGCATGCCAGCACCACGATCGGGCGACACAATCACGGGGACATTCGGATTCAACACGCCGTGGACACGCCACTCGTCGTCACCGACACCACGCATCACGATGGACGGACGCGCACCGCGCGCGCGCAGTTGCTGCACACACCACGCGGCGAACGGAGTCTTGCCGGTACCGCCAACCGTCAGGTTCCCCACCGACAGGGCCGGCAGGGCGGCCACGGACATCGTGGCGGAATCATAGTACGCGTTGCGACGCGCGACCACCGCACCGAACGCCCGCGCTGCTGGTGCCAGCAGTCCTCGGGCCACGCGGGCCGGCAGCGTCTCCCCCTGCCACACCGCGTCGACGATGGTCGACATACTCATGGTGGTGCCACGCCCCAACGCGCCAGCCGAGCCGCCTCAGCGGTCACTGCCTCCATCGCTGCGGCGAATTCCCCGGTGCGTGCAGACACCTCGCGAACATCCGCGCCAGCGACGGGTAGCGGGGTACCATACACCATGGTCACGCGCGCGAACGGTTTCGGTATCTCGAACTGATCCCAACTCCGTAGTCGCCACGCGCGATCAACGTGCGCGCCGATCGGCACGATAACCGTCTGCGCCCGGAACGCGACGATCAGCGCGCCTGGCGCAAAACTGTGGCGTGGGCCGCGTGGGCCGTCAGGCGTTATCGCAACGTCCGCGCCGCTGCGCAAGACACGCGCACACTCCAGCAACGCGCGCGCGCCACCACGAGACGACGAGCCGCGAATACTGCCAATACCCATCAGGCCGACAATGTGGGCGATCATTTCACCATCGCGGTGCTCACTGATCATCGCGCGCGTGGGCTGGCGCTGCGCCCAGGACACGGGCAGCAGCTGACCGTGCCACAATGTCACCACCACACGGGCATCCTCCGCGCGGCGCGCCAGAAGCGCCTTGCGCCCATGCACCCGAACGCGCCACGTGCGGGCCAACGCGAAGAGCAGCCAGCCTGTCAGGCGAATCAGGACACGCGTACGAAGGTCGAAGGCCGCGGCGCCCGGTGCGGGCGCTGGAATGCTTCTCGGCTCACGAGGCGGTGTGTTCGCTTCAATCCCCCCCTGCGCATTGACCTCCTTCACGGCCCCCTCACGTCACCATCTCGAGTGCCATGGTCGCCACCCGAACGGATGCCCCCGGCGTCCCCAGTCGGTCACGGACCTCAGCCAGACCCGCTCGCGCCGTCGATGACGCCGTGCTCGACGCGTCCAATAAAGGCTCAAGCGCATCGGCCACGCGATGAGGGACAAAGGCGTCCTGCACGAACTCCTTCGACACCTCACGGCCCGCCACCACATTGACCAGGCCAATGTGCGGGATCTTCACGAGACGGCGTGCGATCGCATAGGTGACGGCGCTGGTGCGATACCCGATCACGTGCGGCAGATCGGCTACCGCCGCTTCGAGCGTCGTGGTCCCACTTTTGAGCAATCCTGCCGTCGCCGCGCGCAGCACGGTGAACGATTGCCCATGCACGAGCGGAAAAGGACAGTCCGCCGGATCGACACGCACGGTGGGGGCCACGCTGACAATCACCTGCATTCCCGGACGCCGCCGCTGCAGTTCTCGGGCCGTGGCGATGAACGGCTTCAGGTGTTGCGCCAGTTCCGCGTGCCGACTGCCGGGAAACACCGCCAGCACTTCGCCGTCGGGGGACAGCCCCAGTGCGGATCGCGCCTCGGCGACCGACGGCAGTGACGACGCGCGATCCAGCAGCGGATGACCGACGAACGTCGCGTCGATCCCGTGTTGGCGCAGTAGCGCTTCCTCGAACGGCAGGATGGGCGCGGCGCGCGTCACCAATCGCGCCAGCGTCGGCAATCGTCCGGCCCCCCACGCCCACACCTGCGGCGTGATGTAGTACAGCACGGGGATACCGGCTCGATGCGCGACTTCCGCCACTTTCAAATTGAATCCGGGATAGTCAATGAGCACGACCAACCCCACGTGCCCGCCCTCAATGCGCGAGCGCAAGGTGCGCAACAACATCCAGTGGCGCGGAATGTGGGCGAGCACCTCGGCGAATCCCATCACGGCCAGCCGCTCAACCGGTTCCAGAATTGAAACGCCGGCAGCACGCATGTACTCACCGCCAATTCCCGCCATCGGCTGATCCGGGCGCGTCGCGCGAATTGCCTCTGCGACTTTTCCCGCGTGCAGGTCGCCGGAGGCCTCACCGACGACAAACAGAATTTCACGCACGGGTGGTCGACTTCGCTCGCGCGGTGGCCGCGGCATCTTCCAGCATCGTGGCGTGCGCCGCCGCGATCGCCGTGACAATTCGCAACGCGGCTTCAAGCGCCTCGCGACCCTCAGCACCGGTCACGGCGATCGGGCGTACGCCCATCACCGCGCCGAGGAACTGCGCCAGTTCGAGCCCCAGCGGTTCGCCCTCGGGAGCGTCCAATACCACCCGTTCGACAAAGTCCTCGAGTGCACGGGGAGCACGCGCGAGCTGGCGCGGGTCGAAATCGGGCCGCAGCCGAAAGAACTCGCCTGTACCAGCCGCCAGGTCCAGCGACAGGTATCCGCTCTGCTGAAAGATCCGCAGCTTTCGCACGCGCTCGCGCGACACACGACTGGCGGTAATGTTCGCCACGGCACCATTGGCGAATGTCAGCCGGGCGTTGGCAATGTCAAGTTGCGGCGTGAGCACCGGGATGCCCATTGCCTGCACATCGACGACAGGTGACCCGACCAGCGTATGCACGAGATCCAGATCGTGAATCATGAGGTCCAGCACCACCGCCACGTCGGATCCACGCGGATTAAACGGCGCCAGTCGATCACTCTCGATGAATCGCGGCCCATCGACATAGGGCATGGCGGCGCGCACCGCGCGATTGAATCGCTCGACGTGTCCCACTTGCAGGACCACGCCGGCCACCCGAGCTTGTGCGATAAGGTCGTCGGCCTCGGCAAGCGTCACCGTGAACGGCTTCTCGATGAAGACATGCTTCCCGGCACGCAATGCCGCCGCGGCGACGCGATGATGGGCGGTGGTCGGCACCACCACCGATACGGCATCCACCTCGCCCAGCAGTGCCTCCAGCGACGGCAGTGCGCGCACGCCCAGCTGCGCCGCGACTTCGGCCGCGCGCGCCGGATTCTCGTCGACAAAGCCGACAAAACGGTCGCCCGCCAGATCGCGCAGAATGCGCACATGGTGCACCCCCAGCCCACCGGCCCCCACGACCCCAACCCGTGGTGCCGTCGCGCCGCTGTAGGCGCGCCGATCCGTCGGGTTACTCATCAGAAACCCACGCCGCGCTGACTCGCTTCGATGAACGCCAGGAAATGGCGGACTTCAAGCACATCGGCAATCTCGGCCCGCGCACGCTCCACGCCCTGCGACAAGTTCAAGTCGGAACGAAAGCAATAGCGGTAGGCGCGCTTGAGTTCGGCCACGATGGCCGCATCGAATCCGCTGCGTTGCAGTCCCACCGAGTTCAGACCAAACAGCTTGATCGGGTTCCCCGCCGCGCGTACGAACGGTGGCACGTCCTTCACCACGCGCGAGCAACCCCCGATGAACGCGTGCCGTCCAATGCGGGCGAACTGATGCACGGCGCAGAGGCCGGAAATCGTTGCGCGATCCTCGATGGTCACATGCCCGGCCAATTGCGTGCCGTTCGAGATGATCACGTGATCGCCCAGATGACAGTCGTGCGCAATGTGGGAGTAACTCATCAGGAAACAGTGCCTGCCCACCGTGGTGGTGATCGAATGCGCGGTGCCCCGGTTCACCGTCGCATACTCCCGCACGGCCGTGTCATCCCCGATATCCACCCACGTCTCTTCGCCGCGATACTTCAAATCCTGCGGATCGCCTCCGATGATGGCACCACTGCCCACCTGGACACGCGCCCCCAGACGCACGTTCTGTTCGAGCGTCGCGCGCGCGGCGATCGTGCAGCCATCACCAACCACGCAGCGCGGTCCGACGATGGCAAACGGGCCCACGCTGACGTCCGCACCGAATTGGGCGGTCGCATCAACCAGCGCCGTTGGATGGATGCGGGTGTTCATCGATCGCGTACAACAGCCGCCATTTCGGCTTCGGCCACGACCAGGCCGTCCACCGTGGCCTTCCCCTTCATGCGACACGTCATGCCACGCTGTTGCACCAATTCAATTTCCAGGCGCAGTTGATCGCCGGGTCGGACCGGTCGCCGGAACTTGATGTTGTCCAGTGACATGAAATACACAACCTTGCTGGACGGATCGGCGATCGTTCCCATGAGCAACATGCCGCCGACCTGTGCCATCGACTCGACGATCAGCACGCCGGGCATGATGGGATGGCCTGGGAAGTGCCCCTGGAAGAACGGTTCGTTGATGGTGACGTTCTTGATGCCGACAATCCGCTTCCCTTCCTCGATTTCGAGAATGCGGTCGACCAGCAGGAAAGGGTAGCGGTGCGGCAGCACCTGCATGATGTCTTCGATGGTATACACGGCGGACTCCCGGACAGCGTGTTGCACCAGGGCGCGCACCAATGCGATCGTCCCTCGGTGGCTTGGTCGGTCGGCAATGATATGCGCTCGCACACGGCAACCAGCAAGGACAAGATCGCCCACGCAATCCAAGGCCTTGTGTCGAACGAATTCATCCGGCCAGCGGAGCGCGGTGTCCACGACACCGACGTCATCCAGCACCACGGCATTCGCCGTGGACGCGCCCTGTGCGAGGCCCTTCGAGTGCAGCCATTCCACCTCGCGGAGGAAGCCAAACGTCCGGGCGCGCGCCAGTTCGTCGGCAAAACGTTCCGGAGTAATCCGATACGATCCGGACTGTCGTCCGATAAGCGGATGCGGGAACTCAATCGCGACGTCGAGCACCAGGCCCTCGCTCGGTCGCGCCTCGTAGGTCGAGTCCCCATCCACCACGTGGATCGTCTTGCGGAGCACCAGCCAATCGGGCCGCCCGCCATTGGGCTCCACGCCGGCCTGCCGCAACGCGTCAAGGAATGGTGCGGCACTCCCATCCATGATCGGCGGTTCAGGTCCGTCCATCACGATGCAGAGGTCGTCAATCGCCAGGGCGCCCACCGCCGCGAGGACATGCTCAACCGTATGCAACGACGCGTCGCCCGTTCCCAGCTGCGTTCGACGTTCCGCATCCACCGCCACTTCGACGCGCGCGGGTACCGGTGGCGCGTCCGGGCGATCGCCGCGGCGAAACGTGATGCCTGCGCCAGTTGGTGCGGGAACGAACGTCAACGTGCAGGGCCGGCCGAGGTGCAGACCGACGCCCTGTACCACGGCGGGACGCGCAATCGTGCGACGCTCTCCCGACAGTGTGGAGCGCGTCGTCTTCACGGCCTCAGGCCGGGCGATCACCGGACATCCTCCCGTTCCAGCAGTTTCTCGAGCGGACGCATGATCTTGGCAAGCCGCGCGAGAGCCGCAAGAGATCGCATCTGCTCCTTGTGCGGTCGCGCCGGATACCCCGACCACAGTTCGCCCGCCGGAACATCACCAAATACACCGGACCGCGCCGCAATTGTCGCGCCGGTGCCAATTGTTTGATGTCCGCGCGTCCCGACCTGTCCACCAATCTGCACGCCATCTTCGATCCGGGTGGAGCCTGACAGGCCCACCTGCGACGCGAGAAAACACATCCGGCCAATGCGCACGTTGTGCGCGACCTGCACCAGATTGTCGATCTTGGTTCCAGCCCCGATAATCGTATCATCGACACTGCCTCGATCGACGCAGCTGTTGGCGCCGATCTCGACATCGGCTTCCAGCACACAACGGCCAACATGCGGAATGCGCACCGGTCCCGTCGCGCCGGGAATGAAGCCGAATCCCTCACGCCCAACACGCGACCCCGCGTGAAGCACGACGCGATCACCCACATCGACATACGGATACAGCACTGCACCCGGGTGAACCCGCACATCGCGACCAAGCGTGCATCCGGCGCCAATGACTGCCGTTGCGCCGATCCAGCTGTTGGCGCCGATCACCGCGCCGTCCTGCACCACGGCATGCGCATCGATCGTTACGCCATCCGCCACACGCGCGGACGCGGCAACCACTGCCGTTGGATGGATACCCGCCAGCCGTGGTTCGCCCCGGTGGAAACGCGCCAACAGCGACACCATGGCGTCGGTCGGTTTCTCGACCACGATGCGCGCGCCCGGAACCCCCGGGAGATCGGCCAACGCGGGTGATATCAGCACGATCCCGGCGCGCGTATGCTCAAACCACGACGCGTACCGGGCATGTGCCAAAAAGCTGAGATCACCGGACTCGGCACGATCCAGCGGGGCCACACCGTATACGACAACGTTCGGGTCGCCTATGAGGCGACCACCGATCTGCGCTGCAACGGCAGCGGCGGTGATGGGCCGCGGCCCATCACCGCCGTCAACGAAAGCGGGAGCCACCGCGCGAGTCACTCCGTCGGCGGCTTCTTGGTCTGGATGCCGGCCGGCGCCGCGGCGGGACCTGCCGCGGGTTTCGCCGGAGCCTTGGGCGCCGACAGTTTCAACTTGGAAATCACGCGATCAGTGATGTCGAGGTTTTTGTCCGCCGAGACGATGAACGAGCCAGCCGCCACATCGAAGATGAACGAGTAGCCGCCATCGGCGCGGATCTCGTCAAGCACTTTTCGCACGCTCTCCAGCACCGGTTGCATCAGCTCGCCCTCGCGCTGCTGCGCCTGATCGTTGAGCTTCTGCACGCGCTCCTGGAATTCCGTCTGCTTCTCACGCAGTGATTTCAGGCGGGCTTCCTTGGCGATCGGCGAGAGCGCGACCTCCTCTTTCTTGTACTGCTCATCCATGGCGGTCAGGGAATCGGTGAGCTTGGCGACTTGTGCGCGCATGCTCTCCAGCTCCTTCTGCAGTTGCATCTGGGCTTCGACCGCGCCTGGCGCGGATTGCAGGATGGCCTGCGAGTTGATGAACGCGAACTTCTGCGCGGCGCCCTGCGCAGACGCGAGTGACGGGGCGCCAAGGAGCAGCGCACACGCGCCGACGAAAACGGGTAGACGCATCAGAAATCCTCTAGAAGAGCTGGCCAAGCCGGAAATGGAACTGCCACCGCGGGTCCGGCTTCGCGCGGAGGGTTACGGGATCGATCGCCACGCGGTCGAAGCCGTACGCCAGGTCGAGCCCGAGTGGGCCGAGCGGCGTTACAGTGGATACCCCGACACCCGCAGAACGGAACAGACGGGTCGGGTTGATCTGTCGCGCTGACGCCCAGTTGTTGCCGGCATCCGTGAACGCGTTGACGTAGAACATCTGGTTGAACCGCATGCCAATCTCACCGGTCACGGTGAGAAACGCATTGCCGAATGAGTTGGGGTCAGACCGATACTGATCGGTCGTCGGGTTGAACCCGTTCGGCGTGATCGAGAATTCCTGATATCCGCGGAGCTGCTGGCCAAACTGGACACCGCCAACGGAGAACTGCTGCTGGAAGAAGAACGGTCCGGAATTGCCAAACAGGGCGCCCGTACGGGCCGTCAGACCCATCACGAACTTGATCGGCTGACCGGCTGCCCCGCCCTTGCCACCGATTTCAGCCAACGGCGCATAGGCGCGGAACTCCCCCGTAATGCGCTGGAAGTTCACGGTACCGCCCAACGGCCCGCCGCTGAAGTCCATGGTGACCGATCGCAGGGACCCGGCACTGGCAAACGGCATGTCGACGCGCGTGTCGTAGGTATACTCGAGACCGATGTTGGAACGGAAGCAATTCTTGGTGCAACCGTTTTGGACGGTGCCCGACGTGAACGTGGCCGACTCGCCGTTGTAGGACACCGCGAACGTGGAGAAGAGCGACCACGGCACCGGCAAGCCGAATCGCAGCTGACTGCCCGTGCGGATGTTCTGCCCCAGATTGCCGACGATGAAGCGCGATTGCGTGCGATAGGCGCTCAATGCGCCGGATACGCGAGAGCCGCGCAGTGCCGGGTCGGAATAGGTCGCCGTGAAATCGTTGTAGTATCGCCCATACTGCCAGTTGAGCTGCCCCTTCTTGCACAGACCAAACAGATTGGGTTGCTCCACGCCGATGAATCCACCAAATCCCACGCCGCCCTGTCCCATGGACGCGCCGAAGTTGATGCTGCCGGTACGCTTTTCCTTGACCCGAAAGATGATGTCGACATCGCCCTGATCATTGATCGGGCGATAGTCCGGAAACGCCATCGGCGCTTCGAAGAAATTCAGGTTGGAGATGCTCTGGTAGCTGCGGACCAGCACCTGCTGATTGAATACGCCGCCGGGCACCAAGTTGATCTGCCGGCGGATGCAGTCATCGACCGTGTAGTCATTGCCGACGATCTCGATGCGATTGACGATGGCGGGATTCTTCTCGTCGATCTCCCAGCGCAGGTTGACCTCAGGCACGGAATCGGCGCCCATGCGCCGCTCCACCACCGGGTTGATGCGCGCGTACAGATACCCGTAATTGCGATACTCGGTGTTCACTTTCTCGACCGCATCATCCCACTTCTTCTGGTCGAAGATACCTTCCGGCGCGGCGGCCTCACGCTTGATCAATCCCTTCACGCGCTGCGTCAGCGTGGGATCGTTTCCCTCGAACGGATAGAGCCGTTTGAGCTCCTCGGTCGAGAATCGCCGGTTGCCCGCGATCTCGAAGCTGCCGATGCGATACCGCGGCCCTTCGTCGACGGTGATCTCCACGAGGCCCTTGCCGCGGTCACGATCGACCACCAACGTGTCCTTCGTGATGCGCATGTCCACATAGCCCAATCGGGAATACAATGCGGGAATGCGCTCGCCAAGGTCGCCAACGTACTTGTCGTCGTTGTACTCGCCTTTGCGAAACCACCAGAACCCTTCCGGACGCGTTTTCATGGCCCCGACAATGGTGCCGTCTCTGACGCGCGCATTCCCGAGCACATCGATGCCGGAAATCGCCAGACGACGCCCTTCATCAATGCGATAGGCGATCGCGATGCGCCCGTCACCCATCACGGTCGAGTCGATGGACACGCGGGCGAGATAATAGCCGGCGGCCTCATACAGCGAGTCGATACGCGCGCGCGCGCGCGCAACCTGCAGCGGATCGATCGGACGCCCGATGAGCAGGTCGACCTTTTCGCGCACCGAGCGCTCCGACACGTTCTTCGGGCCCGACACTTTCAGGTCGCCCAGCAGCAGGCGCTCCGTGACGGAAACAACCACCAAGGACTTGCCAGGCACCGACTCCAGGTCACAGCGAACTTCAACGTCGTCGAACTCATTCAACGCGTAGAGCGCCTTGATGGCCCGTTGAATGGTGGGGAAGTTCAAATCGCTTCCAACCGACAGACCGGCTTCGGTACGGATTTTTTGGTCGGCAATTCGGCTGTTCCCGCGGATCGCGATGGAGTCGGGCGTCGTACAGCGGCCGATGACGTCCTGCGCGGAGACGGGGCGCGACAGGACCGCCATGGCCAGGACAGCGGCCACGGCGGCACAGACGGCTGAGCTCGCCGCCCTCCAAAAATCGCGATTCTGCATAGCTTGGGAATATATACCGAAAGGCCGAGCGGCCGGACCTGTACGGGTCCGGCCGCCTTCGGTCAGGAGCGTCACGCCTGAGGGGTTGGCGACAACACGCGAAACTCCAGCTTGTCCTTCTCGGTCGACGAGACGTCCACCTCGATCTCGTCGCCCTTCGCGAACTCAGCGGTCAGGATCTTCTCGGACAGCGGGTCCTCGATGTATCGCTGGATCGCCCGCTTGAGTGGCCGGGCCCCGAAGTGCTCATCGTGACCGTGATCGACCAGAAACGCCGTCGTCGCGTCGGTCAGGCGAATCGTCAGTTCTTCGTCCGCCAGTCGTTTCTGCACCTCGGCAAAGACGATCGACACGATCTGCGCGATGTGCTCCTTCCCGAGCGGATGAAACACAATCACGTCGTCGAGTCGATTGAGGAACTCGGGGTTGAACACCCGCCCCATCTCCTCCTTCACTTTCTCGGAGATGCGTTCAAAATCTCCGCGCGAGTCAGACCCGGCAAATCCGAGCGACTTGCCTTTCGTGATGTCCTTCGCGCCCACGTTCGACGTCATGATCACGACGGTATTCTTGAAGTCGATGACGCGACCGTAGTTGTCGGTCAAGTGGCCCTCGTCGAGCACCTGCAACAGGATGTTGAAGACGTCCGGATGGGCCTTCTCGATTTCATCGAGCAGCACGACGCTATACGGCTTGCGACGGACGGCCTTGGTCAACGAACCCGAATCTTCGTACCCGACGTAGCCCGGCGGCGCGCCGATCAAGCGCGACACCGAGAACTTTTCCATGTACTCGCTCATATCGACGCGGATGAGGGCGGACGCATCGGCAAACAGGAACTTGGCCAACGATCGCGCCAGTTCCGTCTTGCCGACGCCGGTCGGTCCGGAGAAGATGAACGACCCGATGGGACGTCGCGGATCCTTGAGTCCCGCACGACTGCGCCGAATGGACCGCGACAACGCCTTGATGGCCTCGTCCTGGCCCACCACCGACCGATGCAACTCATCTTCCATGCGCAGCAGGCGTGACGTTTCCGCCTCTTGGAGTCGCGTCACGGGAATACCGGTCCAGCGACTGACGATGAAGGCGATCTCCTCCTCACCCAACGTCGGCCGATGCGATTGCCGGCGCTGCTCCCACTCTTCCTGCGTGCGCCGGATCTCCGCCTGCACTTCGCGCTCACTGTCGCGCAGCGAGGCGGCCCGCTCGAAATTCTGATCGCGCACCGCCGCTTCCTTCTCGGCGTTGATCCCTTCCAGCTGCTCCTTGAGCGCGGCGACTTCCAGCGGCGGTACCTGCGCCGCGAGCCGCGCCCGCGCACCCGCCTCGTCGATCACATCAATCGCCTTGTCGGGCAGGAACCGGTCGGTGATGTAGCGCTCCGAGAGCTTGGCGGCCGCCAGCAACGTCTCATCGGGAATGTTCACCCGATGATGATCCTCGTATTTCTTGCGCAGCCCCTGTAGAATCTGCACGGTCTCGTCGATCGATGGCGGATCGACCACGACCGTCTGGAATCGACGCTCAAGAGCACCGTCTTTCTCGATGTACTTGCGATACTCGTTGAGCGTCGAGGCGCCGACACACTGCAATTCGCCGCGCGCGAGCGCCGGCTTGAGCATGTTGCTGGCGTCAATCGCGCCTTCGGCGGCACCGGCACCGACCAGCGTGTGCAGTTCGTCGATGAACAGGATGACCTGCTTGTTCTGGGCGATCTCGTTCATCACGGCCTTGAGCCGCTCTTCGAACTGCCCACGGTACTTCGTGCCGGCAATGACGGCCGCCATATCCAACGACAGCACGCGATGCTCGCGCAAGGAGTCCGGGCAGTCGCCATTCGCGATGAGTTGCGCCAGCCCCTCGACAATCGCCGTCTTGCCGACACCGGGCTCGCCGATCAACACGGGGTTGTTCTTCTTGCGGCGCGTCAGGACCTCCATCACCCGTTCGATCTCCTTGGCCCGGCCGATCGTTGGATCGAGCTGCCCTTCGGCGGCCAATTGGGTGAGGTCCCGACAGAAATGATCGAGCGCCGGCGTCTTGGACTTCTTCTCGCCCTTGGCAGGAGCAGCCGACGGCGGAACGGCGCCCGACTTTTCGGGCGCGGCGGACGCACCGGTTTGCGGTACGTCGGTGCCCAGCAGCCGCAGCGTCTCCGCGCGGGCGGCTTCGAGATTCACACCCGCGTCGGTCAGGACCTGCGCGGCAATGCCTTTTTCCTCGCGCAGCAGGCCAAGCAGCAGGTGCTCCGTGCCGACATAGCTGTGGCTCAGATCCCGCGCTTCGGCCATTGCCAGCTCCAGGACCTTCTTCGCCCGCGAGGTATACGGCAGATCCGGGCCGGTGGCTTGCGCCGCCTTCCCCTTCTTGACCGTCTCCTCGATTTTCTGGGTGACATCGTCGAGGTCGACGTTGAGGTTCTGCAGCACCGCTGCCGCGACCCCCTCGCCCTCCCGAATCAGTCCCAGCAGGATATGCTCCGTTCCCACGTATTCGTGGTGGAGCCGCGCCGCTTCCTCGCGGGCCATCGCCAGAACTTTTCGCACCCGCTCGGTGAAGTTGTAGCCGTTCATCGTCCCCTCTGGGCCCTAGTCAGAGCGGGTCATTCGACGCCGCCCCCTTCGCTCACCAACGCCTGCCGCACGTACCGGGCACGCGCCAAATTCGCCTCAGCCTCGTTCAGCGCCTTCCCCTCGATATGGGACAGGTGCGCTGATTGGGCAAAAATCAGGAGCTTGTTGAGGGTGTATACACTGAGACCGGAGATCAGTTTCAGGCCGACCGCCAGTCGAACACCGCTCAGGTAGTTCATGGCTTCGTCGAACGTGAGGCTGCGGGCGTACCGCAGCGTCCCGTAGGCGCGCCACAATTTGTCCTCGATAATATAGCCAGCGTCGCGGACCAGTACACGGCGCGCTTCCTCTTCGCGCGCTATGACGTGGCGTACCACACGCACCAGCAGCTCCTGCAACTCCTCTTCGGAACGCCCCAGCGTGGTCTGATTCGACAGCTGGAAGAAATTGCCCACGACCTCGCTGCCCTCACCGTACAGCCCGCGATAGGTAAGCCCCATCTGTTGCAGCCCGGCCAGCACTTTGCCGATCTCCTTGGTGAGCACCAGCCCCGGCAGATGGATCAGCACCGATGCCCGGAGCCCCGTACCCACGTTCGTCGGGCAGGCCGTGAGGAAGCCGAACTCCCGATGAAACGCGTACGGCACGTGCGCCCCAAGCTCCCGATCGAGCTGTTGCGCCGCCTCAAAGGCCTGCGAGACCGCGAATCCGGAGCGCAGGGCCTGCAGGCGGAGATGGTCCTCCTCGTTGACCAGCAGACCCACCGCCTCGCCGAGGAATACCGCCGCACCGCTGCGCAGCGGATGCTGCTGATCGAGCCCCGCCAACTCCTTGCTGACCAGATGTCGCTCGTGCAGGAGCTGCCGGTCCTGCGCCGCCAGTTCGTCCAGACGCACCAGCACACTGCGAGTCAATGACGGAACGGCCCCGAGGGCATCTCGCACCTGCGCCAGCATGCGCAGCCGCTCGCCCTCCCTGGCGCGACCGGTGAACGCGTAGCCCGACACATTGCGGGCCAGACGCATGCGGGTTGAGATCACGATATCGGCGTGAGGACCGGACGCATCGAGCCAGCGCACGCCGCCATCGGGCAGCAGCGACAGGTCGAGGCCCGAACGCGGGGTGTTCATGCGATCGTCCTCATTCCAGCACCCGCAAGCGGTCGCGCAGTTCGGCAGCCAGTTCGAAATGTTCGGTTTCCACGGCTCGACGCAGTCGATCGCGAAGGTCATGCACGGAATCGGGCTTTTGCAGGACATGCGCGGCCGGCGTGTCGTATTGCCGACCGACATGTTTCGAACTGCCATGCAGGCGCCGCAACAATTCCCGCAAGCTGCGCTCCATGGCGTCGTAGCAATGCGGGCAGCCCAGCCGTCCCGTGGCGCGGAAATCGCGCGCCGTGGCTCCACAGAATGCGCACGCCGCCGCATCGTCCGATGCGGCCGATTCCTGCGCCTGCACCGCCTGCAGGATGTCTCCCAGCGGATGTTGTGTCACCGCGACCGTGGTCTCCACGCCCTTGTCCGCCGCACACTTCTCACAGAGGTGCAACTGGTTGACGGCGTTTTCCACGACCCGCGTCACATGGACGACTGCGTCGCGCTCCTGGCAGTGGTCGCAGAGCATCAGGCCTCCGTCCTACGTCCATCGGTGACTGCCAAACTGCCCCCCTCCAACAATAACGTTCGATCGGCACGCGCGGGCGAGCGGATTGTGCGTCACGTCGATCAGCCCGAGTGAGAGATCACGCGCCAACTCCGAGAACAAGTCGTGCAGCGCTCCGCGTTATGATGATCGAGATTGCCACTGGGTTCATCGGCCAGCAACAGTGCCGGTTCGGCCGCCAGCGCGCGCGCCACCGCCGTCCGCTGCTGCTCACCGCCGGACATCTCCGACGGCCGATGGTGCTGCCGTGCCGACAACCCGACCCGATCCAACAGCGCCGCCGCACGCGCTGTGGCGACCCGTTCGTCGGTTCCGGCAATTCGTAACGGCATCATGACGTTCTCGAGCGCCGAGAACTCCCGCAACAGGTGATGAAACTGAAACACAAATCCGACCGTGCGGTTCCTGAGCGCCGCCAGGGCGTCATCATCCATCGCCGCGATCGGGTGCCCTCCCAGCTCGATGGTGCCGGCCGAAGGACGCTCAAGGGCGCCCAATACGTGGAGCAGCGTGCTCTTACCGGCGCCGCTGTACCCCATGATGGCCACCATCTCGCCACGCTGCACCGTCAACGACACATCGTCGAGGACCCGGATGATGCCACCATCACCGCCTCGGAATTCTTTCACCAATCCCTCGGCGCGGACCACGACCGGCTGATCACTCATGCCGAATGGCCTCCACCGGATACAGCTTCGCGGCCTGCGAGGCCGGATACATCGTCGCCACGGCGGCAATCGCCAGACTGGCACCCACGATCATCACGACATCCCAGAACTGCGTGTAGACCGGCAGGTGATCGATGAAGTACACCGACGGATCCAGCGCGATCAGCTGGTAGCGCTCGAGCATGACGGAAACGGCGAGTCCGAGCAACAGGCCACCGGCCGTCCCGACCGCACCCACCACTACCCCCTGCAGCAGGAAAATGCGCCGGATCGAACGCGCCGGCATGCCCATGGCGCGCAGAATGCCGATCTCCCGCGTCTTGTCGCGCACCACCATCGTGAGCGTGCTCACGATGTTGAACGCGGCGACGATCACGATCAGCAACAGAATGACGCTCATGCCCAGCTTCTCGAGCTTGAGGGCCTTGAACAGCTGACTGTTCTGTTCCTGCCAGTCCATGGCGCGCACCGGCGACTTGAGGGTCGCCCGAATGGTGTCCGCAATCGCCGAGGCCTCGTCGCGATCACGCGTGCGCACTTCGATACCGGTCACATCCTCGCCCAACGCCGCGAACCGTTGTGCGGTCCGCAGATCGAGGTAGATGTAGGCATCGTCGTATTCGTACATGCCAGTCTCGAAGATTCCCGACACGACCACGCTGTCGAACTTGGGAATAATGGCGCCCGTGGCAGCATTCATTTCCGCCGTGCCTTCACCCAACAGCACGATGGTGTCACCCGGAAACGCGCTCAGCTTGGCGGCCAGCAACTTGCCGAGGACCGCGCCAGGCAGCGAGACGCTGTCCCGTCGAAACCGGAAATCGCCAAGAATGGCGTGCGATCGAATGGATGTGACATCGAGTGTGTTCACGCCGACCGGCTCGATGCCAACCACCTGCGCCCCCGTGCGATACGTGCCGCCCAGATTGCGCACCATCCCCTGCGTCGTCACGAACGGCGCCGCGGCCATCACGCCCTTCACCGCGCGAACCTCATCGCGCACCGTCGGCCAGCCGGTCAGTCGCATGTCCGATCCGTAGGGCAACACCCGCAAATCGGGACTCCCCACCAGAATCTTGTCGCGGAGATCCCGCTGCAATCCGTTCATCACGCCCATGATCACGATCAGCGCGCTCACGCCCACCAGCACGCCGCCAATGGCGATGACGCTGATCAGCGACAGCAGGCGCGAACCGCGACGGCTGCGCAGGTAGCGCCAGGCAATGGAGAGCTCGAGACCGCGCATGCGTGGCCCTATTCCGGCCGCATGGTCGGGAACAGAATCACATCGCGAATATTGGCCGTGTCCGTGAGATACATGAACAGACGATCGATGCCGATGCCGACGCCGCCCGTGGGCGGCATGCCGTACTCCATCGCCCGCAGGTAGTCCTCGTCCACGCCCGAAGCTTCGTCGTCGCCGGCCTCACGCAATCGCGCCTGCGCCTCGAAGCGCTCGCGTTGATCGATTGGATCGTTCAATTCCGAAAAGGCGTTCGCCAATTCCCGTCCGCGCGCGAACAGCTCGAACCGCTCGGTCAACCCGGGCTTGCCGCGCTTGGGCTTGGCCAGCGGCGAGAGTTCGATCGGATAGTCCACCACGAACGTGGGGGTGTCGATCCGGGATTCCACCAACGCCTGGAACATCTCATCCAGCACCTTGGGGCGACTGAGTGACGCCACCTTGGGAACTCCCACGCGTTCGGCCATCTGACGCAACGTCGCGTCGTCGACCGACATCACATCGGCACCCGCAGCGGATGACAACGAGCCCGACCAGTCCATCCGCGGAAACGGCGGCGTCAGGACCGGGACGTGCTCGCCGATGACCGGTAACGCGCGCAAGGCCGACGCGGCCGCGGCCATGATGGTCTCCACACGGTCCATCATCGTCGTGTAATCGGCGAACGCTTCGTAGAACTCCAGCATCGTGAATTCCGGATTGTGCGTCCGATCAATGCCCTCATTCCGGAAGTCGTGACCGATTTCATACACCCGCTCGAAACCGCCGACGATCAGCCGCTTGAGATACAGCTCATCGGCGATCCGCAGGTACAGCGGCATGTCCAGCGTATTATGATGCGTGATGAACGGTCGCGCTGACGCACCGCCGTACAGCGGCTGCAGCACCGGCGTCTCCACCTCGAGATACCCCAGGGCGTCGAGATGCGTGCGGATGGTGCGGGTGAGCACCGATCGCGCACGAAACAGCGCGCGCACTTCGGGATGCACCGCCAGGTCGGCATAGCGTTGCCGCGCCCGCTGCTCGGTGTCCGCAAAGGCGGAATAGCGCACGACCTGCCCGTCCACCACCTGCTCCTTCCCCAGCGGCAGCGGACGCAAGGCTTTCGAGAGCAATTCAACTGTCTGTACGCGCACCGTGGCCTCGCCGGTCTTGGTGCGCATCATGGTGCCCTGCGCACCGACCCAATCGCCCAGGTCGTAGTCGCCCAGCTGCGCGAACGCAGCATCGCCCAGATCATCCCGGCGCAGGTACAGCTGGACCCGACCGTCCATGTCGGCCACGTGCGCGAACGCGGTCCTGCCCTGACTCCGCCATGACACCAGGCGTCCGGCCACCCGCACCGAGGGACCCTCGTCGCCGTCTCCCAGCACTGCAATCGCCTCACGCGAGGTGTGCGTGCGATCGTAGGCATAGGCAAACGGCTCGACGCCCGCCGCACGCAACCGGTTCAGTTTGTCGCGGCGCGCCTGCATCAGAAAATTCAGGTCGTCGCTCATAGCGGACGCTCGACGCTGTCTTCACCTTCCGCCTTGAGATACGCCTGAATGAACGGGTCGATGTCGCCGTCCATGACCTTCTGGACGTCGGGAATCTTCAGTTCGGTGCGGTGGTCGTTGACCATCGTATAGGGCTGAAAGACGTAGCTGCGAATCTGGCTGCCAAACGACACGTCCTGCTTGTTCGCGTCGAACGCCGCCTTGACGGCCAACTGCTTCTCCACCTCGACCTGATACAGCCGGTTCTTGAGCTGCTTCATGGCCGTTTCCTTGTTCTTGAACTGCGAGCGTTGCGCCTGTGACGCCGTGATGATTCCCGACGGCAAATGCGTGATGCGCACGGCCGACGACGTCTTGTTGACGTGCTGTCCGCCCGCCCCCGACGCCCGATACACATCAATCTTGAGATCCTCGTCGCGAATCTCGATGTTGATCTCTTCGTTCACGACGGGATATACGAACACCGAAGCGAAGCTGGTGTGCCGCCGCGCCTGGGAATCGTACGGCGAAATACGCACGAGCCGATGGACGCCCGATTCGGGTCGAAGAAACCCGTAGGCGAACTGGCCCTTGATTTCGATGACGGAGCCCTTGATCCCCGCCTCCTCACCTTCGCTGCGATCAAGCAATTCCAGTTCGAAGCCCTTCCGTTCGGCCCATCGGATATACATGCGCTCGAGCATCTCGGCCCAGTCCTGCGCCTCGGTGCCACCAGCGCCAGCCGAGATTTCGATTTGCGCGTCCCGGAAATCGTCTTTCCCGCGCAACAAGGACTTCAACTCGAACGCGTCGAGCTCCTCGGCGATGCGTTCCACCTCGGCATCCAGGTCCTTGCCCATGGCGGCGTCCGGCTCCATCGCCAGCAATTCATCGAGTTCGCGCGCCGACGCCACGCGGGCAGTGAGACTGTCGAACGGCTCGATCCATCCCTTGAACGACTTGACCTGCTGCACGATGTCACGCGCGTGCTCCTGGTCGTTCCAGAAGGCACTCTCGGACATCTCGTTCTCGTACGAACTCAGTGTGGCGCGCTTGGATTCGATGTCAAAGATACCTCCGCATGTCCGCAAGCCGTTCGTCGGCTCCGGTCAGCACTTTCAGTCGTTCGCCGTCCTGCATGCCCGCCTCCACGAAAAACGCGAGCCGCTCTCCGCGCTGGAGAGCGGCCCGAGAAATGGTCATCGCTCGATGTACTTGGAAGCTACCCGAGACACCCGCTGGCATCCAGCGGGTCCCTCGAATGCGCCGATGTCAGAAGAGCTTTCGCCCTGACCCGAGGATCTCGTTGAGGGCTTCCTGGAAGTGCGGCGAGTTTTCGGCCGTTTCCCGTCCGACTTGCTCGACATACTCCTCGTAGCTCTTCTTGATGTCTTCGCGAAAGAGCTGACGCAGCGTTCCGTCGCGGAGCCCTTCTTCGCGCTTCTGCGGATGGTAGGCGACCAGGTCAGACACCAGCGCCCGCGCCAGACGACGGGAGCGCTGCCCCGGGTCCGCGTTGAGGAACGGATTGATTGATCGCCGTGGAGTAGGAGTCGCCGACGGGGTCGGCATCGACACCGGCAATGCGACGGCCGGAGATGGCGGGGTTGAGATGGCGACCGAATGGGGCGTTGGAGACGCGACCGGATTGAACGCCGGCGTTGCCGTTGGCAGTCGCGCTGGAGCGGGCGGCGTCATGATTGAAGGCGCTACCCCGGACGCAACCGGCGGCACTGGCATCGCCGCGGGCGTATACGGTCGTTGCGGCGTCGGATAGGCCGGGCGAGTCGATCCGGCCGTCGTCGATGAAACCGCGCTGAGTGAGGCGGGTGTCACGGAGACCGGAAGGGTTCCTCCGGCAATGGCGATCACGCCACCGCACACCGAACATCTGGCGCGTACGCCGGTGGCCGGCACTTTGGCCGGGTCCACGCGAAAGACCGATCGGCAATCCGGGCATGAGACGGTCATTGGCCCACTCCCCCGCTGCGGAGTCCGTTGCGGTCGCGGAGCAGCTCGACGCCAGGCGCACTCGCCATGGGGGTCGACGGCTCATCTCGGCGACGATCCACCGCCCATACTGATCCCGGTAGCGTTTTTGCGTAGCTCTTCATTTCCGTAGCCAACTCGCTGACCTCGACCGCTCGCGTGAAGCGGCGGCGCTGATTGGTGACGACGCCAACTGATAGGGTCATCAGCGGCACCCGATGCAGCTGACCCCGGCGATCCTTGCCGAAGAAATATCCCACGCGTCGGTCCTGCTCGGAATACTGCAACGGGATCAATTCGTCAAACACCCGGATGATCTCGTCGCAGACCCGCGGCATGGCCGCGATGGGGACCGCACAGAGGAAGTCATCACCGCCGATGTGCCCGACGAAGCCGCTTTCTTCGCACAGACCCTTCACCACGTCGTGGAGGATTCTGGCGAGGAGTCTGATGACCTGGTCGCCATTGTGGTAGCCATAGCGATCATTGAATTCCTTGAAATAGTCAAGATCGGCGTAGCACGCCGCAAACCGTTCACCAGACGCCACGCGGCGAGCCAATTCCGCCTCGATTTCCCGGGTGCCCGGCAGCCGGGTGGACGGATGGACATCGGTGTCACGGTCGCTGCGCCGAATCATGGTTGCCAAACGGGCCAACGCCTCGAAGTCGTCCACGTCCGCCCGCAGGACTTCGTCCGCGCCTGCCTCAAAGCCTTCGCCGAAGCGATGCGCCGGCACAATCATGACGACCGGGACGATCGCCGAGTATGAATCGCGCTTGAGCTGACGGCAGGTCGCCAGTACGGTATTCTGCCACTCTTCGGGCCCTCGCCCGTCCAGCACGATGGCTCGTGGACGCGTGCGCAACGCCACCGCCAACACCGCTCCGGCATCCGGAAGCTCCAGCACTCGTACATCGAATGTTTCCCACCATGCCGCCAACCAGGCAGGTGCCGGCTGACCGATGGTCAGCAGCACCGCTGTCTGCTCGTTGATTGCGCGGTCAGTCATGAGGAGATGGCGGGTGCGGCGTCGCAGGCTCGCGTACGCGACCGAAACGGACGCGCGCGAATAGACCCCTGTCTCCAGACGATCATGCAGGGGCCGACGCCACGATGTAACGGCGGTCACCTTCGGCAACGCATCGAGCCTCGGGCCGATCAGTCCGGCGACGGGACGAAGCGGAGAATGCTCACGATCTGACCGTGAGCGCCAGCCGGGTCCCCAGTCAGGGCGATTGAGCTGTGGACCCCCTCGAACTGGAGACCGGCCACCCGAACCCCACCAAAGCGGCGGACGCGAACCGTGACATAGGCGTCGATCAGGCTGGCCAGGTGATTGGCACCGACCAGG
This sequence comes from Gemmatimonadaceae bacterium, assembly GCA_016720905.1. Lineage (NCBI taxonomy): Bacteria > Pseudomonadati > Gemmatimonadota > Gemmatimonadia > Gemmatimonadales > Gemmatimonadaceae > Gemmatimonadaceae bacterium. The sequence goes on along the minus strand of JADKJT010000029.1, from coordinate 56,680 downwards.
CCAAGCATGTTCACCGCGCGCTGGTAACTGCGATTGGCGCTCCGGATGGTCTGCACATAGACATCGCGCTGCAACTGGGCGTCCCGCCAGCTCCAGCGGAACTCATCGCGCACCGCCTCGGCCGTGTACACCGCAAGCGCCCGCTGATACTCAGGACTGGACGTCGGTGGCGCTGCGTCCGGATCCCGCCAATAGGTTTCGCGCGCCAGTCTCCATCGGGATCCATTATACGTGTTCTGATCGGTTTCCGGGTCCACTGCTCCGCCGGGCGCTCTGTCGAACACGCCACTTTCGTTGAACTTCTCCATCGACTCGTAGTATTCCCATGTGCCGATCGGCCGAGACGTAGCGAACGCCCGTCTCGCCACATCCGACGCCAGCACACGATATTCGTCGCGGTCACGATTCCCGTCGCGCTGCGCCGCGTGTGCCTGTAACACCAGATATCCCTCGGCGACCAGATACGCCACGCTACGCTGCTGACCCAACGCGAACTGCCCAGAGCCCGGCACGATCGCAGATGAAACCGGCGCCCACCACGGCGCCGCGCTGGTGCGACCCCCCACTGCGGTCCGTCGGGTTGCGATCGATGAGAAGGGCTCGACCGAGGTGACCGCAGCGTCCGCCTCGGTCGCGCCGCCCCACGGGACGGACGGCGTGACGGACGGCGTGACGGGCCATCGACGGGGGGCGAGCGCCACCGGCGCGGCAATCGACTGCGCCCCGGTCTTCCCAGCAACGCCCAGGATCAGGGCGAAAGCCAGCACCCTTAAGCGGGCGCCCCGCATTAGAAGCGCCCCCGTAACGTGATGTAGGTAGGCGTCTCACCAAGCTGCGCGGAGAGTCGATCGAAACGGCGAGATAAATCGATTCCCAGTGCGCCGCGCTGCAATCCGATGCCGATGGATGGCCCGCTGCCGTCGCCCTGTTGCCGCTTGTAGCCGGCGCGGAGGAAGTACTGGTCTTGATAGCCCAGCGACGCGCCAATTCCGATATTGGTCCCGCCGAGGGCGTCGGCCTTCAGGATGTCGGCGCTCACGTCCAGTGAGGCACCGGCAGCTTTTAGCGACGCAATCGGCAGTCGGCTCATGACTCCGCCCTGAATGACCAAGGGCAGCGGATCGGCCTGCGGCTTGTCCTTGATCTGCAACGCCGGGCCGATGTTTCTTGCCGAGAACCCGAGGGTCAGTGGGAATGCAGTAGGTACCACATACTGGACCCCCATGTCGAGTGCACTCGTCTTGCCCGAAAGTACCGGAGTGTTGCCACATGCACCACTGCAGGCGAATCGTAGCACCAGGAATTTGTAGGACACGCCAAGGCTGAGCCTCTTGCCTACCGGTGTCGCATACGAGGCCGCCAACAGGTAGTTGTGATTGCTGATCACGCCTATCGGCTGCCCATTGAACGGATCGGTCGCCTGCTGATCGCCATAGTTGACGTCGTAGCCGCTCAGCGCCAGCGTCCCGAAGATGCGGGACGGCACGGCGACGCTGACCATTACGCTGTTGGCGAGCAACGTCTGCGAATAGTGCAAGGCGACCTCCTTGCTCGGCAGTCGTGCAAGCGCAGCCGCATTCCACCAGATGCCCTCTGAGCCCAGCGTCGTGTCGGCGCTGATCGCCTCGCCCATGGACACCGCGCGCGCGCCGAACGGCACAAGAAGGAACAGTGCGCCGGATTGGGCGGACAGTACCGGCGCGCTACCCAGTAGCAGCGCCAGCAACGCAACCAGGAGCCGTGAGATCACGAGCGACCAGTGGGGTCGCCGTACCCCAGGCGTCGCACGGCGCCTGGATTCTTACGCCAATTCGCGAGCACTTTCACCCAGAGATCGAGATAGACGGGTTGTCCAACGAGCCGCTCGATTTTCTCACGAGCGGCTTTGCCAAGTTTCTTGATCTGCTGTCCATTGGCTCCGATCACGATTCGTTTCTGGCTGTCGCGTTCCACATGCAAGACCGCCCGAATGTACAGTGGTGACGCATTCTCGCGATACTCTTCGATCTCACACGCGAGTGCGTGCGGCAATTCATCACCGAGTTGCTCCAAGGCCGTCTCGCGCACCAACTCGGCACAGAAGAACCGCACGGGCTGAGTGGAGAGTTCGTCGTCGGGATAGAGATAGGGACTCTCCGGCAAGCTACTGGTGATGCGAGTCACCAACGCATCGACGCCCTCGCCACTCACGGCCGAGAGCAATACGGCATTGGGATGCCAAGTAAGCAGGCGAGACCGGGTTTCCTCGTCAAGCAGATCGGATTTGTTAAGCGCCAGCACGATCGGCGCGCGCGGAGCGCGGTCCAGTCCGGCGGCGATCTGAAACGATTCGGGAATGGTTGACGAGGCATCGACCACGTGCACGAGGACATCGGCATCGCGCACGGCGCCGAGTGCCGCGTGCCGCATGGCGGTGTGCAGGGTATCGCGCGGTTCCAGCAGCCCGGGCGTGTCGAGAATCACCATCTGGGCATTGTCCGCAGTGCGAATGCCAACGACGCGATGCCTGGTGGACTGGGCTTTGGGCGAGGTGATCGCGAGCTTCTCGCCGACGAGGCGATTGAGGAGCGTGGACTTGCCGGCATTGGGGAATCCGGCGACGGTGACAATCCCGGCCTTGGTCATCTGACGCACATGAGCAGTTCTGGCTATCGGATCGATTCGGCGTGAGCGCGAGAAGCCGCGCGAGCAAGACGCCCTGAGAATCGGCGGGGAAGGTACGGAAACGACGAAGCCCCCGCCACTAGGTGACGGGGGCTTCGAAAAGGTGCCGGCAACGGCCTACTCTCCCGCGGTCTCTCGACCGGAGTACCATTGGCGCTGCTTGGCTTAACGACCGTGTTCGGGATGGGAACGGGTGTGGCCCAAGCGCTCTAGTTGCCAGCGATTTTTCCGAAGGAAAAATCGCTGGGATTGAATCGGTGAAGCCGATTCAATCTTCCATGACAACGCTCCGCTGACGCGTCGCTATTGCTCTGGTGCGATTCTTCCGTTGTGCGACAAACTGCAAAAGTGATTGCAATCTGACAAACGGATGGGAGTGATCATGGGGCTTCGTCGTCTTTCGGACGATCGAAGCATGACTTCGCATATTTTGCGGAATTCTTGTGCCCCATGGAAAAACCATGGGGGAGTCAAGCCGCACGGGCGATTAGGACAGCTGCGCTCGGAACACCTCGCGGTGCTTCCACGTGCTGCCTATCGACGGAGTAGTCTCCTCCGGCCCTTAAGAGAGCTCAAGGCTCTAGGGAGAATTCATCTTGGGGGGCGCTTCCCACTTAGATGCTTTCAGCGGTTATCTGTGCCGATCTTCGCTACCCGGCGGTGCCATTGGCATGACAGCCGGGACACGAGCGGATCGTCCGACTCGGTCCTCTCGTACTAAAGTCCGCACCCCTCAACTCTCCAACGCCCACAGCGGATACAGACCGAACTGTCTCACGACGTTCTGAACCCAGCTCATGTGCCACTTTAACCGGCGAACAGCCGGACCCTTGGGACCTTCTCCAGCCCCAGGATGTGATAAGCCGACATCGAGGTGCCAAACCGCGCCGTCGATGTGAACTCTCGGGCGCGATAAGCCTGTTATCCCCAGCGTACCTTTTATCCGTTGCGCGATAGCCGATCCACACCGGGCTACCGGATCACTACGGCCGACTTTCGTCTCGGTTCGACCCGTCGGTCTCACCGTCAGGCTGGCTTCTGCCGTTACACTCTATAGGCGCGATTACCGACCGCGCTGAGCCAACCTTCGCGCGCCTCCGTTACTCTTTCGGAGGCGACCGCCCCAGTCAAACTGCCCACCTGCCACGGTCCCGGATAGGGTTTGCCTACCGCGGTGAGGCGATCATACAGCACAGGGTGGTATTTCACTGTTGCCTCCACGAGAGCTAGCGCCCCCGTCTCAACGGCTCCCACCTATGCTACACAGTCCTATGCAAACGCCAATGACAAGCTGCAGTAAAGGTGCATGGGGTCTTTTTGTCCTGTCGCGGGGACTCGGAATCCTCACCGAGACTGCTATTTCGCCGAGCGCGTGGTCGAGACAGTGTCCAAGTCGTTACGCCATTCGTGCAGGTCGGAACTTACCCGACAAGGAATTTCGCTACCTTAGGACCGTTATAGTTACGGCCGCCGTTTACCGGGGCTTCGGCTCAAAGCTTCGCCTTGCGGCTAACCTCTCCCCTTAACCTTCCGGCACCGGGCAGGCGTCAGTGCGTATACGGCGCCTTACGCGGCTTGGCACGCACCTGTGTTTTTGCTAAACAGTCGCTTGGACCGATTCTCTGCGGCCTCCTCGAGCGACCAGAGCAAGTCTGGCAACAAGAGGGGGCATCCCTTCTTCCGAAGTTACGGGATCATTATGCCGAGTTCCTTGACCACGTTTCACTCGTTCACCTTAGGCTACTCGCCTTGCCCACCTGTGTCGGTTTACGGTACGGACGTCTCTTATCCTCCACAACCAGCTTTTCTTGCCTGCTGACTCCACACGACTCGGATTAGGGTTGCCCCGCCTCCTCGTACTCGGGTCTCGATTGCTCTACGCCCTTGAACGGTCAATCCACAAGACCGCCCGCGCTTTGTTCCAGGGTCCCTGGTTGCTTCAACGAATAAAAGACGGGGCCGGAATTTTGACCGGCTGTCCATCGACTACGCCTTTGGGGCCTCGCCTTAGGGTCCGCCTCACCCTGCGCTGATTGCCATGGCGCAGGAATCCTTGGGCTTACGGTGTGCGGGGTTCTCACCCGCATTTGCGCGTACTTAATCCGGCATCCTCACTTCCCTTCGCTCCACGGGTTCGTTTCCACGCCCGCTTCAACGCACAGGGAACGCTCCCCTACCCCTGCAGCAAAGCTGCAAGACCAAGCTTCGGCGGGCCGCTTAATCCCGACCATTCTCGGCGCCATCACGCTGGACTGGTGAGCTATTACGCACTCTTTCAAGGAATGGCTGCTTCTAAGCCAACCTCCCAGTTGTCTCTGCACGACGACATCCTTCGCTATACTCAGCGGCCACTTCGGGGCCTTAGCTGTGGTTCTGGGTTCTTTCCCTCTCGCCGCTGGACATTATCGCTCAGCGACTGCCTCCCGAGGTCCATTAGACAGGTATTCGGAGTTTGGTAGGGGTTGGTAGGGACTACGTCCCCCCGCGCCCTTCCAGTCGCTCTACCCCCTGCTAACACGCCTCGAGGCTCTACCTCAATAGATTTCGGGGAGAACCAGCTATCTCCAGGCTTGATTGGCCTTTCACCCCTACCCACAAGTCATCCGAATGGTTTTCAACCCATACCGGTTCGGGCCTCCACTAAGTGTTACCTCAGCTTCACCCTGCTCATGGGTAGATCGCCCTGGTTTCGGGTCGTACCCCCAGATACTCATTCGCCCTCGTTACAGGACTCGCTTTCGCTGTGGCTCCGCTGCTGAGCAGCTTAGCCTCGCATCTGAGGAGTAACTCGCCGGATCATAATGCAAAAGGCACGCAGTCAGCCGTGAACCGGTTGCCCGGTCCCAGCCTCCTACCGCTTGTAAGTATGTGGTTTCAGGATCTCTTTCACTCCCCGCACTGGGGTGCTTTTCACCTGTCCCTCACGGTACTCGTCCACTATCGGTCACATAGGAGTCTTTAGGCTTGGAGGGTGGTCCCCCCGGATTCACGCCCGATTACTCGGGTCGGGCGTTACTCAGGAAATCCACTACGCACACCACATCGTCTTCGTCTACCGGGCTATCACCGTCTTCGGCGCCCCGTTCCAGGGGACTTCGACTGACTTCGATGTACGCGTCCGTGGCTCCTACAACCCCGCCCCCACAAGGAGGACGGTTTGGCCTGTACCCGTTTCGCTCGCCACTACTCGGGGCATCTCGTTTGATTTCTCTTCCTCAGGGTACTTAGATGTTTCAGTTCCCCTGGTTTGCTCCGCTTGCGCGGTGACGAGGCTCGCGCCTCGCCGGGTTTCCCCATTCGGCCATCTCGGGATCAATGCGTGTGTGCCGCTCCCCCGAGCTTATCGCAGCTTACCGCGGCCTTCATCGCCTCTATGTGCCCAGGCATCCCCCACATACTTTCTTTCGCTTGACCCTTTCCCAACTTTTCAAGCAAAATACGCGCTTCTAAAAACTTTTCGTGTTGCGTCAGCAATAGACACCACCGGACACGTCCGTTGGCATCCACTTCTAGCGCCTCACTGAGGTTCTTTGTCCTATCAGCTGTCGCATAACATTCAGGTTGCCCCGAACGCCATACGGCATCTGTAGTACCCACGATCACTTCCCAATTCCGTTGTCAAATAGCGAAGAACCACCCCAAGGAGTGGTTCAACAATCGAATCGAGATCGAGGATATGCAAAGCGGGCGACAAATCCGGGACTTTCGAACCGCACCCCGAAGGGCCGTTCTACTCGTCGCTCCGGAAAGGAGGTGATCCAGCCGCAGGTTCCCCTACGGCTACCTTGTTACGACTTCGCCCCAGTCACTGCGCTCGCCTTAGGCGGCTTGGCCCCTTGCGGGTTCCGACACCGACTTTGGGCGCTCACAGCTTCCATGGCGTGACGGGCGGTGTGTACAAGGCCCGGGAACGTATTCACCGTGGCGTAGCTGATCCACGATTACTAGCGATTCCAGCTTCATGCCGTCGAGTTGCAGACGACAATCCGAACTGAGGCAGGCTTTGGGGATTGGCTCCAGGTTGCCCTTTCGCAGCCCTCTGTACCTGCCATTGTAGCACGTGTGTAGCCCCAGACGTAAGGACCATGATGACTTGACGTCGTCCCCACCTTCCTCCGGTTTGGCACCGGCAGTCCCCCTAGAGTCCCCGGCATTATCCGCTGGTAACTAAGGGCAAGGGTTGCGCTCGTTGCGGGACTTAACCCAACATCTCACGACACGAGCTGACGACAGCCATGCAGCACCTGTGCATGAGCTCCGAAGAGGGGCCCCTGTTTCCAGAGGCTTTCTCATACATGTCAAGTCTGGGTAAGGTTCTTCGCGTTGCGTCGAATTAAACCACATGCTCCACCGCTTGTGCGGGCCCCCGTCAATTCCTTTGAGTTTCAACCTTGCGGTCGTACTCCCCAGGCGGGGCACTTAATGCGTTAGCGCCGGCACTCGGGGGGTCGCTCCCCCAAGCACCTAGTGCCCATCGTTTACGGCGTGGACTACCAGGGTATCTAATCCTGTTTGCTCCCCACGCTGTCGCGCCTCAGCGTCAGCAACTGCCCAGCAGGCCGCCTTCGCCACCGGTGTTCTTCCGGATCTCTACGCATTCCACCGCTACACCCGGAATTCCACCTGCCTCTACAGTGCTCAAGTCCACCAGTTCGCACGGCAGACCTGGGGTTGAGCCCCAGGCTTTCACCGCACGCTTAACAGACCGCCTACGCGCCCTTTACGCCCAGTGATTCCGGACAACGCTCGCACCCTCCGTATTACCGCGGCTGCTGGCACGGAGTTAGCCGGTGCTTCCTCACCCGGTACCGTCAGACTGGTCGAAACCAGTTGTTCGTCCCGGGCAACAGGGGTTTACACACCGAAATGCTTCATCCCCCACGCGGCGTCGCTGCGTCAGCCTTTCGGCCATTGCGCAATATTCCCCACTGCTGCCTCCCGTAGGAGTCTGGGCCGTATCTCAGTCCCAGTGTGGCTGGCCATCCTCTCAGACCAGCTACCCGTCAATGCCTTGGTAGGCCGTTACCCCACCAACTAGCTGATAGGCCGCGAGCTCCTCTAGATGCCAAAAATGTTTCCTCACCAGGTGATGCCACCCGGGGAGCGTATGCGGTATTACCCGGCCGTTGGGCCGGCTATCCCCCACATCTAGGCAGATTGCTCACGTGTTACGCACCCGTTCGCCGGTTACCCTTGCGGGCCCCCTTGACTTGCATGTGTTAAGCACGCCGCCAGCGTTCGTCCTGAGCCAGGATCAAACTCTCCAATGGATTGTTCGAAAGGCTCTTCAACGCGACTCCCGAAAGAGTCAAGCGCCGAATCACATAATTACATCATCAGATATTCTTTCTCGCTGCAACCCTGATGGAGCCGCAGGTCATAGAAACCGCCTCGCATATCCTTCGATCTCGACTTCGATTGTCAAAAAGCGTTGCTGCTGCCCTTCTAAAGACCTCGCAACCGCTTGCGGCTGCGCGACTTAGCTTCTTATGTTTTGCCGCCGTTTGACCGGCAGACTTACTATTTAACCTGCTGTCTCCGCCGAGTCAAGGCCTCGTCACGACTTCCTGTGAAGTTCGTGAAAGCACCTCATCCGGTCTGCAGCTCGCTCGCAATCATCGTTGCGGGGCTACCCGTCCGGCGAAGGGGTGGCGAAGTTATCCGGCGCGCCCCATCCGCGCAAGACCCCTTTCCACCACACATCGCGATAGCCTCACCGCGACGCGCTTACTCCAGGATCCCGATTCCTCCCCACTCACCGCGATCCCCTCGGCCCCTCGATAGCGGCCGGTAGTGCACCCTGATGGACTTGAACCATCAACCTACTGATTAAGAGTCAGCTGCTCTACCATTGAGCTAAGGGTGCTAACTAAGTACCAAGTACCAAGTACCAAGTACCAAGTACCAAGTACCAAGTACCAAGTACCAAGTACCAAGTACCAAGTACCAAGTACCAAGTACCAAGTACCAAGTACTGTCGTACGCGCCAGGAGGGACTCGAACCCCCGACCCGCAGCTTAGAAGGCTGCCGCTCTATCCACCTGAGCTACTGGCGCCTACCTCCGCCGCTGGCCCTTCCCAACGGGAAGCCCCACGGTCACCTGCTTCACCTGCCCTACACGAGCTCATCGGGGCGGCCGGATTCGAACCGGCGACCTCCTGCTCCCAAAGCAGGCGCGATACCGGGCTACGCTACGCCCCGCTGGTCGCCGACGGCGTACCAGTCCCGCAACTGCGTCCCACTACAGCCGCGTATTGTATCGCCGACGGCCCCGTGGGTCAACCGCCATCAAGGGCCAGTCACAGGAATTCCGCGCGCAATGCACGCGCCTGCATCTCCTGCACCAGCAGCGCGAATGCCCGGCCACGATGACTGACCGCTGACTTCGCTTGCGTCGTCGCCTCAGCAAACGTCGCTCCAAGGTCATCCGAGAGAAAGTACGGATCGTACCCGAATCCACCCGCGCCCCGACGCGCGCGCAATCACGCCGTCTGTCGATCCGCGCACCACCAACTCCCCGCCCGACCACACGCATGCCGCCGCACACACAAAGCGCGCGCGACGACTGGGACGGCCCGCGCGCTCCGCCGCCGACAACATCTGTAGCAGGTACTCGTTGTTCGCATCATCAAGCGCCGCGCCCTCGAGATCGCAACGGGCCGCCCAGCGTTTGCTGCGCACCCCCGGCGCTCCATCGAGCGCCTCCACCTCGAGACCGGAATCATCGGCCACCACGACACGACCGCCACTCCGCCGATGAAACCACCGCGCCTTGGCCAGCGCATTCGCCTCGAACGTATCACCACTTTCCACTGCGTCCTCATCATCCGTCTCAGCCAGTTCCGCGTCCTCCAGTGTCTCCGCATCGAGGCCGACCGCCGCCAGCAACGGCACCAACTCGCGCCGCTTGCCGACATTGCGCGTGGCCAGCAGGACCGTCGGACGATCGCTCACCATCACCGCACCGCGTCAAGAACGAAGCGTTGTGCCGCATCGAGCGACGTGATGCCGCGCACCGCGATGTCGAGTAACGCATTCAGTTCGTCGCGATCGAACGTGCCGTTCTCGCCAGTCCCCTGCACCTCCACGAAACGTCCTTCACTGCTCATCACGACGTTCATGTCCACATCAGCGCGCACGTCCTCCTCATAGTCGAGGTCAAGGCGCGGCGCGCCGTCAATGACTCCGACGCTGACGGCCGCCACGCGCCGCTTCACCGGCGATGCGGCGACCCGACCCGACGCGACCATCCAGTCGAACGCATCGATCACGGCCACGCAGGCCCCGGTAATGGCCGCTGTGCGCGTGCCGCCGTCCGCTTCGAGCACGTCGCAATCAATCTTCACGGTGAATTCGCCGAAACGGAAATCATCCAGCATGGCGCGGACGCTGCGGCCGATGAGTCGTTGAATCTCCTGCGTGCGCCTCCCACTTGTTGTCGCTCGCGATTCGTTCGCGTGCGCGTGGCGCGCGGCAGCATCGCATACTCGGCCGTCATCCATCCTTCGCCGCGACCACGGCGCCACCCGGGCACACCATCCTCCACCGAGGCGGCGCACAGCACGCGCGTGCCACCGAAACTCACCAGGCAGGAGCCCTCGGCGTTGTGCACGGCGCCGCGCTCGAGTGACACCGGCCGCATGGCATCGGCCGCACGGCCCGCTCGGGGTTGCACGACGAGCGGAATATTGGGAACGTCAGCCACGCAGTCTCTCGATGATGGAAGTGGTGGATTGTCCTTCGGTGAGCGGAATAACCACGACCCGTCCGCCGCGCGCCATCACGTGTGCCGCGCCCACGATGGTGTCGGGCGCATAGTCGCCGCCTTTGACGATGACGTCGGGATCAAGTGCGGCGACGAGTTCCCGAGGCGTGTCCTCGTCGAAGACCACCACCGCATCGACCATTTCCAACGCGGCCAGCACGTACGCGCGCGCGGCGGTGGCACGCACGGGACGCGTGGGCCCCTTGAGGCGACGCACGGAGGCGTCGCTGTTGATGCCGACGATGAGCGCGGCCCCCTCACGCCGTGCGCCATACAGCACATCCACGTGACCGGGATGCAACAGATCGAATACGCCATTGGTAAAGACCACCGGGCCCTCTACCAGCAAACGCCATTCGCGCGCGGTGGCCCAGTCCATCACCTTCGTCGCTGGCGCGCGGGGTTGCCCGGACGTCACCATTGCGACTGCATGCCTTCGACCACTTGCGTGACCAAGGTCTCGATGGCGCTGCGCCGCCCGGTCGCTTCACCGCCCTCCGGATACTGGCCCTCGCTGGACACCCCCTTCCGCGTGTACAGCGAACGCCCGGTGGTCTGGTCGAGAATCTCGATATCGATCACGAGCTGCAGCCGCCGACGCGTCGAGGTTGTTTGCCGAGGATCGGCGCTGACGCCCGCCGGCAGATCAACTTCGTACCGCACGATGGTGCCCTTCACCACGATATCGGCCTTGTCTTCCCGCGCCTCGCGCAGACTCAGGCGATCGCGCATCCCCTTGCGCACCTCGTCCAGCAGTTCGCGCTGCACATCGGACGATGCCGTTTGATTGTCGAATGGCTGCACGGCCACCGACCGCAAATTGCGCGGCAATCCACCGCCGCCGGAAAATCCGTAGAGGCAACCGGACACCAACAGCGGGGTCACCAGCAACAGGCGACGCAGACTACGGACGGCGCCAGATGGCGTCATCGAATCCCTCGACGGTAAGCGTATCGTTGACCGCAATGCGGAGGCTGCGATGCGCCCGCTCATGAACATATCGCAGTTCCCACAGCCCCGTGGGTCCCTTCTGCCGCGTCACCCATTCGAGGATCTTGCCGCCCTCGATGCGGTCCACCCGCACCAGCTCCTTGCCGGCGAAGGTGGTGCGCCACGCGCGACCGTCGGCTTTCGAGGCGTCGCCACCGCGCAGGATCCCGAGATCGGCGCGCAGCGAGTCGCCGTCAACCCGCACGATCGTGTCGCGGGTGCCGGCTACAGCGAGTCGACCCAACGTGGCCCAGAGCAATGGCACCGGCGGCAGAAAACGACGCACAAGGTCGATGCCGGGAACGGTCAGTGAATCGCCCACAAGAATGGCATACCCGCCCGCCATGCCATTGCGCAGGAAGAAATCGAGTCGTGCACGATCCGGCGACATGACCCGCACAACGCCTTCGCCGTTCGCGTCGAACGTTTCATCCTTGTAGCTCCAGGTGAATCGTAGCTGCTGCGGCTTCTCCGGCAACGCCGTCGGCGGCAGCGCGGATGCCGACGGCGTGCCTCGGAGTGGACGCACGGTTGGCGCGCAGGCGAGCATGCCCGTTGTCAGCGCCAGTGGCAGCGCATACGCCCGCGCATATGCCAGCGCGCGCCAGGTCTCCCGCGATGATCCGAACGGCACAACCACGCGTGGGGTCATCGCACCTCGATGCGCTGCATGCGATCGCCCTGCACAATGCGATCGAGCACCTCGAAGCCGTCGACGATACGACCAAACACCGTGTAGCCGCCGTCGAGATGCGGCTGTGACGAGTGGCACAGGTAGTACTGACTCCCGCCGGTGTCCGGGCCCGAGGTCGCCAGCCCCAGTGCTCCCCGATCATGACGCCGTCGAGAGTAGCTCTCGCGCAGCGCGAAGCCCGGGCCGCCACTGCCGTCACCACGCCCGTCGCCGTCCTGTGCGACGAAATTGGGCACCACACGGTGGAACATCGTGTTGCGGTAGTATCCGCTTGACGCGAGCCGCAGGAAGGCCTCAACCACGAGCGGCGCATCGGCGCCGAACAGTTCGAGCGTGATGTCACCCCGCTCGGTGTGGATCACCGCGCGTGGCTGACGCGCACCGGGAACAAGCCATTGCCGCACCAGGCGCTCGTAGTCGCCAATCGGACGGGACGCGACGGCGGGCTCGGCGCGGGCCCACGTTGCCATCGGCGTCACGCCGGACACCACGCGTCGTTCTGCCGTCGATCCCGCTCCCGAAAATGCCGACAGCCGCTGTCGCTGCGCCGCATCGATGCGGAGGCTATCACGACCCCACACAACGGCGATCACCCGCAGCGCGGCCACGCGGGCATCGCTGTCGGGGTCGTTCACGGCGCGCGAGTGCGCCGTGAACGCCAGATCCAGATCGTCGATGCGTGCGCGACGCGCCAGCACGCCGAGCGCCGCCGCCCGGACTTGCATGTCGGCGTCGGCGAGCGCCGTCACGATCAGCCCGCGGACCGCGCTGTCGCCGCCGGTGGCCGGAATGACGGCCAGTGCGCTCGCGCGCACCCGCGCGTCAGCATCTCGCGCAAATTCCCGGGCAAGCGCGAGGCGATCGGCTTTCTCATCCGCCGCACGCGCATCAAGCGCCGCCGCACGCCGACGCCAATCGGGATGCCGTGTCCACTCGGCTTCATTTGTTGCCAGCGCGGTCACTCCGGCCGCGCGCGCGCCCGACAGCACCTGCTGTCGGACGCGGTATGTGGTATCGCGATTCCACGCGCGACGCCAAGCGGCGGTATCCCGCAGGAAGACGGCCGAAACTCCCTCTGACGCAGCCACTCGAACATTCGCGTCCGCATCGCCCATGGCGCGCTCCACTTCGCGTGCAGACGCGGGGCCATACGACGCGACGCTACGGACGGCGTTCATGCGGACCCGGGCACTGGGATCCGCAAGCAGCGTCGTGAGCGCACCGCGCGCCAGCACCGCCAGGGAGTCCCCCGCTGCCGTCTTCGCGAGTCCGCGCGCCACATGTTGCCGCGTCTCGTCATCGGCGGCAGCGCGAACCGCGACCAGCGCCCGCACGCCAGCCGCCAGTCGCTGGCGCCCGATCACATACGCGGCAGCGCGCACCGATTCCGTCGCGCCATCGGCAAGCCACGGCACAATCGTGGCGACCGGAACAGGGCGGAGCTTCACGGTCGCCAGCACCAGCGCCGCACGCACGGCCGCCCCCCGCTGCGCGGCGGTGCTGGTCGACAACGGTTTCGAGACACCCTCGCCCAAGGCGATGGTGACCACCGCCCGCGCGGGCTCACCGATTTCCCCCAGCGCCCACGCGGCCTCGCGCGCCACGGCCTCAGGTGCACCCGCGACGGCCCGAGCGAGCGCGGAGACCCCTCCCGTGTCCCTGGCGATGCCGAGTGCATAAGCGGCATTGGCAGCGACCAGCGTATCCGCGTCAACCAAGAGGCGCCGCACGCTTTCGTAGCGACTCCGGAGTTTGAGCTGACCCACCGCGAGCACACCGCGGGCGCGACGTGCCCCGTCCACGTCACGCAGCGCCGCATCGACCACCGTGGTATCACCAACACGGGTGTCCAGCGTCTGCAGCAATCGCGCGTCCAGCGCGGTCCCCTGATCCGCAGCCGGTCGGCCGACGACGCCACGTGACGAACACGCCGCGAAAATCCACGCCGTCAACAGGACGACCGACGCGACTCGGCGCCGTGCATAGACCTCGTGTAGTCGCCCCGTCATGCCGTCACTCCGGTCAGGTCAGTCGTGAGGACCGCTTCAAGCATGCGGCGCATTGTTGCCGGCAACGCCACCAGCCGTCCGCTCGCATCGAGCGACACAAGTCCCGTGGTACCGGACACCAGCAGCGCATCGGTGTCGGCCCGAACAATGCGATAGGAAAACGTCAGCGCCCGAGAGCGCGCGTCCGTCAATCGGGTGTACACGCGTATGGGGTCATCATAGCGAGCGGAAGCATGAAAGCGCAGCGCGGCGTCCGAGACCGCCAGCAGCACCCCGTCACGCTCCAGTTGGGCGTACGTCGTCCCGAGGGCGCGGATGAAGTCCGTGCGACCGATTTCACACCAGATCAGATAGTTGGCGTGATACACCACACCCATCTGATCGGTCTCCGCATAACGCACGCGGAACTCGGATACGGATTCCAGAGGCATGGTGGAAGATGTCGGACCTACCGGGTCCACTCAAGGCACGCGGGGGAGTTTGTCGCCCGAAGCGCCACACGTTAGACTGCCGACGTGCTTCCCACTCCGTGCTACGTGATCGGCGACGCCCACCTTGGCGTCGCCACGCCCGAGGCCGAACGCGCGCTGCTGGACTTCCTGCGAGCGCTGCCGGCCAGGGCCCGTTCGCTCGTCATCATGGGCGATCTCTTCGACTTCTGGTTCGCATGGCGCGAGGCCATGCCTCGTCGCGGATTCCGGGTACTGGCGGCCATTGCCGATCTGCGTGATGCCGGCGTGGAGGTCCTCTGGATTGGCGGCAATCACGACTGTTGGGGTGGGGATGCCCTGATGGCCGAGACCGGTGTGCACTACACCCTCGAACCGTGGCGTGATCAGATTGGCGAATGGCCCGTGCTGCTGGCCCACGGGGACGGGTTGCGTCTCAAGGAAGATGCGCCCTATCGCCGACTTCGCACCGTGCTGCGCCATCCGTTGTCGATCAGGGCATTTGGCTGGCTTCATCCAGACTTCGCGACACGGGTCGCTGTGTCGTCGTCGGATACCAGTCGTCATCGGCGCGCCGGTGACGAAGGGCGCGGACTGCTGGCGATCGCGACCCCTTCGCTCGAATCCGTGGATGGACCGCAACTCGTGATTCACGGCCATTCGCACGTCCCGACACTGCAACCGGTTGGACGCGGCTGGTACGCCAATGCCGGCGCCTGGTATCTGGACCGCCAATTCCTGCGAATCGACGACCGTTCAATCACGCGCGCGGTCTGGACCGGTTCAGGGGAAGGAGACGTGCTCAACGTGGGCCATCGTGTCGTCGAGAAACCGTCGTCCGAGCGCGAGGAATCGGTCCGCGGCGTCTGATGCCACAAACCGAACCTGTGGTTCAGCAGGCGCCCGGTTCAGCAGTCGTGCAGAGGCGAGGACCCGATGGATTTCCAGCGCAGTTTCCTCGGCGCTGTCAATGAGTCGGACGCCAGGTCCGACCGCCTCAGCGATGACGGGTGCCAGCAGCGGATAGTGGGTGCACCCCAGCACCAGCGTGTCAATGTGCGAGTCGGCCAGCGGGGCCAAATACTCGCGCACAATCAGCCGCGTCGCCGGATGATCCATCCATCCTTCTTCCACCAGCGGAACGAACAACGGGCAGGCCCTGCCGACCACGACCATGGCCGGCGCGATGGCACGGATGGCCTGCTCGTACGCACCCGAGTTGATGGTGCCGGTCGTGCCGATCACACCGATCGGTCCACCCCTCGTGGCCGACACCGCGGCGCGCGCACCCGGAGCGACGACACCGATCACCGGCACTGTCATGACCGATTGCAGATGCGTCAAGGCATGCGCCGTGGCCGTGTTGCACGCGACCACAATCGCCTTCACACCCTCACCGGACAGCCATTGCGCGATTTGCGTCGCATACTGGCGCACGGTGTCAGGGCTCTTGGGTCCATAGGGCACGCGCGCGGTGTCACCCACGTAAATGAGCGACTCATGCGGGAGGCGCGCGCGCAAGGCGCGCACTACCGTCAGCCCACCAAGGCCGGAGTCAAATACTCCGATGGGGGCATCGGCACCCGTTATGTCCACGGTACCGCTGATCGCGACCTCACCAATGCAGCGTCGCGATGACGGTGGCGCCACCGGCGCGCGGTATCGCCGACAGCGACACGGGCACGTCCCATAGTTGTGCCGCGACGAACGCGTCCGCGCCAGCAAACAGATGGTTGAAGGCAACGACGGCCAGCCAATCCTCGACATGCAACTGTCGTGTCTTCTCAAGATCGGCCGAGTAGCGATTCGTGAAGATCCCGGATTTCGTAAGCGTTTCACCCGTTACGGTGAAATCGGAGGGGAGGGTGTCAACGCGATACCGGCGCACCTCGCGAAGATCAGAGGAACTGCGGCGCACCATCGCAATCGCGGCCAGTTCTACGCTGGCAAACAGTGCACCCGACGTCCCGCGATCGAGCCGCGATTGCCCGAACCCCGGCAGCATGAACGAGTACAGGAATGCGCGGCGCGGGGTGAGGGGTGGTGACAGCCGTGTTACGCCACGCGGCGCCGGACGGGCCGCGGCGCGCGGCTTGGGGGGGGCGACGGTGGTGTCGCCGGCCCCTTGTGCGCGGGCTGGAGCACTGGCCACGGCGCCACACAGGCTTACCAGAGCCAGTCGCGTCAGAAAGGTCCGCATGCGACGCACATACCCCGCGTGGCGTGAAAAGGCGCGCCCCCCCCTCCTGGTCACGGAATTGACGCGACGGCTTCGATCTCGACGCGCACATCCCGCGGCAGTCCGAACACGGCGACGGTCGAACGGGCAGGCCGGGCGTCACCGAGCACCCGTGCGTACACCGCATTGACCGCCGTGAAGTCGGCCATGTCGCGAAGGAACACCGTCGTCTTCACCACGTGCGCCCATCCGGTGCCGGCGGCTTCGAGCACGGCCGTCAAATTCGAGAGTACTTGCTCGGTCTGTGCCGCCACGTCGCCCGGCACCACTTCCATCGTCTGGGGATCGAGGGCGATCTGCCCGGCCGTGAAGAGGAATCCGTTGGCCCGTACCGCCTGTGCGTAGGGGCCGATCGCCTTGGGCGCGTGGTCGGTGTGAATGGTCTGAACGGACATGGAATCAGCGTGGGGAGTCGGAGTCGAGAAGGGGGACCGTCGCGAGCACGGGGAGACCGAACAACTGGCGCGTGTTCTCAACCGTCTGCGCGCCAAGCCGTGTCGGTTCAGTGTCGCGCACGGCCGCAATCCGAGCAAGGGTCATCGCGACATAGGCCGACTCGTTCCGCTTCCCGCGATACGGAACCGGCGCCAAATATGGCGCGTCGGACTCGATAAGCAGGCGGTCGTCGGGTACGAGCCGCAACTCGGCATCACCTGTCCACGACTTGAAGGTGACGATGCCGCTGAATGAGATGTACCATCCGGCGGCGAGTGCGTCTTCGGCCAGCGCCCGGGTTCCCGTGAAGCAGTGCAGTACGCCGCACACACCTGCCGAGTGGGCGTCGCGCAACACCGCGCGCGTGTCCTCTTCGGCCTCGCGCGTGTGCAGCACCAACGGACGTGAGAGTTCGGCCGCCAGCGCGATCTGCCCAGCCAACACCAGTCGCTGCTGCGTTGGCGTGACATGATCGTAGTGGTAGTCGAGTCCGCACTCCCCCACCGCCACGGCCCCCGCGCTGACCGCGGCCCGGATTGCCGCGTTGTCCCTGGCAGCGTCATAGGTGTTGGCGTCGTAGGGATGCACCCCACAGGTGTGAAACACGAAGTCGGGGAACCGCGCGGCGATGGCCTGCGCGCGCAGGGCGGCGGCCGGCGACTCCCCGATACACACGAGGGCCCGCGCACCAGCAGCGCGGGCCCGGTCGATCACTGCCGACGCATCGTCAGCGAACGCGACGTCCGCCAAGTGCACGTGACTATCGACGAACGCCGTCATGACGACGCGCGCGGAACGTGGCCGTTGACGTGTTTCCTTATCGCGCCTTGGCGCGATCGGCGCGCGCTGTCGACGGCGCGGGGGCCGAAGCGGCATCCGTTCCCGCCCGAATGGCCCGACTCTGCGCTTCCGCGGCGCCACGCGGATAGCGCGACTCGATGTACATCAGAATGGGTCCCGCCACGTAGATCGACGAGAAGGTGGCGACAAACACACCGAACGCCATCACCCACGCGAACGGGCGAATCACCTCACCGGCCACCAGCAACAGCGCCAACGTGGCCGCCAGGGTCGTGGCATGCGTCATGATGGATCGCGGCAAGGTTTCGTTGATGGAGCGATCGAGCACCTCGGGCAGCGATTCACCCTTTCGCATCTTGCGCAGGTTTTCGCGCACGCGGTCGAAGATGATGATGGTGTCGTTCGCCGAATACCCCAGCAACGTCAGGATGGCGGCCACCACCGTCAGCGAAACTTCGATGTTGAGCAACTTGATGAACGCGAGCGTCACCAGGATGTCGTGGGCCGTGGAGAGCACCGCCGCAAGCCCGAATCGCCAATCGAACCGAATCGCGAGGTAGATCAGCGTGAACAGCGAGGCGAGCAACATGGCCTTGAACGCGCCGGAGCGCAGTTCACTGCCCACCTTGGGCCCCACCGCTTCGGTACGCACCATACTGACCGCTCCCGCACCGTACTTCTGCGTCAATGCCGAGACGATCTTCTTGGAGATGCCTTCAGCACCGGCCGCTTGCGCCTCCACCTGCTTTTCGTCACGGGCCCGAATGGTGTAATCCAGCTCCGTGCCGAACTGCTGAATCTCGGCCCCGGTAATGCCAGCCTGATCGAGTGTCGAACGGATCACGGCCACATCAGGCTTCTGCTTGAACTGCACCTGCATCAGCGTGCCGCCGGTGAACTCAATGCTGTAATTCGGCCCGCCGGTAGTCACGTACGTCACCAGACCCGCGGCGATGAAGGCCGCCGTGAGTCCGGCCGCCAGGCGACAGTGCTTGAGGAAGTGATACGTGGTGTTGTGAAAGATGCGAATCATGGCGTTCTCAGATGCTCAGGGTCTGGACACCGCGGGAGCGGTTGAGCCACACCAAGAAGAAGGTCTTGCTGACGAAGATCGCCGTGAACAGCGACGCGACCAGGCCGGCGACAAGTGTCACGGCAAAGCCGCGCACTGGCCCCGTGCCGTACTGGTACAGCACCATGCCAGAGAGAATCGTGGTCGCCGACGTGTCGATGATCGCGCTGAGCGCGTGCCGGAAACCTTCATCAATCGAGAGGCGCACGGACTTTCCGTGGTCAAGCTCTTCGCGAATACGCTCGAAGATCAGCACGTTGGCATCGACCGCGATACCGACCGACAACACGAACCCGGCCAATCCCGGCAGGGTCAGTACGGCATGGAATCCCGCCAGCATGGCGAGGGTGTAGATGAGGTACAGCAGCAGTGCGGAGACCGCGAGGATTCCGGCAAAACGATAGTAGCCAATCAGGATGACGACGATCAGCAGCATCGCGATGCCCAGCGCGAGCACGCCCTTGTTGATGGAATCCGCGCCAAGACTGGCGCCAATGGTGCCGTACTGCGCCACCTTCAGCGGCACGGGCAGCGCGCCCGCGCGCAGCACGAGCGCCAGATCCTGCGCGGCCTGCAGCGATCCGCCGCCCAGCGTGATCTGTCCATTGCGTCCGATGGCACTATTGAGCACCGGTGCCGTGACCACGCGCTGATCGAGCACGATGGCCATGTTGTCCTTCACATGCTTGCCCGTCTCGCTCTTGAACCGTCGCGCGCCTTCGTTGTTCAGCGTGAACTGCACCACGTTGCCTTCGACCGGATCGGTATTGGGACGCGCATCGGTGAGGGCGTCGCCTTGGATGATCGGTCGCGAATCGAGGACATAGAACGCGAAGAAGCGTTGCGCACCATTCACGAGCGAGTCGACACCCCACCGAATGGTCTTGCCCGGTGGCATGGCATCCTGAATGGCGGGCAGTGCCAGCGCCTGCGAAATGGCCGCGTACGCGGCTTCCGGCACGACGTACATCCCGGGCATCTGCCCCGGCTGCACGTTGGTCGAGAAGAGTCCGCCCGCCACCGCCTTCGCGGCGGTGCTGTCCTTGCCCGCGCTGTCCTTCCCGACCGCCGCCACGGCTTTCCCTGTGCTGTCCTTGGTCGAGTCGGTCTTCTGCGTGAGCAACGACGTCACGCCCACCGACTTCGCGGTATCGCCGCCCGCGATTTTCGCCGAGGACACCATGATGTTGGCGTTCTTCGCGATCTCGTCGAACCGTGGCGCGACGCGCTCGAATGCCTGCGACTTGTCGACAATCTGGAATTCCAGAAACGCCGACTTCTGCACCAGTTCGAGCGCGCGTTCGGGATCGTCAATACCGGGCAGTTCGACAATGATGCGGTTGTCGCCGGCCTTCTGCACGACGGGCTCGGAAACGCCGAACTCGTCGATACGCTGACGAACCACCTTCAGCGCCCGATCAAGGGCTTCAGACTTGTTGGCGACCGCCTGCTTGGATTCGTCGATCTCGAGTTCCAGGTGCATGCCACCCTGAAGGTCGAGACCGCGCTTGAGCGGAACCCGGTTGACGGTGTCGTACACGAACACGCCGTTACGCTTGACGCGTTCGACGACGGTACGCGGAAAGAGAGACCACGCGGAAGCCGCGAGGAGTCCCACAATGAGCGCGAGGCGGTACTTCAGGTTCGCCATCGATGCCGGTGGCCAGGGGTGGATGGTGGATGGTGTTCGCAACGAGCGGACACGCCATCCGGTGAACTCGGTCGCACACCCAGCGACGTCATGGGCGCGACCGGGAAGAACGGGAACAGCAACAGCGTCGACGCATACGGGGACGGTCCCCCGAAGTACGCCAAGCCTCGTAACTTAGGGCGTATTCGCTCCTTCCGGTAGCCAGCCACGCATCCTGGTTGGCGGTTCAGTCGCGAATGGAGGGCATCAGTACCTCGCGGGCGGCCGTTTCGTCGTGCCTGAGCTGATCCTGTAGAGCCGCTGCGTCGGCAAACGACCTCGTGTCACGGAGGCGCCGGATGAGGTCAATGCGCACGGAGGCGCCGTACCAGTCGTGCGACGCGTCAAATACGTGCGTCTCGATGCGTCGGGCAGGATCCCCAAATGTGGGGCGTGCCCCGAGGTTCAACATGCCTTGGAATTCGCCCTGCGGAGTCTGGACGCGCACCGCGTAGACGCCGTCCGGTGGCAACAGCTTGTTCGGCGGAGGCGGATCGAGATTCAGGGTGGGGTACCCCAGCAAACGGCCTCGCCGATCTCCGCCGATCACTCGTCCGCTCAGGCAGTAGGGTCGACCGAGGCCCTCGGCCGCTCTCGCCAGATCGGCATCGGCGATGGCCTGTCGGATCGTCGTCGACGAAACGGCCTTCCCGTCGGGACCGGCCACGGGTTCCAGCAGCGTCACCCCGAACCCGCGCTGGCGGCCGAGTGCACGCAGCACCTCACTGTCTCCCGTTCGCCCGCGGCCAAATCCGTGGTCGTGTCCGATCAGCAACTCCGTCATGGAAAATCGCCCGCGCAACACGGCATCCACAAACTGCTCGGCACCGAGGGCGGCCAGTCCCGGCGTGAATGGCAGGACGGCGACGTACGACACCCCGGTCTGCACGATGACCTCGAGCTTTTCCCGAAAGGTCGTCAGCAGCGGTGGCGCGGCGGCGGGATTGACCACTTCCAGTGGGTGCGGGTCGAACGTGATGACCACACTGGGTCGACCAGTGGCCTCGCCGCGGGCGGCGAGGCGCCGCAAGACGTCCTGATGTCCACGGTGCATCCCGTCAAACGTTCCCACCGTAACGACGGCGCCGGTGGCACCGATCGGCAGGTTCATCGGCTCCGACCGCGCCGCCTCACTCACGCGTCGACGCCCTGAAGGACCACGCGCGGCTGCCAGCGATCCCCCAGCACCGGATCCACCACGCGATCGGCGATGCCCACCACCTGGCCGCCAGACAGTAACGCGGCGCGAGGTCCCGGGTGATGCGCCGGTACCGCACGACCGTGTGACAGCGCGAGCAGGGCCGCCTCGTCAAGCGGCTCATGGGCCATTGGCTCCAGCAGTCCGAGCGGCGAACGCAGCCCAATCGTCCCGTCAGCGATCGCCCCGGGCGTCAGCGCATCGAATCGAACCGCCTCGGTCACCAGCGACGGTCCACTGGCCACGCGACGCAGTTCAGCACAGTGCGCGGCACTCTGCAACGCACGACCCAGATCGCGCGCCAGTGCACGCACATACGTGCCACCGGCGCACGTGATGCGCACACGGATACACGCGAGTTGCTGTTCGAGCGTCTCCCACCGGTGCACGGTCACCGGCACGGGCGCGAGATCGACGTTTCCTCCACGCCGGGCGACGGCGTAGGCCCGTTGACCATCCACATGCTTGGCCGAAAATACCGGTGGCACCTGATCGAACGTCCCTGTCAGTGCGGACATCGCTGCCGCGACGGCCGCTGGCGGTGGTGGCGCAGCGCACCGCACCACGCGGCCTGTGGCATCATCCGTGTCCGTTTCGCTGCCGAATTGGACCAGTGCATCGTAGACTTTCGGTTCGCCCGCCACATAGGGGAGCAATCGCGTGCACGCCCCGACGGCCACGACCAGCAAACCGGTCGCGAACGGATCGAGCGTCCCGGCGTGTCCGACGCGCCGGGTGCGCGCGGCGCGACGCACCGTGCTCACGACATCGTGCGAGCTGATGCCCGCCGGTTTGTCGACGAACAGCACCCCCCTCACACGCCGATCACTCGGGGTTGCCCGACTCCCGCTCATTGCGCACCTGCGCGAGCAGTTGCTCGATCCGGGACGCCCGCGCGATGCTCTCGTCGGCCTTGAAGTGAATCTCCGGCGCATTGCGCAATCGCAACGACTTGCCCAGCAACGAACGCAAATGCAGCGCGGCGCTGGCCAGCCCTTCGAACGTCGCCTTCACCGCCGCGTCACCACCCATCACGCTGACAAACACCGTCGCGTGTCGAAGGTCGCGGGTCACGTCCACGGCCGTGACCGTGACAAACCCGCGAATACGCGGATCCTTCGCCCCATCCGCGAGGAAGGTCGCCACCCCCTCGCGAATGGCTTCGGCCACGCGGTCAGGCCGCCGCGGTTCGCCCATGTGTGCTCCTCAGGACTTTGCAGCCTGATCGAGAGTGCGGGCGACTTCCTCAGTCCGATAGCACTCGAAGACGTCGCCAATCTTGACGTCGTTGAAGTTCTCGATCCCGATACCGCACTCGTAACCTTCCTTGACTTCGTTGACATCGTCCTTGAAGCGGCGCAGCGACGCAATGGTGCCATCGTACATCTCGACGCCATCGCGAATGACCCGGATG
Organism: Gemmatimonadaceae bacterium; assembly: GCA_016720905.1. Lineage (NCBI taxonomy): Bacteria > Pseudomonadati > Gemmatimonadota > Gemmatimonadia > Gemmatimonadales > Gemmatimonadaceae > Gemmatimonadaceae bacterium. The sequence goes on along the minus strand of JADKJT010000029.1, from coordinate 33,259 downwards.
CGGCCTTTTCGGTTGATGTTGCCGCTGCGCACGATGCAACCCGCGATCACGCCAACGCGCGCCACCTTGAACGTCTCGCGCACCTGCGCTTCGCCAAAGACGACTTCGCGCGATTCGGGACGCAGCATCCCTTCCAGCGCCAACTTCACATCGGCGACCGCCTCGTAGATGATCTTGTACAACTTGATGTCGACGCCTTCGCGCTCCGCCGCTGCCCGCGCGTTGTTGTCGGGCCGCACATGGAAGCCAATGATGATGGCGCCAGATGCCTTGGCCAGCAGGATATCGCTCTCGGCAATGGCGCCCACACCCCGGTGGAGGATCTCCACCTGGACTTCGGGATTCGACAACTGACCGAGCGCATCGGCGAGCGCTTCGGCCGGACCACCCTGGTCGGCCTTGATGATCAGCCGCAGCTGCCGCTTCTGGCCTGCCGCCGCGTGCGACATGAAATCTTCCAGCGACACCACGCCACGCGTCGTGCGACGGCTCTTCGATTCGCGATCGAGACGTTCCCGTCGCTGCGCAATCTCGCGCGCGGCGGAGGCATCTTCGACGACCAGCAGTTGATCGCCCGCCATCGGCACGCCTGTCAGACCGAGAATCTGCACCGGAATCGCCGGTCCGGCCTCCTTCACCGGCTTGCCACGCTCGTCAAGCAGCGCGCGCACCCGACCGGAGTAGATGCCACAGATGTAGTCGTCGCCAACCCGGAGCGTGCCGTTCTGCACGAGCACCGTCGCGACCGGTCCCTTGCCCTGATCCAACTGCGCTTCCACCACCGACCCGATGGCCCGTCGTGACGGATTGGCCGTCAGTTCGAGGATATCCGCCTGCAGCAGGATCTGGGCGAGCAACTCATCCACACCCGTTCCCTTTTTGGCGGAAATCTCCGAGTGCAACACGGTGCCGCCGAACTGCTCGAGGACGACATCATGCTGCAGCAGGTCCTGCTTCACCTTGGCGATATCCGCCGTCGGCAGATCCACCTTGTTGATCGCGATGATGATCGGCACGCCCGCGCTCTTGGCGTGGGAAATCGCCTCGACCGTCTGCGGCATCACTTGATCATCCGCCGCGATGACGATGACCACGATATCGGTGACATGTGCGCCACGGGCGCGCATCGCCGTGAACGCTTCGTGACCCGGTGTATCGAGGAACGTGATCTGGCGGTCGTTGCCCACCTGCACATGGTAGGCACCGATGTGCTGCGTAATGCCGCCAGCCTCACCGGCCACCACATTGGCCTTCCGGATGTAGTCGAGCAATGACGTCTTGCCGTGATCGACGTGACCCATGATGGTCACGACCGGCGGCCGGGGTCGCAGATCCTCCTTGGCATCCGCTTCCACCGTCTCCAGCAGATCCGCCGCGTAATCGCTTTCCTTGACCGCCTGGAAACCGAACTCGCTGGCGATCAGTTCGATCTGATCAAAATCCAATCGCTGATTGATGGTGACCATCAACGCGAGCGTCTTGAACGCAAATCCGACAATCTGGGTGGCCGAGATGCCCAGCGTCTGCGCCAGTTCGGAAACGGTGATGAACTCGTTGACGCGCACCGTCTTGCGCTCGCGCTCCACGGCCGCCACGCGCTGCGACTCCATCTCTTCGCGCATTTCCGTGCCGAAGCGTCGACCACTGCGCCCGCGCTGCACGGGACCGCGCATCGCCGTCATCGTCTTCGAGATGTTCGCCGTTACCGCTTCCTGATCCACCGAGCCGCGCTTGCCCTTCTTGCCGCGACGCGCCGACTGACTGCTCGCCGCTGCGGCGCTGGCGCCTTGACCCCCAGGTTGAGCACCTGGTGCTCCACCCTGTCCACCCTGCTGACCGCCAGCGCCCGGCATCCCGGGTCGGCGGTCATCGCGACGCTGACCTTGGCCCAGACCACCACCGGGTGCTGCCGACGCGATCGGGCGTGCCGTTCCGAAGTTCGGTGTTCCGCTTGATCCGGCGCGCGGGCGCGGAGCGCCAGGAACGACCGGACGAGGACGCGGCCGATCGGGCGACAGCGGCGGCGCCGCTGGCGACACAACCGCCGCCGCGTCTGCCGTGGGGATCACCGGTGACACCGGCGGCACCTTCGCGGACTCGATGACCGGGGCCGACGTTGGCGGAGTGTCCGCGACCGGAGGTGTCGTCGCCACTACTGGCGCCGCTGCCTTGGGCTCTTCGCTGACGTTGGTTGCCGATGCGGATGGTTCGACGGCGGTCGCTTCCCGCGCGGGAGCCACGACGGCAGGCTTCGCCGGCGTCGCGGGTTCCGCGACCGTCTCAATCGAAGACTGGTCCGACTCGGCTGACGTGTCGCGATCGGGCACGGCGGCGGAGCGCCGCACTGGTGCGCTTGTCGGCGGCGCACTGGGCGGTGGCGACTGCTCCACGACCGTTGCGGTGGGTGCTTCCTCCACTGCCTCGGCGACCGCATCCGCACCATCCAGCGCGCCATCCGTTTCCGAACGGCGACGACGGCGAACCGAATGCGCGACCGGCTCGGGCTGCACTTCCGCGACGACGGGCGCCTCGGGCGCTGCGCCCGTCCGACGTCGACGTGGCGTCGCGACGGGTGCCGGCTGCGCCTTTTCAGCGCGCACGCGTTTTTCGCGCTCCCAACGAGCACGAATACGGGAAACCTGATCGTCAGTCAGCAGCGACAAATGGCTGCGAACCGGAACGTCCATCTGGCGCAGCAGCGCGATCACCTCGTCTGCCGAGATGCCGAACTCACCTGCCATGTCATGCACACGAAGCTTGCTCAACCCGTCCTCCTACCGCGAAACGCGCGTCGCGTCGCCCGCCGGGGCTGCCCCGGCCACGGCGCCACGGATACCGCGCGCCAGCGCCTGATCTACGATACCGACAGCGGCAGTCGTGTCCCGACCCACCGCGCCGCCCAACTCGGCCGAACTCGGCCACTCGATCACTTCGATGCTACGGGCCCGGAGCACCGGGGTCACCTTGTCGAGACTGTGTCGCGAGACATCCATCGCCACCACTGCCAACTGCACGGTGCCCTTCAATGCCTCCAGACGCACCCGCTCCGCCCCCACCACCACCAATCGGCCGCGAACACCGAGCCCGAGCAAGCCAAGCACCTTGCGGCGCGCGGCCTCATCGAGTGCAGCGCCGCTGACCGCGTTCACCCCGGTTCCGTACCCGTCGACGGTCCACTGTCAGCGTCATCTTCCATCGTCAGCTCGTCGATGATCGCCATGATTCGATCGGCTTCGACCGGCGCAATGCCGGGCAACCGCAGCAAATCATCGCGATCGAGGTCGAGAATATCGTTGAGCGTCTGATACCCAGCTTCCGCGAGCACCGCGACCGTGGACGTTTCCAGTCCCTCGATCTCGTTCAGCGGCACATCGGCATCCGCATCGCCTTCTTCCGGCAGCGGCGCGAACAGTGGCGCCTCACCACCCTTCTCCATCCACTCGCGACTCGAATACAGATCGATCTTCCAGCCTGTCAGCTCGGACGCGAGACGGACATTCTGCCCGTTGCGGCCAATGGCGAGCGACAGCTGATCCTCGTCCACGACCGCTTGGATCGTTCGCGTGACCGTATCGCTGAACACGCGCGCGACGCGCGCCGGTGCCAAGGCCAGCTTGGCAAAGCGCTCAGGATCGGGCGACCACGGGACGATGTCGATGCGTTCACCGCCGAGTTCGTTCACCACGGCCTGCACGCGGGACCCCTTCAGGCCCACGCACGCCCCAACGGGATCCACCGCTTCATCGCGCGACGTCACGGCAATCTTGGTGCGGCTGCCGACTTCACGTGCGGCGGCCTTGATCTCGACGATGCCCTGCTGAATCTCGGGAACTTCCAGCTTGAACAACGCCTGCACAAAGAGCGCATCGGACCGACTCAGAATCAGGCGCGGCCCCTTGGGGGTGTCCTCGACACGCTTGAGCACCGCGCGCACCGGTTCACCCTGATGGTAATGCTCGCGATGATTCTGTTCCCGATACGGAATGATGGCTTCCGCCTCGCGGAACTTGTTGAGCATCACCACAAGCTTTCCCCGCTCGATTTGCTGCACTTCGCCCGACAGGAGATCGCCGACCCGCCCCGAGAATTCGTCACGGATGCGCGAGCGCTCGCCCTCGCGGACACGCTGGATGATCCGTTGCTTCGCGGCTTGCACGGCCGTACGGCCGAACTCCGCGAAATCCACCGGGATCTCCATCACGTCCCCGACCTGAAACTCCGTATCCTCGAACCGCGCCTCTTCTAGCAGTACTTCACGCGAAGGGTCGGTGACCTCCTCGACCACCGTCTTCAGCAGGACGATGCGGATGGAGCCCTTGTCTTCGTTGATCTCGACCTCGGCCTGCACATTGGCACCATGCTTCTTGGCCAGAGCGGCGTGAATGCCGTCCTGGAGGAGCCCATGCAATTCCGTTCGATCGAGCTGCTTCGAATTGGACAGTTCGCGGAACGCTGCCAGTATCTCCGCCGATCCGACCATCCGCTCTCCCCTATCGTTTCCAGTGGAACGCCAGCCGCGCCTGCGTAACGTCCGCGAGCGGAACGTGCGTCTCCCGCCCCTTCGGATCCCGCACATGTGCGACTGCCGCGTTTCCCTCGCCCTCGAGGCCGAGAATTTCGACCTCCTGTTTGCCACCAGCCAATGCTGCGCACGTCACCGTGGCCTGGCGTCCAATGAACCGGCGCCAGTCCGCCGCAGACCGAAGAGGCCGATCGGCCCCCGGCGACGACACTTCGAGTACATACTGCTCACTCACCAGCGCGCCCGCTTCCAACCGCGCCTCAAGGGCACGAGAGGCGCGGGCGCAGTCTTCGATCGTTACCTTCGTGCCGTCTCGCCGATCGATCCGGATCTCCAGCACCGGCCGCGAACGGGAGCCGCCGCGTCGGAGTTCAACCAGATCGAATCCCAACGCGTCAAGCTCTTCAACGACAATGGGTTCGCTACTCTCGCCCATCTGCCGACCTCAACTGCTGAAAAAACCACCCCAGAATAAAAAAGTGTGGGGACCTTCCCCACACTTCAGCCACCCGCGCGATCCGGGTGAAGCACGTCACCTTCTTTGTGGAGGTTCCGCCGTAGATCCGGAACCTAGGGTACGTGCGGCACAAGGTCAAGATGACTCATTGGACGGCAGGCGACATTATCAAAGAATCAGCGGTCTGGTGTGCCTCGAGCGCGATCACGCCCAGCTGGCGCCCGGTGTCACGGCCGCGATGGCTGAAGAAGCGCGCCTGGTCACAGCGCGTGCAGCGTGCGCTGACGGTGAGGTGGCGGACTCCCTGGCGGGTGGCCTGCTCCCCCAGAATCGCGCGGACGTCGAGAAGCCCCCTGGCCCGGCGCACTCCGAGGGTCGCCTCGAATACTTCCGGCCCGACCTCGTAGCAGTCCCCGCATATCGCAGGACCGAGATGTACGTGGCACTCATCCGCCGGGCAACCGAGGCCGGACATCGCGTCCAGCCCCACGCGGAGGATCCCGCCGGCGGTTCCGCGCCAACCCGCGTGCAGCGCCGCAATCACGCCGCGCGGATGCGAGATGAAGACGGGCGTGCAGTCGGCCACGGTCACCACGAGCGCGGTCCCCGGTTCCTCCGACACGTGACCATCGACGCCGCGCACACGAAGCCACCCGCGCCACCCGCCGACGTGACGGACGACGTCGGCTCCATGTACCTGCACCGCACTTACCACCCGGTGAATCCCGCGCGCCGACAAGGCGTCGAGCAGTCCGTTCCAGCGCGTCATTGCCGCACTGACCGACTCGTCAGATCCGAGCCCGAACGAGCCGGCCTGCCGTGTGGTCGTGCACGCAAGGATTCCTGTTGGCACATCCGGAACCGGCTCGGCCGACTCCAGGGGCGGCGCGTCGTCCGTCAACATTGAGTACCCTCAGCGCGGACTGAATTCCACGCGGGTGATATGCGCGCCAAGTGCCCCCAGTCGCTCTTCCACGCGTTCATAGCCGCGTTCGATCTGCTGCGCATTGTTGATGCGACTGGTCCCCTCGGCGCAGAGCGCTGCGAGCAGCATCGCCATGCCCGCACGGATATCCGGGGACTCCACCGTGCTGCCGCGCAAACGGGTGGGGCCCGACACGATCGCGCGATGCGGATCACAGAGCACGATTCGCGCGCCCATGCCGACGAGCTTGTCCACAAAGAACATGCGGGACTCGAACATCTTCTCGTGCATGAGAATCATGCCCTCGCATTGCGTCGCCGTCACGATGGCAATCGACATGAGATCAGCCGGGAACGATGGCCACGGCTGATCCTCCAGCTTCGGCACGTGGCCACCGAGGTCGCTCTGGATTACGCGCGACTGGTCCGCCGCGACCAGCAAGTCATCGCCTTCGATCTGGCAGTGAATACCCAGGCGTTCGAACCCCATGAGGGTGCTTCGCAGGTGCTCGACCCCGGCGCCCGCAATGCGCAGGGCGGAACGCGTCACCGCCGCGAGTCCGATGAATGATCCCACTTCGATGTGGTCAGGGCCGATGGCATATGTCGTGCCACCGAGCGAACGGCCACCGTCAATCGTGTAGACATTTGAACCGATCCCGTCGATGCGCGCGCCGAGTGCCACGAGGAATCGCGCGAGGTCCTGCACATGCGGTTCACTGGCGGCGTTGCGCAGCACGGTCCGCCCGGACGCCGCCACCGCCGCTACCAGTGCATTCTCCGTCGCCGTCACACTCGGTTCATCGAGAAACACATCGGCGCCCTTGAGCCCCTTGGTGGTGAAGCGAAACCGTTCGCCCAACTCGTATTCGGCCCCCAGGGCTTGCAGCACGTGGAAATGGGTATCGAGGCGTCGGCGCCCGATCACGTCCCCGCCGGGCGGCGACAGTGTGACATCACCGCACCGAGCCAGGAGCGGGGCGGCCAGCAGGATCGACGCCCTTATGCGGGCGCACATGACGGGATCGAGATCGCCCGCATGCACCGATCGCGCGTGAATGCGCAGCGCGTTGGGGCCCGTCCACTCGCATTCCGCCCCCGTCGTGCGAATCAACTCGACCAACGTCTCGATGTCGCGGATCCGCGGCACGTTGTCCAGCTGCACGGGCTGATCGGTGAGCAGCGCCGCAGCGACGATCGGCAGGGCGGCATTCTTGTTGCCGGCCGGACGAATGGTTCCCGAGAGGCGGTGGCCTCCCTTGACAATATACTGGATCGCTGGCATGCGAGCGGGCTTGGAGAGCAAACATTGCACGTGCGGCGGAACGCGGCAGGCGCGTCTGGAAGGATCACCGAACGGAGTCGTCATCGTCAAGCGGTTGCTTGCCCCACATCCCGAGAACGCTTAGATCACTACCAATGGGTTTCGGCAATATGGTCTCACTTCCCCTGCTGGACGCCATCGCCCCGTCGGATACGATCATTGCACGAATGGTCTCCGAACGCGGAGTGCTGGATTGGACGAGCGGAATCCTCCAGCTCGTCGTCTTGCTGCTGGAGCGTCGCCACGCTCGCCACCATGGTGTGGCTCCTGATCACGGTGCGCCGCGGCGTGAATCAGGTCAACGGAATCCTCACGGACTTTGCCACGGAAACCCGACCGCTCATTGTCGCCGCGACGGCCGTGGTGACCGATGCACGGGAAGTCGTTGCCATGCTCCGTACGGATGCCGAGCGCATTACCGATGCGGCCAGCGAGATCAGTGAACGCCTCCTGGACGCGGCCGACACGACCGCCCAGCGCGTCGACGACGTCAATGCCGTCCTGGACGTGCTGCAAGGCGAATTGGAGGACACCGCGCTGGCTACGGTTGCCGCGGTCCGCGGTGTGCGTGTCGGTGCCCGCGCGCTGACCAAGCGGCACCGACATCGTCCGGATGACGCGCCTGACGCCTAGGGCCGTGCCCCTTGCGGCGATCCTGGCAGCAGCGCTTCTGGCACTGCTGGTCCCAACGCCGTTGTTCGCCTGGACACCAGGCACGCACGTCTTTCTCGGTGATGCACTCCTGCGGAATCTCACGGTGTTGCCAGGACACATCGCCGAACTGCTCGCCGCGTTTCCCAGCGACTTCCTCTACGGCTCCATCGCGGCCGACACGAGTATCGCCAAGAAATACGCCGAGGTCGGGCGTCACTGTCATTCGTGGCACATCGGCATGGAAATCCACGAGGACGCGCGCCACCCTGCGCTGCGCGCGTTTGCGCTCGGTTACCTCGCCCATCTCGCAGCGGATGTCGTGGCGCACAACTTCTACGTGCCGCGCCAGTTGGCCGTGACGTCGAGCACCGCCGCCGTGGGCCACAGTTACTGGGAATCGCGTATCGACACGCACATTGGTGATCCCTGGCCTCGGCGCGCGCGCGAGTTGCTGATGCTGGACCACAGCGGGTCCGACCAACACCTCGACCGTATCCTGAGTCCCACGTTGTTCGGGACCGCCACCAATCGACGCATCTTTCGCGGCATGGTGTACGTGACGGATACGGACTCGTGGCAGCGGATCTTCCAATTGGTGTCGGAAAACAGCCGTTGGGATCTGACCGACGCCGATGTGTCCCGATATCTGGTGCGATCCTTCGACTATGTCGTGGATCTGCTGTCTCGCTGGGACGCGAGTGAGCCGTTCAACTACGATCCTTCCGGTGACGGGCCGCTGCGGGAAGCCAAGAAGGTGCGACGATTGGCGCGGCGACAGGGCGGCGATGTGCGGGCCGCGCTCAAGGCCGATCGGATGTTCGGGCTTCCCGTCTCGACGCTACACCATGCGGCCGACTTGCCGGAACCGTTGTTTCAACCGACGCGGCCAGCCAAGATCTGACCGAGACGCCGCGGATCGGCGGCGCCCTTCGATTTTCGCATCACGACGCCAAGCAGTACACCCTGCAGCTTCGCTTCCCCGTTCAGGAACCGACGAGCCTCATTTGGCATCTCGGCAAATACCTCGTCAATCCACGCGATGAGGGCGGCATCATCAGACACCTTGAGCAAACCTTCGCGCTCCGCCAGTTGGGCCGGCTCGGCGTCTTCGTCAAGGAGCATGCTGAAGAGCTGACGCGCCGCCGTATTGGAGATGGTGCCATCCGCCTCGAGGCGAATGAGGGCACCGACGCGCTCGGCGGACACCGGAGGGACCGCGATGGATCCCCCTCGGGCATTCACGGCCGCCAACACCACGCCCAGCACCCAGTTGGCGGCGCGCTTGGCGTCCCGCGACGTCGCCACCACCTGTTCGTAGTAATCGGCCAACACCGAGGACGCTGTCAGTTGTTCGGCGTCGGCCGCGGGCGGGCCACCGGCCGAGACGAATCGCTCGCGGCGGGCGCGCGGCAACTCGGGCACACTGGCACGTTGCGCATCGATGAACGCCTGGGTGAGAACCAACGGCGGCAGATCGGGATCCGGGAAATACCGATAGTCGTGACTTCCCTCTTTGCTGCGCGCCGGGCGAATCTCGTTGCGCACGCCATCCCAGAGCATCGTTTGCTGCACAATCTCCCGGCCGGCATCGATCGCGGTGCACTGTCGCGCATACTCGATTTCGATCGACCGTTCAACGCCGGAAAACGTGTTGAGATTCTTGATCTCGGTCTTCGTCCCCAACTGTCGGTCGCCGAATCGCCGCACGGAGATGTTGACATCCACGCGCAACGAGCCCTCTTCCATGTTGGCGTCTGACACGGCGGTATATTCGAGGATCTGCTTGAGCTGCCGCAGATACCGGCCCGCATCCTGGGCCGAACGCATGTCAGGCTCCGATACGATCTCGATCAATGGCGTGCCGGCGCGGTTGAGATCAATCGCGGTGTAGCCTGGGAACCGATCATGCACGGACTTGCCGGCATCCTCCTCCATATGCACGCGTGTGATGCCGATTGGTCTCGTGCCTGTCGCGTCATCACCGACATCGATCACCCCCGCAGTCGCCAGCGGTCGATCAAACTGCGAGATTTGATAGCCCTTCGGCAAATCGGGATAGAAATAATTCTTGCGCGCGAATACGGACGTGGCGTGCACCTCGCATCCGAGCGCGAGCGCCGCTCGTGTCGCCAACAGGACTGCGTGAGCGTTCAAGACGGGGAGCGCGCCAGGCAACCCGAGGCACACAGGACACGTGTTGCGATTGGGCGAATCGCCGAAGGAGGTCCGACACCCGCAGAAGATCTTTGTGGCGGTCGCCAGCTGGCAATGCACTTCGAGACCGACCACCAGTTCATAGTCGGTGGTCATCGGTGCGCCGCCTCGCCGAGCGCGTCCTCAAGCACGTGTGCCACGCGAAACATGGTCGCCTCATCAAAGTGCGCGGCCATCAGCTGTCCGCCTACCGGCAAGCCGTCGATACGGCCAATCGGCTGCGACATCGCCGGCACACCGGCAAGATTGGCGGTCGCCGTGAAGATGTCACTCAGATACATCTCGTACGGATCGGAGACAGCGCCGAGCGCAAAGGCCGTGGTGGGCGTGGTGGGTGTGAACAACGCATGTACTCCGGACGCGAACACCCGCGAGAAATCCTGCGTGATCAAGTCGCGCACGGCCTGCGCGCGCCGGTAGTACGCGTCGTAGTACCCGGCGCTCAGGACATACGTACCGAGGAGGATTCGTCGCGTCACCTCGGCGCCGAAACCGCCTGAACGCGTCGCCTCGTACATGGATCGCAATCCCTCCCCCCCGATGCGCGCCCCGTACCGTACCCCATCAAATCGTGCGAGGTTGCTGGAGGCCTCAGCCGGCGCGAGGATGTAGTACACGGGGATGGCCAGGGCCGTATTGGGCAGGCTGACGTCCCGCACCTCGGCACCACGCGCGCGCAGTCGCTCCAGCGCCGCATCGCACAAGGTCCGAATGCGAGGGTCGAGTGATTCGGGGAAGTACTCCAGGGGTCGACCAATCACCACGCCCGCCAACGACGAGTCCGCACGGTCCGGGATCGTCGGCACTGGCACGTCGACCGAGGTGGCGTCGTGCCGATCCACGCCGGCCATGACCGTGAAGACACGCGCGGCATCACTGACACGACGTCCGAACACGCCCACATGATCCAGAGACGATGCAAAGGCGACAAGACCGTAGCGACTGACGCGCCCATAGGTCGGTTTCACGCCGACAATGCCGCAGAACGCCGCGGGTTGGCGCACGGAGCCGCCCGTCTCCGAGCCCAGTGCAACCGGTGTCACGCCCGCTGCCACTGCCGCCGCGGACCCGCCGGACGACCCCCCTGGAACCCGCGTGGGATCGATCGGGTTTCGCGTTGGTCCGAATGCACTGTTCTCCGTTGATGAGCCCATCGCGAACTCATCCATGTTGGTCTTGCCAATCACGATCGCGCCTGCTGCACGCAGGCGCTGCACAACCGTCGCCTCAAACGGACTGATGTATCCGGCGAGGATCCGCGATCCGCATGACGTCGGCAGGTGATGGGTCGCAATGTTGTCCTTGACCAGCAGCGGTACCCCGGCCAGTGCCATCGCGGTGCCGCGCATCACGTGCGACTGCACGACGTCCGCGTCGTGCGCCGAGCCCAGTTCATCCACGGCGAGCACCGCGTTGAGTCCATCAGGCCCGGCGGCGCGCGACTGGATGCGGGCCAGGGCGGCGTTCGTAAGGTCACCCGGCGCGCACAGGCCATCATTGACCGCGTCGGCCATCGCGCCGACGCCCCGGTCCAACAGCGCATCGGCCAGCGGCGTGTCAGGCGAATGTGTCATGACGTCGGTGATGGGTCGTCGATGGCATCCGCCACTCCGGCACCCGGCGCAGGGACTCCGGCGGCACCGTGGGTATCCAGTCGCGGGACCAGGAAGAACCCGTCACGCATTGCCGGTGCAAACGCCGTCCGCGCGGCCTCGGTCACGCCAGGCATCGGCACGTCGTCGCGCAGTGGCATCGCCCGCGCGGCCGTCTCGCCCGCATGGGGCACCGGCAGCTCGACTCGCTGCAGGACATCCATGTGGTCGAGAATGCCATTGAGTTCCTCAACCAACGACGGAATGCGTGCCGCGCTCAGCCCCAGTCGTGCGAGCGTCGCCACGTGCCGGACATCGGACTCGGAGATACTCACCTACTCCCACCCGCGTTCAAGTTTGGCTTGCGCCACGACCAGGGTCTTGCGACCAACCTCGTCGTCGTCAAAGTCGATACGCACTTTCGCATCGCGCCCCGCGCCGGTCAACTCGGCAATCGTCCCCGTGCCGAACTTCGCGTGGCGCACCCGTTCGCCAACGGCGAACCGTGGCGCGTCCTGCGATTCATCCTCGGGCTCCGGTGCCCGCGGACGTGCGGCACGATCACTCCACTGCACGGGCGCCTTGCCAAAGGGAATCTCGCCATTCGACGAGGTGCCGCGATAGGACGCACTCCCGTATGGACCCGCAGCACGCTTCACGCCCCCCGCGGCGGCCCCGCGATTGTAGCTGCTACGTCCCCAGCCGTCGTCGCCAGACGTCGGGCGACTCTGGTATCCTCCCCGTCCTTCCGAGCGCGCACGTGCGGACTTCTGTCGTTCCGCGAGGGATGCTGTAATCGCGCGAAGGAAACGGGATGGCACCGAGAACATCATTTCCCCGTTGCGGCGGCGCTGCTCCGCGCAGGTCAGATACAGCTTTCGTTCAGCCCGGGTAATGCCGACATAAAACAGGCGACGTTCCTCTTCCAACTGCTTCGGATCTTCCGCCGCGCGAGCCAGCGGGAAGAGGCCATCCTCCAGGCCGGACACCACCACAAGCGGGAACTCCAGGCCCTTCGCGTTGTGCATGGTCATCATGGTCACGGCATCCGCGTCGGGATCAAGCCGGTCGATACCGGTCACCAGCGTCGCTTTCTGCAGGAAATGATCCAGCGGCGTAAGGCCCACTTCCCCGCCGTCATCCGCCACGACTTCGGCGGCGCCGGCAATCATCTCGCGGACATTCTCGATGCGTTCGAGGCCCTCCTGTCCTTCGGCCCGCAGGTGATCGGCGTACCCGATCTGATCAACCAACAGGCGCAGCAGTTCGTCGACCGACGCGTCCGCGGCGAGCAGTCGGAAACGCTGCACGACCGACACGAATGCCTCGAGCGACGTGCGGGCCGCCGGTCGCAGGGCGTTCAGGACATCCGACTGCGAGGCCATCGCCAGCAACGAAAGTCCGGCGATGGACGCGCGTTCCGCCAACAACGCCACCGTCGCATCACCCAGTCCACGACGCGGTACGTTGATCGCGCGCCGAAACGCTTCGTCGTCCGCCGGATTGGCGATCAACTTGAGATACGCCATCAAGTCGCGAATCTCCTGGCGATCGTAGAATCGGACGGCGCCGACCAATCGGTAGGCGATCATCCGTCGACGAAACGCATCCTCCAGGGCTCGGCTCTGCGCGTTGGTACGATAGAGGATGGCGCAATCGCGCCGCGCCCAACTGCCACGCGCCGTCCGCTCGAGCACGATGTCCGCAATGACCTCCGCCTCATCGCGCTCATCCAGCGTCTCAATCAGCGTCACCGGTTCTCCGGGCGCTCGCGTTGCGCGCAGGGTCTTGCCGCGTCGCTCCGTGTTCTCAGCAATCACCGCATTGGCCAGTGCCAGCACATTCGGCGTCGAACGGTAGTTGTCCTCCAGGCGCACAATTCGCGCACCGGGAAAGTCGCGTTCGAAGTTCAGGATGTTGCGAATGTCCGCACCACGCCAGCCGTAGATGGACTGATCGTCATCGCCCACCACCATCACGTTCCGATAGCCACCACCCATGAGGGCGACGAACTGGTACTGCGCCGCGTTGGTATCCTGATATTCGTCCACCAGGACGTAGCGAAAGCGATGCTGATAGTGCGTCCGCAGGGCCGCGTCCCGTTGCAGGGCGCGCACCGGCAGCACCAGCAGGTCGTCGAACGTCACGGCGTTTGCCCGTTCCAGCGCCGATTCCAGGTCGCTGTACACGCCGGCCACGACCTGTGAAAACGGATCGCGCGCGGTGGTGGCGTATTCACTGGCGGACACCAACGCGTTCTTGGCGTCGGAGATCGCCGCCAGGACGGCATTCGGACTCCACTGCTTCACACTCACCTGCCGCCGCTCCATGACGCGCTTGCACGCGGTGAGGGAATCCCCCTCGTCATAGATCGTGAAATTCGGCTCGCGGCCCACGAGCGGCGCGACTCCGCGCAGCATCCGCGCGCCGAGGGCATGGAACGTCCCGCACCACATGCCGCGTGGCTCGCGCCCAAGCTGCGCAGTGATCCGCGCCCGCATCTCCCCGGCGGCCTTGTTGGTGAATGTCACCGCGAGGATTTCATGCGGCGCCACGCCGCGCTCGGACATCAGACGAACGATCCGTGAGGTCAGGACGCGAGTCTTTCCGGAACCGGCACCAGCCAGTACCAGCATCGGACCCTCGTCGTGCGCCACAGCCTCCCGCTGCGCCGGATTCAGTCCGCGCACCAGTTCCTCCTGGTTCCGCGTTGGTGGCGCAATGTCAAACAGTGAACCGGTCCAGCCCGTCGTTGTCATCCGGGCAAGATAACGTCGAACGCCGCCCCCCGATCAGTCTCGGCGAGCAGAAGTTTTCCGCCGTGATTCTCTTCAACGATTCGTCGGGCCAACGACAACCCGATGCCCCATCCACGATCCTTGGTGGTGAAACCGGCATCGAAGATTCGCTTGCGCAACGCGCGTGGAACGCCGGGGCCATCGTCGGCCACCCGAATGCGCACGCCGCCCTCCGGCAGCGGATTGGCCGACACCACCACTTCCCCATCACGACCGCCGAGGGCATCAATGGCATTCTTGATGAGCACTTCGAGCACCCATTCCAGCAGGACACCGTCACCCTGCCGCACGAGCGCCCCTTCAGGATGTTCGCTGCGAATGTGCACCTGACGGGCAAGCGTCGGCGCACGCGCGGCGAAATACGCCGCCAGACGGTCCACCAGGGCGGCGCAATCGACGGCATCGTTCCGCGTGGGCCGGCCAATACGCTCGAATCGGTGCGAGACCCGTTCCAACCGGGTGAGATCCTGCGTCATCGCCTCCACCGCGCGTCGAGCGGTCGGCGCGGTGGCCTGCTCACCCAGCAGCTCGAGCCACCCCGCCATCGCCGACAGCGGCGTGCCCAGTTGATGCGCGGCCTCTCGCGCCATGCCGGCCCAGACTTTTTCGCGTTCCGCGCGTCCGCGCTCAACCAGCGCGTACAGGCCGAAGGCGAGCAACAGTCCGATACCGGCGGCCTGCAGCAACGGGATGACCCGCAAGCCGCGCACAATCGGGCTATCGCCATAGTGCACGCCGCCAAACCCCGGCTCCAGAATCGGCGCGTTCCGACGATCGAGCTCTTTCACGAACGCCATTGTATCGAACACACGATCTACGGGAAGATTCGCGGCGGCCGAGACCCGTCCGTCGGCATCGGTCACGATCAGCGGCAACCCCGACTCCCGAACCTGCTTCGCCAGCTCGAACAATACCGGCGTCTTGTCCTCTCCCGCGGCACTCGTGTCCAGCAGCGCACGATAAATGAGCGAATACATGCGACCCTGTGTCGCGGCATCCACGCGCAATTGCGTCACCACATGCTGGGTATATCCCACGTACCAGGCGAGCAGGGCCAGCACGCCCAGCACCACGAGCACCACCGGCCAGCGACGACGACGCATCCGTTCGCGGTCAGCCGACGTCGACTACGCGGATTCGCATCGACGGCAATCTCATCGCAGTTCGGCCCGACCAAGATATGATTGCAGGGCATCCGGAATGCGCACCGAGCCATCGGGTTGCTGCCAGTGCTCCAGCAGGCTCGCGATGATGCGCGAAAACGCCAACGCCGACCCATTGAGGGTGTGCACAAGCCGCGGCGATTCACCCGGCGCGGGACGATACCGGATGTTGGCGCGTCGCGCCTGAAAATCGGTGAACACACTGCAGCTCGAGACTTCAAGCCATTTGCCAACGCCGGGTGCGAACACCTCTAGGTCATACGTTTTGGCGCTGGCGAATCCCGTGTCGCCGGCGGCCAGGAGCACCACGCGATACGGCAGGCCGAGACGCTGCAGAATGACTTCGGCGTGTCCGGTCAGCGTCTCGAGTTCCTGCAGTGACGTCTCCGGCGTCGCATAGCGCACCAATTCGACCTTGTCGAATTCATGCACCCGCAACAGTCCCCGCGTGTCCTTGCCGGCCGCCCCCGCTTCCTGACGGAAACAGGCGCTGAACGCGCAGAAACGCTTGGGCAGATCGGCGGCCTCAAGGATCTCGTCGCGATACAGATTGGTGACCGGCACCTCGGCCGTGGGGATGAGGAACATGTCCTGATCGCGCAGCGCATACATGTCGTCTTCAAACTTCGGCAACTGCGCCGTCGCCGTCATGGAGGCGCGATTGACGACCAACGGCACCCAGCATTCTTCGTAGCCGTGTTCCTGCGTGTGGATATCGAGCATCATGTTCATCAGCGATCGCACCAGGCGGGCGCCGGCACCGCGATAGACGATGAAGCCCGACCCGCTGATCTTTGCGCCGCGCGGCAGGTCGAGGACGCCCAAGGTCTCGCCGATTTCCCAGTGCGGCTTGATCGCCGCACCATCCGTGCGCGGCGTACCCCAGCTACGCACGACCACGTTGGCGGACTCGTCGCCCTCCGGTACCTCGGGCAGCGTGATGTTCGGCAATTCGAACAACAGCTTCTGCACCGCCGCTTCGGCGTCCAGACGTCGCTGATTCAGCGTGGCAATCGTCTCGCCAATAGTGCGACCCTCGGCGATCTGTGCCGACGCGTCCTCGCCGGCCTTGCGGCGCTGGGCGACGTCTTGTGTCACCTTGTTTCGGCGCGCCTGCTGTGACTCAAGCTCGGTAATCGCACCGCGCCGTTCGCGCTCGAGCAGTTCGGCCTGATCCAACAGGGGCGCCAACTCGGCGAGTTTGCCGCGACGGCGCATCCCGTCGCGCAGGAGGTCAAGCTGATCTCGCAGCAGGCGAATATCGTGCATGTCAGAAACGAAGTGTCGAATTCAGTGGAACGAGGAGACTCCTCAGTCCTTGGGAACGCCGGCCACCAGCGACCGATAGCCGCAATTCCGATTGACCAGCGTGCGCATGAGCAAGCGGCGTTCCGTCACGTTGATTTCGTCGATGGTGAGCTTGGCGTAGAAGGGCTCTCCGTAGACGCATCCCGAGTTGGCGAGCCGAATGGTGATCGTCTCTCCCACGGCCAACGTGGTTGAGCTGTCGGTCACATAGCCCTTGTCCGTCGCGCGCTGAATCTGCTCGTAGGCCCCCGGTTGCCGCACGAAGCCAAGCGATGGCGCGCCCGCGGGCGGCAACGGCACAATAAGGCGTGCCGGCAGCACCAGCACTTTCCCCGCCGGCGTGATGTCGAAGGCGACGTCGAAGTTGAGCGAGCCATTCGCCAGCACCTGTGGACGCACCAACGATTCCGAGGTGAACTGGTAGCCCGCGGGGAGCGCCGACGAGGAACCACTGAGCGCCCACACGTCGTACTGCCGGTCGACGTTTTCGTAGTTTGCCGGCGTGAGGAAGCTGTCGCTTCCACCACAACGAACCAGCATGGCGGCGGCGGCGATCAGGGCGGGCAATGACATGGCGCGCCGCGAGAATGGGCGCGCGCCGAACAGACGAAGTATCAGGGTAGTCCCCATGGCAGAAGCGAGGTTGGAGGTTACCGCCCAACTCGTGTCCGGGCAAGCGGTTCGGATGCTTGACTTCACCCCGCAGTGCGGCCAGCGTTCCACCATGGCGACCATCCGGGATCTGGTCAGCGCGCTTCGGCGTCGCGACGGCGTTGATGCAGCAATCGTGTTGGGACGCGACGGCCTGCTTATCGACGGAGCAACAGAGGGGGCACTCGACCCGGAAGGGTTGGCGGCGCACGTGCCGCCCATGGTAGTGGCCGCTGTCGACATGGGCCTGGCCTCAGGGCGTGGCGACTTCGGGCTGATGGTGCTCGAGTACTCCGGAGGCACGGCGGTGGTGACATCAGTCTCGCCTGATGCCTTGCTGCTTGTGTTGCTCCGCCCTTCGGCGAATCTGGCCGCCATGTTGTTCGACTTGCGCCGACACCGCGCGCAGATCGCGGCGTTGGCCTGAGCACGACCCACTCGCCCAAGGCCGAGGAACGCGTCGAGATCCTCGTCGTGGACGATGAGCCGCACATTGGACTCATCCTCCGCACGCGCCTCGAGCAGGGGCCATTCCGTGTGTTGTTGGCGAGTGACGGATCCGGAGCATTTGCCCAGCTCGCCGCTCATCCCCAAATGGCCCTGATCATCCTCGACCTGATGTTGCCGGGCATGAGTGGCCAGGAGATCCTGACCGTGCTGCGTTCGGATGCCCGGTGGCGCGAGGTACCCTGCCTGATTCTGACCGCCGCCGGACAAGACGCGCAACTGCGCGCGGTGGAAGCCCTTGGCGTGTCGGGGGTGATGACCAAGCCATTCAGTCCTCGCCGGCTCTACGAGCGGGTGGTGACACTCACGCTGGCCGAAACGTCCTCGTTGCAGGAAACCGCCCCCGCTGCGCTCGTCGATATGTCCTCGCTCTCTTCATGACCAACGCATGATTCGCTGGAATGTGGTGCTCGCTGGTGGCGTGGGGTCGCGGTTCTGGCCGCTCTCCACCCCGGACAGACCCAAGCAATTGCTGCCGCTGATCTCGTCGGCCCCCATGCTGCGTGATTCCATCGATCGGCTGCTGACGCTGGCGCCGCTCGAACGCACCTTGGTGCTCACCAACGCGTCGCTGCGCGATGCGGTGCTGGTCATGGAGCCGGGCTTGCCGGCCGAGAACGTGATTGCCGAACCGCGACCGGCAGGAACATGCGCGGCACTGGCGTGGGCGGCACGGACCATCGCGGCGCGCACCGGTCCGGAATCGGTGATGGTGTGCGTACACGCCGACTGGGCGATTGGTGATGTGGATGGCTTTCAACGGACCCTGGCCGAGGCTGCCGAGATTGCCTCGCGCGAACACGCCTTGGTCACGGTGGGCATCGTGCCGACCCGACCAGACCCGGGATTCGGCTATATCCAGCCGGGCGAGTTGCTGCGAGACCAGATCCGTCGCGTCGCGCGTTTTGTCGAGAAGCCGGATCGAGAACGCGCCACCACGATGGTCGCCGACGGATACTTCTGGAATTCCGGCATCTTCGCGTGGCGCGTTGGCGATCTGCTGGACGAAATCCGGGCGCACACCCCCGAAGTGCAACCGGCACTGGATGCCGCCGGCGATGACCTGAACGCGTTCTTCCAGCAGGTGAAGTCCATTGCCATCGATGTGGGAGTGCTTGAACGCAGTCATCGCGTGCTGGTCATTCCCGGCCGGTTCGGATGGGACGATGTCGGTACTTGGGCCGCGCTGCATCGCGTACGGGCACTCGATGAGGCCGGCAATGCCTCCAATGGTCCGTCGTTCCTGCTCAAGGCCCGCGACAACGTCGTGCACGCCGAAGGCACGACGGTCGTGCTGTATGGGGTGAACGATCTGGTGGTGGTGGCCCGTGAGGGCGTGGTCATGGTGACGACCCGCGAACGAGCGGCCGATCTGAAGGTGTTGCTGGATGCGCTGCCACCGGAGCTCCGCGGGCCGTGATCGTTCTCTATGACGACGCGCAGGCGCGCGAGTTCGAACCGTTTGCCACCACTCGACCGATCAGCGAACTGCGCGCTGGCGCTTTGCTCGGCCGCGAGCGGTGGGCATTGTGGTTCGGTCGGCGCGTCGATGCGTGCATCGCAGCGCCACATCTCGCGCATTTCGCGGAGTTCGATGCCCCGCCGATGGCCAGCCTGCCGTTGCCGGCGGAGACGTGGCTGGTGAATGCCCGCGCCCTTCCCGTCCTGGGAACGGCGACGGCCGACGCCGCCGACGCGATCTACGTCGGCTCTCGGGTGGCGGCGGTGCGATTGCGGGCGCCACTCTCGACCGCGGCATTGCGCGATGGCACACTGGCGCTCGAGTCATTGGTGCCGATCGACGCGGTGGTCAGGTCGGTGGATGGTGTGTGGCTGGACGCCGTGTGGGATATCGTCCGGCATCTGTCAACGCAATTGGTGCAGGATGTGCCGGCATTCGCGGCGGCGCTCGGCGCCACGCCGCTGCCCGTCTCCCTGCTCCCGCACAGTCCGCAGATCATCGGCGAGGCGCCGGTGTATGTCGAAGCCGGCGCGAACGTCGAGCCGTTCACTGTGTTTGACACGCGCAGCGGTCCGGTACTCCTGCGGCGCGGGGCGACGGTACAGGCGTTCACCCGTATCGTCGGCCTTTGCTATATCGGGTGCGACACAAATGTCTCGGGCGATCGCATTGCGGCGTCGTCCATTGGCGATACCTGTCGCGTGCATGGGGAGCTGTCCATGTCCGTATTCATCGGACATGCCAACAAGGGCCATGACGGATTCGTCGGTCATTCGATTCTGGGGCGCTGGGTCAACCTCGGCGCCGGGACGATTACCAGCAACCTGAAGAACACCTATGGGACCGTCGCCATGTGGACTACGGCTGGTGCGGGCAACACCGGATTGCAGTTTGCCGGTACGTTCTTCGGTGACCACGTGAAGACGGGAATCGGGATGCGACTGACCACGGGCTGCGTTCTGGGCGCCGGTACCAACGTGATGGATGCCATGCCACCCAAAGCCGTTGCACCATTCTCCTGGGGCACGCGCGCGCCGTACGCCCTGTTCGAACGGGACAAGTTTCTGGAGACGGCGACGCGCATGATGGCCCGTCGCCAGATCGAACTCGACGCACGTCAGCGCGCCCATTGGGAATCCGTTTACGCGCACGCCATCGCCGACCATCGGTGGCCGACACGCTGATGGCCGACGTGGCGCGTGCGTAAGGATCGGGCGGGCTCGTGTTGCGCGTAACGGTGCTTGGCAGCGGCAGTCGAGGCAACGCGATCCTCATCGATGGCACGGAAAGCTCCGTGCTGGTAGACGTGGGGTTCGGGCCTCGCCTGCTCGCGCGGCGCTTCGCGCTGGCGGATCGTCGTCCGGACCACGTGGCCGCCTTGCTGCTGACGCATGAGCACGTCGACCACGCCAGCGGCGCGAGAGCTGCCAGCACCCGATGGCGATGGCCCGTTCATGCGGTTCCCGAGACACTCCAGGCCCTCGCCGATTCCCCGGACGGCGGTCCATCGCAGACCCGGGCGCTTTCCTTCGCCGTCTCGACGTCGGTGTGCGGCTTTGATGTCGTCGCGATCGCCGTCCCGCACGACGCTCGGGCCTGCGCTGCACTCGTACTGACGGATCGCGCCAGTGGCGCCCGCGTTGGCGTCGCCCTCGATCTGGGGCATGTGCCGGCAGCGTTGCCGGCGGCGATCGCCGATTGCGACCTTCTGGTGATTGAATCGAATCACGATGAGCGGATGTTGGCCGAGGGGCCCTATCCGTGGCCACTCAAGCAACGCATCGGTGGGCCGCTCGGCCATCTCTCAAACGGCGCCACGGCGTCCCTGCTGGCCAGCGTCTCGCATCGCGGCCTGAGGGGCGTCATCCTGGCCCATCTGAGCCAGACCAATAACACTCCCCTCGCGGCCATCAGCCGCTCGCGCGAAGCGCTCCGCCGGGCTGGATGGCGACGAGACGGCGTGTGGGCGGCCTCTCAATCGGTACCCTGCGGACCGATCGGTGCCGACGGCGCGATACACGGCGCGGGCATGTCGCAGTTGTCGCTGGGGCTGTAACGGCGATTGATTGCAGGGATGCAGAACTACCTTCGCCTCTTCGCGCAGAATCATCTCTGGGCCGACCGGATGCGGGCCGCCGATGCCGACTTCTTCGAGCGTCGCGCGATCAGCCAGGAACCCCACTTCCTCTTCATCGGGTGTTGTGATTCGCGTGTTCCCGCGGAATTGCTGACTGGCGCTCATCCCGGGGAGATCTTTGTCCATCGCAACATCGCCAACCAAGCCGATCCCACCGACATGAACATGTTGTCGGCGCTCGAGTATGCGGTCGAGGTGCTGGACGTGAAACATGTCCTGGTGTGCGGCCACTATGAGTGCGGCGGCGTGCGTGCCGCCATGGAGCCGATGGGTCATCGGCTGGTGGATCACTGGTTGCAGGTGGTGCGTGACCTGCAGCTGCGGCATCAGTCGGAGCTTGCCGAGCTGCCCGACGCGGAAGCGCGCTTTCGTCGGCTCGTGGAACTCAACGTCCTTGAACAGGTCTTTCAGCTTTCGCGGACCCCGATCGTGCGCCATGCCTGGGCCCGCGGCCGGCGACCACTGCTTCATGGTCTGGTGTACGACGTGCACGACGGACGATTGCGTGAATTGGTGAGCGGGGTGGACGGTGAGGACCGTGCCCTGGAACTGCGCGAAGCCGTCATGCGCGAACGCGTGACGGTACCGCCCTCCCTGCACGTTGCCAACGACGGTTGAACCTCCACTGCCGACATCACCAACGCCAACAGGGGCGCCACACTGTGGCGCCCCTGTTTTCACATCGACTTGTACAACGGGCCCTAGTACATCCCGCCCATGCCGCCACCGCCACCGCCGCCATGTCCGCCGGCCGGTGCCTGCGCTTCCTTCTTCTCGACGATCAACGCTTCGGTCGTGAGCAGCAAACCGGCGATGGACGCCGCATTCTGCAGCGCCGTGCGCGTGACCTTCGTCGGATCGATCACACCGGCCTGCACGAGATCCTCGTACACATCGGTCAACGCGTTGTAGCCGAAGTTCTTCTCCTTCGCGTTGCGGATCTTTTCGACGACGATGGAACCTTCACCACCCGCGTTCTGCACGATGATGCGGAGCGGCTCTTCGATCGCGCGACGCACGATGTCCACACCGATCTGCTCATCACGCTCGGCGACTTTCACGTCCTTGAGCGCATGCTGGGCGCGAATCAGCGCCACACCACCACCGGGGACGATGCCTTCCTCGACGGCGGCACGCGTGGCGTGCAGCGCGTCTTCGACACGGGCCTTCTTCTCCTTCATCTCGGCTTCGGTCGCGGCGCCGACATTGATGACGGCCACGCCACCGGCCAACTTCGCCAGACGCTCCTGGAGCTTCTCACGATCGTAGTCCGAGGTGCTCTTGTCGATGGCCGAGCGGATTTCCTTCACGCGGCCTTCGATATCCTTGCTGTCGCCGGCGCCGTCGATGATCGTCGTGTTGTCCTTGTCGATCACGAGACGCTTGGCCGAGCCGAGGTCCGTCACGACCGCGTTCTCCAGCTTGAATCCGACTTCGTCGGAGATGACCTGACCCTTGGTCAGCGTCGCAATATCCTGCAGCATCGCCTTGCGACGATCGCCGAAGCCGGGCGCCTTCACGGCGCAAATGCGCAGTGTGCCGCGCAGCTTGTTCACGACCAGCGTCGCGAGGGCCTCGCCTTCGATGTCTTCCGCGATGATGAGCAACGGCTTGCCAAGCTGCGCCACCTTCTCGAGGATAGGCAGCAGGTCCTTCATGGCCGAGATCTTCTTGTCGTGGATCAGGATGAGGGCGCCTTCGAGCACGGCCTCCATCTTCTCCGGATCGGTCACGAAATACGGCGAGAGGTAGCCGCGGTCGAACTGCATGCCGTCCACGGTCTCCAGCGTCGTCTCCAGGCCCTTCGCCTCCTCAACCGTGATCACGCCGTCCTTGCCGACCTTCTCCATCGCTTCCGCGATCAGGTTGCCGATTTCGGGGTCGTTGTTGGCCGAGATCGTTCCCACCTGCGCAATTTCCTTCCGGCCCGTGGTCGGCACGGAGAGCTTCTTGAGTTCTTCCACGATACCGGCGACGGCCTTGTCGATGCCGCGCTTGAGCGCCATCGGGTTGGAGCCGGCGGTGACGTTCTTGAGTCCCTCGCGGAAGATCGCCTGCGCGAGCACGGTGGCCGTGGTCGTGCCGTCGCCCGCCAGATCGGAGGTCTTGGTCGCGACTTCCTTCACCATCTGCGCGCCCATGTTCTCAATGGGATCGGCCAGCTCGATTTCCTTGGCGACCGTCACACCGTCCTTGGTGACCGTCGGCGCGCCAAACTTCTTGTCGATGACCACGTTGCGGCCCTTGGGGCCGAGCGTGACCTTCACCGCTTCCGCGAGTTGATCGACGCCGCGCTTGAGTGCGGCGCGCGCCTCGACGTTGAAATGCAGTTCTTTAGCAGCCATGGTTGCGTTCCGTTTTCGGTTGGTTCGACTTAGTTGATGATCGCGAGCACATCGGACTCGCGGAGGATGAGCAGCTGCTCACCTTCGATCGTCACCTCGGTTCCACTGTACTTCCCGTACAGCACCTTATCGCCGACCTTCACATCCATCGGCACGCGCGTGTCCTTCTCGAAGCGACCCGGTCCAACCGCCACGACGGCACCTTGCTGCGGCTTTTCCTTGGCGGTATCGGGGATGTACAGCCCACCACGCATCTGCTCGGTTTCTTCGAGCGGCTTGACGACGACGCGATCGGCGAGCGGCGCTACTTTCGCGGCACTCTTAGTTGCCATGAGTCCTGGTCTCCTGCGTATGTGTCAGGGGATCGAACGAGTTACTTGCTCGATGTTAGCACTCGCGATAGTTGAGTGCTAACGTGAGTGAATGCTAAACGGGCCAGAAGGCGACGTCAAGCCGCATCTCGGTCGCAAAATATTGCATAAGTGATTGAAATTTAACGGCTTACAGACTCAACAGTACGCCGAAACGGCGTGCCGCGTATGGCGAATGCGCATGAGGTGAGTCGAATTGGCTGCGGCCATGCCTTTTTGGCCGATCCCCCGGAATGAGCACCACGACACAGCCCGGCTCGGTCCGGCATTACGCCATCAGCAGTTCGTGCGCCATGCGCAGTCCGACAAGTGTCAGGAACGGCTCGACGCGATCGAATTCCCGGCAGTACGGCTGGAGGACATCCGCCAGTCCGCCCGTGGCGACCACGAGCGGCGTCCCGGGGCGTGGCCATTCGGCTTTGATGCGCCGCACGATGCCGTCAATGGCGTCCGCCGCTCCGAACAACACACCGGCTCGGATGCATTCCTCGGTCCGTTTCCCAATCACTTGTCTCGGCGGCCGGAGTTCGGTCGCCGGCAGTTTCGATGTGCGGCGCGTCAACGTCTCGGCCGACGACCGTACGCCCGGCATGATCACGCCACCGAGAAAGACTCCATCGGCGGTGATGCAGTCGAACGTCGTGGCCGTGCCGAGATCAACGCAAATCGTGTCACGGGCAAAGAGTCGACTGGCGGCCAGTGTGTTGATCAGGCGATCGGCACCCACGGTCATCGGCTCATCGACCTCCAAGCGAATGGGCAACGCCGCTTTCGCATCCACTACCACCGGTGTCACGCGCAGGTATTCGTTGCATGCGCGGACCAGCGGGTCGGTGATCGGTGGAACCACAGAGCCGATGGCCGCCGCCGTCACGCGACCGATCGACACATCGGCCGCCGACAGCAGTCCGCGAAGCACCAATCCAAACTCATCGGCGGTGCGCGACACGGCGGTCATGATGCGCCAGTGATTCGTCAGCGCGACCCCATCAAACAGGCCGATGGTGGTTTCGGTGTTCCCCACATCGAAGACAATCAGCACCGTCGCTCCGGCTCCTGGTGACACCTCGTGAATCGCTCGGGCGGCGTGTCATGGGTCAGGCCTCGTCGTCAAACACCAGGGGAGCCGGCGTGCACGGCCTCGACGGCAGCGCCGGTGGCATCGGCCACCAACAGGGCCCCATCCGCCGCGATGCCGACAACCCGGCCGGCGCGCGGCGCAGCAATACGGCGACCACGCGCGAAGTCGCGCGCATGCCAGGCGCGAGCTCGTGTCTGAGAGCTGGCCCTGAACGGACACCGCAGCGCGCAACCTCGGCACCACGGCCTCCAACAGCCTGGCGCGCGAGACCCCTTCGCGAACCGCAGCGGCGGACTTGATCTCCGGTGGGACGCGACGGTTGATGCCGATCCCAACGGCGACCCAATCTACGGACGCGTTGCGCCACCGCGCCTCCACCAGAATTCCCGCAACCTTCCCGCGCCCTGTCATCACGTCGTTGGGCCACTTGAGCTGTATGCGGTCCTCAACCAGCGGATCCAGCGCGTCGGCAATCGCCAGTCCGAGGCGCAGGGCGAGCACGCCGATGACGCGCTGGTCGACGGGTCGTTCGATCAGCGTCATCCACAGTCCGGCCCCATCGCGCGACTCCCAGCGGTTGCCGCCACGACCTCGACCTTGATGCTGGCGGTCGGCCACCACCAGCAGGCCGGCGGGTGCCCCGTCCGCGGCCAATGCGTGCGCCACGTCCATGGTGGATGCCGTTCGCGTTCGTGCACCAACTGCACCAGCCCCAACGCCGATGCCGACTGCGCTGCTCGTCGTCGGGCGCATGCAGCGCGCCCCCTCATCACGCCATGCAGCTACCCTCGAGCTGCAATGGTGGCGAACACGGCCGCCGCCAGCAGCAATCGATACGCGGCAAAGACGCCGAAACTGTGTTTACTCATGTAGCGCAACAGGACGGTGATCGCGACCCAACTACTCACGGCCGCCACGACAACACCGACTATCAGCGGTGCTGACAGCCCCTCGGCGCGCACGGCCTCTGGCATCTTGAGGACCACGGCGGCGAGCGTGATCGGCATGCTATCAAGGAAACTGAAACGCGCCGCGCTGGCGCGATCGAAGTGCAGGGCGCGGCCGCCGTAATCGTGGAACCCGATCGCGAAACGCCGGGCACCAGCGCCAACACCTGGGCAAGCCCAATGAGAATCGCGTCACGCAACGTGACGTCCTCGATCGCCCGCGCCCGCACGCTCCAGCGATCCACGGCCCAGAGCACCACCCCCATCACCGCGAGCGTGGTGGCGATCAATGCCAGGAGCGGAAGGTGGTTTTCCGCGTAGTCATTCAGCAGCAGCCCACCGATGCCGCCCGGGATCGTGGCCACCACGAGATAGAGCGCGCGTTTCTCATGGATGGTCACGACTCGACAGGTACGCACAATCTGCCCCACGCTGGCCAGCATTTCCATCCACTCTCGACGGAAATACCAGATCAACGCCAGCAACGTCCCGAAGTGCAAGGCAACATCAAATGCCAGCCCCGGGATCGGTGAAGTTCAGGAAGTAGGGCGCGAGCGCGAGATGCGCGGAACTCGAAATGGGCAGGAGTTCTCCAAACCCCTGCACCAGTCCGAGGATGACGGCTTGCGTAATGGTCACGGGCGCGGGGGTGGTGTGGCAGCTCGCGGTGCTGCGAGCGTCCGCGCATATCACGGCTTCGTACTGCGCCACCACCGCCCCCTGCGAGAAACGGCGACGCGCCTCCGCCGCCGCCGCGTCACTCATCACTTGCCAGCGCGCCGGAGTCGTGACCAGCGCGACACTCGCGTGCGCCATCGCGTCCACGCCGCCGACCGCACACAGATGACCGGTTACGCCCTGCGTCACCACTTCAGGGAGCCCGCCAGCGTCCGCGCCAATGACCGGCACGCCGGACGCCAGCGCTTCGAGGGCACTCAAGCCGAACGATTCCTTGTCACTGGTCAGCAAGAACAGGTCCGCGCCGGCCAGCAGTGGTGCGATCGCATCGATCTTGCCGAGGAATAACACCGAATCGGCGACCCCGAGTTCCCGCGCTTCTGCCTCGGCTTCCAACCCGATCGGGACCATCGCCGACCATCAGCAACATCGCCGGCACGGACCGCATTGACTGCGCAAATACGCGCACGATGTCCCCGCACGCGCTTGACGGGTCGGAAGTTGGAGATGTGCATGAGCACCTTTCGGCCCTTCACGACGTCATCCGAAATCGGGAAGACATGCCGCGACCGATCGAACAGATTCGGATCAATGAAGGTATGGATGACCTCGACGTCGCAGCCGACACAACCGAACGCGCGGTACGTCTCGTCACGCAGATAGTCCGAGACGGCGGTCACGGCGTCAGACTTCTCGATGGAGAATCTCGTAATGGTATAGAACGACCGCTCCTGTCCGACAATGGTGATGTCGGTGCCGTGCAACGTGGTGACCACCTTGACGTCGCCCGCGCCCTCGCGGAGCACTCGCGCGCGATCCAGGCGCTGGTCGCATGCGGGATGGCGTAGTGGCAGTCAGAATGTCCAGTTGATGATCGCGCACGACCTCGTGCATGCGGACGGCCAGCGCGAGATCGTACGGTGGATACTCGGAACAGGGGATATCGGCCCACGTCGACTTCGATGAAACCACACGCGGGCAGGAAGTTTGGCAGGCGAAACGGTTGCTGGTAGGTGATGAAGGCACCATGCCCGCGCGCCGCCAGCGCGATCCCCAGTTCCGTAGTTACAGCGCCAGAGCCCACCATGGGTGGGATAGCAGGTGATGCCGATCTTCATGTCGCACTCCCGTCGTCGGATTCACCATGCGCGCGTTACAACGCCAGCGCGTCCGGCACTGCTATCCACTCGTGTCACCTGGGCCTCGGGCAACTGATGTCGACACCAGGTTCGTTGTCGTTTGGCGTATTGCCGTAACTCAATGATGACGCGTTCCACGGCGTCGGCTGGCGGTATCACGCCGGCGACCGGATCACGTACCCGGCGCGTACCCGCTGAGTTTAGCCATGCCGGCGCGTCGGCCGGCACGTAGTCCATCAGCGCCTGCACTTCGTCAAACCATCCGTCGGCCACCATCGCTGCCACGCGACCAGCAATGCGCGTGGCCAGCGACGGCCCAGGATCAACCACAAGATAGCGCGCCTGACGCGCCAGGGGGCGCGACGACGCTGCGGTCGCCTCAACGTCGGTATTGCCAACGGACCATTCGCTGATCCGGCGTCCCGCCAACAGCGCGGTCTCGACCGCCCGTAGTCGCTGCGTGCGGCCCAGGCTGCGCGCGCGGGATCGAGTCGTCGACACCAGCGCTCCAGCGTTTCCGCATCGAGTGCCGCGAGCCATGATCCCAACGCGGCCCGACGAGACGGCTCCAACGACGGCGTGTCGTCGAGGGGATCGACCAGCGCCCGTACTGGAATCCGGTGCCTCCGACCACCACGGCATGCGGCCCTGTGCGCGGACTCCGTGCCCCACTGCTCCGCATCGCGCCCCACTCGTGGGCGGAGTACCGGGATGGGCGCCAGCACATCGATGCCGTAGTGCGGTATCAATCTCGTTCATCAGCGCTGGGCTTGCCGTCCCGATGTTGAAACCGGCGTACACCTGTCGCGAGTCGGCACTGATGATCGACAACCCGTAGCGTCTGATGCCAGATGCAGGGCGATGGCCGACTTCCTGCCGCCGTCGGCCCGATGATGACGGGCGTGATCAGGCTGGCACCGTCAACGTCTGTCATCTTGCCGAAACGCTGGTCAAGTTCGTCCCAGGACAACCGCACGATCGTCGACCGTCCGTGCACGTCGTGCGCGGGCAGTCTGGTGTCCGCAAGCGCGACATACAGGGCGCGCATTTCGCCCGGCGACAACACGTCTCCTGCCTTGACCGCCGCCTTTGCAGGCGAACGTGGCGGCCAGACGTTCGTGGCGCTTGGCATCACCCGGTGCCCGGTCACCGGTGAGCGCGGCCAACGTTTCGCGCAGACAGCGTTCGGCATCGAAACGCGGTGCGGCGTGGGACCGCTTGCACGGCAATGAATGACCACCGAAGTGACTGATCTCGAAACCCAGTGCCCTCGAAGGCCGCGCGGTTGGTATCGAATGCCTCCGCCTCATCCGGCCCAAGGTGCAGCGTCAGCGGAGTCAACAGGCGCTGCGCTGGTGACTCGCCGCGCTCGAGTGTGCCAATGAACTGCTCGTACAACACGCGCTCATGCGCCGAATGTTGATCGATCAACACGACGACTCCTCTTCGTGCTCGGAACAGCAGGTACGTTCGGCGCAACTGCAGGAGCGGCGGGACCTGCCGCACGGACGGCGTGTCGTCGGCCGCCGAGAACCCGGCCGCCGTTGCCCGGTCCCAATCGTTCCCGGCGACCTCAGTCGACGGCGCGACCGATCGCCGCCGCGGCCGGTCGCGTCGGAGAACGATGGTGCGAACAGGCCTCGCCGGTGGACGCGCCCGCAGATCCGCCGGCTCGCGTGTGGATGTCCTGGCGCTAATCGGCCACCGGCGCCGGTGTCCAGGTGCGCCACCCGATACCGGCGCTCGCCTCGCGATTACCCAGCGCGTCGGACGGCATGCTCCACCGCGCGTTCAACCGGCCACTGCTCGCGCAGGCGCACCTCCGACTTTGCCGGGTGCACGTTGGACGTCGACGCCGTCTCCCGGCAGATGCAATTGCAGGATCAGCGACGGGCGCACACCCGCCGGCAACGTCGACCGGTACGCCGCTTCCGCGGCCCGCACGATGCCGTGATCGCGGATCACCCGGCCGTTGATCATCAGCAGCACGCGACGGGTGCCGGTACCCACGTCGGCCGGTCGCTCTACCAGTCCCGTGACATGCATCGGTCCGGTCACGTCGTCCACGGCAATGAACCGCTCGATATCCTGATGGCCCCACAGCGCGGCCAGACGCGCGCGCAAATCACGCGCGGCCGGTAGTTCAAGCACCACCTTTGCCGTCATGACGCACGGTGAAAGTGCACATCGCGACGCAACGCCGCGATGGCCTGTACCGTCCGGAGAATGCCCCGCCATTCGGACCTCGCGGATCGCAGGAATTTCTGGCGCGCTGGCGTGTTGTAAAGAGTCCCGTCACGGTCACCGTCGTGCCGGCGACGTCGCGCTGGCCTCGCGCGTGTCGATCACCGGTGCCGCCGGCCACGCGCACCAGGGTCCCCGCCCCATCTTCCGTGGCGGTTTCCATCCGAGTTCGATACCGACGCTATGGCCGGCAGTGCTTCACCGCGAAAACCGTAGCTGCGGACACCAACCAGCTGCTCAGCTGACGTGATCTTCGACGTCGCGTGTCGTGCCAGCGAAAGCACGGCATCGGCGCGATCCATTCCGACGCCATCGTCCGCGATGCGCACCAGTGCGCGGCCGCCTTCCTCGACCGTCACCTCCACCATCGTCGCGCCCGCGTCGAGCGCATTCTACCAGTCCCTTGACGACGGACGCCGGGCGCTCGACCACTTCGCTTACCGCAATCTGATCGGCGACCCTGCTGGACAGGATGGCACCGTGGCATGGTCACGGTACCGAAACCGGACGCCCACTCGGTACTCTGATCCGGGGCCGCCTCGAGCACCGTCACGTTCGTCGATTCCTCAATCGCAAGCAGTCGCATAGCGGGCAACCAGCCGCGCCCGCCGTCCGCGTGCACGACGCGTCGCCACCCGTCTCGCGACTCCATCACGCGCACCACATCGCCTGTCGTCACGCCCCCATGGCATCCGCATCATTACCGGGTGCAATGCGTATCGTCTCTGGTCGCAGCACTTCCCAGCGCCGACGCGTCGAGTGCGCGTGCTCCTCACCATGCGGCGCCCAGGCGGACAAGGGGCCAGCAGGCGGACAGGATTGCGCCATGCCCCGCAGCTGGGCAGCGACATGCGCGTGGCGACCATCCTGACCGTCGGCGTTGCCACGCCAGCCACGTCAACACCAGCCATCCGGCGAACCACAGCACCACGGGCCACTGCGCCAGCCACGACACCGGCACCATCGGGATGTCCGCGACGCCTCCTCGCGCACCGGCAGGCAGTGCACTGATGCCCTGCAGATCCACCGCGAGTGGTTCCAGACGCGCCGCGCGCTGCCACGCAATGACCGGGTCAACCGTGTCACCGGCCGCCCACGCGGCCGTTCCCACCACGCAAACAGATTCGATTCACGCGGATGTCGCGCGACCAATGCCTGGAAACGCTGTGCCGCTTCCGTGAACGCCCGCCGATGGTACGCGTCTCGCGCCAAGCCGACCGCAGCGACCGGATCGCGCGGTGTTTCGAGGCTCGGAGCGCGACCCGATTGAGGCGACGTTCGCCGCAGCGCGGAGCGGCGCAACGAGGAACGCCGCACTGGTCAGTCCCGCCAGCATCCACAGGGCGCCCATCGACGTCATGTTCAGCTGGCGACCCCGGGGCACGGCTTCAGACTCGACGCGCCGCAAGAGCTTCTGTCGCCCGACGCGCCGCGTCGGTTTCGGTGGCGGCGCTGGAGATCTCGGCACTCGCTGGCTGATGCCGACGGCGCGAACCCCACTTCATCGAGCTGTTCGAGCAGGACCAGCAATCGCGCGTCGTCTGCCGCGTCACGCCGGCTCGCCGCAACACGCGCCGCACATGGCGCCGTGACAGACCAGCGCCCGCGGACTTCGCTCGAATCGGGGCGAGCGATGAGCAACGTGCGACGCGTCACGCGTGCCGCACCGCGCGCTCAGCTCCTCCACGTACTGGTGCGTTTGAGGAAGTGGTGTCTCCCCGGCCCGGAACACGGGCGACGGCTACCGCGCGTGGAGCGCGTCACCAACAGGAACGGCAATGGCAGCAGCAGCGCACACACCAACCAGAACAGCCAACTGGCGGGCGGGCGACCGGCACCTGACCAGGTCCTGAACGGGTGACGTCCTCGACGGTCCGTAACGGCATCGGCACTGATTCCCTTCGTCCGATGACGCCGAGTAACGCCGGATTGACAATGGCCACGGGCGCCGACCGGGCTAGCGGCGTACCGCGCGGCATATGGATCGGGAAGTAGGCGGTAGCGAGCGCTCTCGGCACGATCACGCGGCCGTCGCGGTCCGGCGTCAGAATCCAGTCGAAACTTGGTCCCGCGGACGAGCGCTCCAATGTTGTCCACTCCAGCGTGTTCGGTCCCCGTACGCCCGACCGACGCCCAATCCAGTTCGATGGTCGGGCGATGCAAGAGCTCCACGTTGCCCGTCCCCTCTGTACACGGAGCGTCAGCACCAGGGATCACCGACACGCGCCACGGTGGTATCGATGCGCACCGATGACTTGGCGACGCCCACCGCGCCGTTGAAATCGTCAGGGACTTTCCGCGGGAGGGCCTTCACGATGAACGCCGCGCTTTCGGCGCGCACTCACAAAGCGCCTTTCGCGACTGAAATAGCTGGACGATTGCGGAAGCGTAGGTCAATTGGTGGTGCGGCACCAACGGCGCCGGAGGTCACCGGAAAAGGGCCTGCCGAAAACACATGCGCCTTCGAAATGCGCCGCTTTGCTGCAATTGGTGTCGCCGGTACACGCGTCGGTGTGCCCAACTCGTATGCCAACAAACCGTGCAATTCGGGCGGAGAAACCCGGATTGCGACGCAATCGAACGCGCATCCGCACTGAGCATCACCGCCACTTGATACGTGGCTTGCTGCCCGACGTACACGGTCTCCGGCAGCACTATCGCGTGAAAATCGATCGGTTGCCGGGCATTCATCTCCACGCGATCAAGAATGGCCGTGGCACTGGTTTGTGCGCCCGCGACAC